>NZ_JBWBYV010000003.1:0-358811 GCF_056174685.1 Janthinobacterium sp. BHSEK
CCTTGCTCGCTGCCAATAGCGCCACCAGCGACGATGCGCTGGCGGCCAGCACGGCGGCCGCCGTGCCCGGCGCACAAGCGGCCGCTACCGCCGCCACGAATGACGACAGCGTGGCTGCCGCCGCCGCTGCCGCCGCCGCCGTGTCGCAGGCCGCCGCCACCTCGGCGCAAAATGACGATGCGGCTGCCGCCACGGCCGCCGCCAACGCCGCCGCCGCGCACGCCGCCGCCGATGCGGCGCAGACGCAAGCGGACCAGACCAACGCCCCGGCATTGCAAGCCATCGCCGATGCGGCCGACGTCGTCGCCAACGCCGCCAACACCCAGGCAGCACTGACCGATGCGGCGGCGCTGGCCGTCATCTCGGCCAATGATGCCGCCGCTGCCGCGGCCGCCACGGCGCTGGCCGATGCCACGGACGCCGCCGCGCTGGACCTGGCGGCAACCGCCGCCGCCAATGCCGCCGTCGCGGCCGGCATTCAGGCCAGCCTGACCGATGCCGCCGCCCTGGCATTGATCTCCGATGCGGATGCCGCCAACGCCGCCGCGGCGGCCAGCGTGGCCGCCGCCACCGATGCCGCCGCCCTGGCCGCAGCCTCGAACGCGGCCGCCACCGCGGCAGCGAATGCGGCGGCGGACGCCAATGCCAGCGACGCTGCGGCACTGGGCATCGCCGCCACCGCCGCCGCGAATACGGCAGCGGCCGCCAGCACGCAAGCGGGACTCACCGACGCCGTCGCCTTGAGCATGGCAGCGGACGCCGCCGCCGGCGTTGCCGCCTGGGACGCCTCGATCGCCAACGCCACCGAC
The DNA here is from genome assembly GCF_056174685.1 of Janthinobacterium sp. BHSEK. Classification (NCBI taxonomy): domain Bacteria; kingdom Pseudomonadati; phylum Pseudomonadota; class Betaproteobacteria; order Burkholderiales; family Oxalobacteraceae; genus Janthinobacterium; species Janthinobacterium sp. BHSEK. The sequence continues at coordinate 810 of NZ_JBWBYV010000003.1, forward strand.
GCCGTCGCCCTGCAGGCCGCCGCCGATGCCGCCGCAACGAACGCCGCCAATGCACAGACGCAAGCGAACATGACGGACGCGCCCACCCTGGGCCTGATCGCCGACGCCGCCACCCTGGCGGCGGATGCGGCACAGGCACAGGCCGACCTGACCGACGCGGCCGCGCTGGCCCTGATTTCCGATGCCGACGCTGCCGCTGCCGCGGCGGCCGCCCTGGCCGCCAGCACCGATGCCGCCGCGCTTGACGCCGCAGCAGCCCTCGCCGCCACTGCGGCGGCAAATGCCGTCGTCACCGCCAGCCTGAGCGACGCTGCCGCGCTGCAAATCACGGCCGATGCGGCCGCCAGCACGTCCGCCGCCGCAGCCGCACAAGCGGCATTGACGGACGCCGCCGCCCTGCAAGTGATTTCCGACGCCGATGCGGCCGCCGCGCTGGCCGCGCAAACGACGGCCAACCAGACGGATGCGGCCGCCCTCGCCGCTGCCGACGCGGCCGCCGCCAGCGATGCCGCCAATGCCCAGACAGTGGCCGACCAGACCGATGTGGTGGCCTTGCAGCAAGCGGCCGACCAGGCCGATGCCGATGCGGCCGCCGCCAATGCCCAAGCCAGCCTGCTGGACGTCAACGTCGCCCTGAATGCCTTCAATCTGGCCAACCTCGCCGCCCTGGCCGCCAACGTGACGGCCGGCCAGACCAGCGTGATCGACCTGACGGCCACCGTCAATGCCTTGCAGCTCGATGCCGACAATGCCGATATCACCGCCGGCCTGACGGATGTCACCATCCTTGCCGGCATCTCCGCCGCCGATGCGGTGGTGGCGGCCGGTCTGCAAGCGACGGCCGGCCTGACCGACGCCGATGCGCTCATCGCCACGGCGGCCGCTGCCGTCTCGGCGGCGGAAACGGCCGCCCTGCTGGGCGGAATCGATATCTCGGCCGTCAGCGCAGCTGCCGCGGCACAGGCCGCCGCCGCTGCCGCCGCCGCGACGGCGGCGCTGACCGACGCCGGCGCCCTGGGCATCATTTCCACGGCCGATGCCGCCGCCGAACTTGCCGCCCAGACGGCGGTCACCACCTTGACGGCCGCCAATACACTGGCGCAAAGCGCGCTGGCCACGGCACAATTTGTTGCCAACCAAACTGACGCCGTGGCCCTGGGCCTCGTCTCGTCGGCCGCCGATGCGGCCGCAGCCGCGGCCGTCACGACCGCCGGCCAGACGGATGCCATCGCACTGAGCCTCATTTCGAACGCCGATGCGCTGGCCGCCACCTCCGCCGCCAGCCTGGCGGCATTGACGGACGCCACGGCGCTGGGACTCATTTCCACGGCCGACGCGACCGCCGCCGCCGCCTTGCAGGCAACGGCCGACCTGACCGATGCCACTGCCCTGGGCCTGCTCGCCACGGCCGCCGCCGCCGCCGCAAATACGGCGACGAATGTGGCCAACCTGACCGATGCGGCAGCCCTGGGCACGCTCTCCGCAGCGGCCACCACCGCCGCCAATACGGCTGCCGCCACCGCCGCGCTGACGGACGCCACGGCCTTGGGCCTGGCCGCCACGGCCGACGCGGCGCTGGCCGCCACGGCGCAAACGACGGCCAACCTCACCGACGCCGTGGCGCTGGGCCTCGTGTCGACGGCCGCCAACACGGCCGCCAGCGCCGCTGCCGCCGTGGCCAACCTGACCGATGCGGTTGCACTGGGCACCGTTTCGACGGCCGCCACGGCCGCCGCCAACACGGCGGCCGCCACCGCCGCGCTGACCGACGCCGTCGCCCTGGGACTGACGGCAACCGTCGACGCGGCCGCCGCCACCGCGGCGCAAACCACCGCCAACCTGACGGACGCCGTCGCCCTGGGCCTGGTCGCGACCGTCAACGCCACGGCCGCCACGGCCGCCGCCACCGTCGCCGGCCTCACCGACGCCGTCCTGCTGGGCACGGCCCACACGCTCGACGTGACGGCCGCCACCGTGGCCGCCACCAAGGCCGCCCTGACGGACGCCGCCGCGCTCACCACCATCGCCAACAACGACGCCGCGAATGCCGCCGCCCTGGCCGCCTATTCGGCCGCGCATCCGCTCGACCTGGTGGCCGCGCTGGCCGCCACCACGGCCGCCACCACGGCCGCCTTGTCGCTGGCCGTCGCGCAATCGGCGCAGGCCGATGATGCGGCTGCCGCATCGACGGCAGCGACGGCCGCAGCATCGCTGACCGCCCTCAACAATGCGCTCGCGGCCGACAATGCCGCCACCGCCGCCGCCACGCTGGCCCTGACTTCCCAGGCGGCAGCCACCGCGGCGGCGCTGGACGACACGCTCGCGGCCACCGCCGCCGGCGTGGCCGCCACCTCGCTGGCAGCGGCCCAGGCCGCGCAAGCGGCCGATACCGCCGCCGCCGCGACGGCAGCGACGGCAGCCAATGCCCTGGCGGCCCTGAATGCGGCCTTGCAGGCGGACGCGAACGCGGCGGCCACGGCCGCTGCCGCCGTGACGGCGAGCGCCGCCACTGCCGCCGCCGTCGCCGACGATCTGGCAGCCGCCACGGCGGCCACCGTCGCCAACGCCTCGCAAGCGGCGGCGCAAGCGGCGCAACTGGCCGACAATGCCGCCGCCAGCGCCGCCACCATCGCCGCCAACGCGCTCGCATCGCTGAATGCGGCCCTGGCCGACGATGCGGCCGCCGCCGCGGCCGTGCTGAACTCCACCAATGCGACGGCCGCCGCGGTTGCCGCCACCGCCGCCGACACGGCTGCCGCCGCCGCCGCCGCCGTGGCCGCCATCTCGGCCGCCGCCACGCAGCATGCGCAAGCGGACGATATCGCCGCCGCTGCCGCCGCCCTCACGGCGTCCATCTCGCTGGCAGCCACGCAGGCGGCGCAGGCGGCCGACCTGGCCGTCGGCACGACCGCGGCAACGGCAGCGAGCGCGCTGGCCGCGTTGAACCAGGCCCTGGCAGACGACAACGCCGCCAGCGCCGCAGCGACGGCGGCCGGCAACGCGCAAGCGGCCCTGAATGCCGCCACGACGACGCTCAACGCGGCGATACTGACTGCCAGCGCCTCGCTCGCTGCCACCAATGCCGCCCTGGCCGACGACGCCACGGCGGCAAGCACGGCGGCAGCAGCGGCGGCGGCCCAGCTCCTTTCCGATGCGGCCTTGCTGGCCGATGGCGCCCTGGCGGCCCTTGCCACGACGGCCAACAACGCACTGGCAGCCGCCAGCGCGGCGCTGGCCGCCGACGATGCCGCCGCCAATGCCGCGCATACGGCGGCCCTCTCGGCGGCGGCTACCCTGGCCGCGCAACTGGCCGACACGGCAGCCCTCGATGCCCATGCCGCGCTGAACGCGGCCATCGCCAACCTGAACGCCGCCGTGACGGCCGATGTCAACGCCACGGATGCGGACAATGACAGGACGCTGAAACTGAACCTCCTTCTCGCCGCCCAGAGCGCGGCCGATGACGCGGCCCAGGCCAATGCGAATGCGGCCGCCGCCCACGCGGCACTGGCGGCGGCCCAGGCCGACGATGCGGCAGCCGCCACCGCGGCAGCCAATGCGGCGGCCGCGCATACGGCGGCCGTCGCAGCGCAAAACGCCGATGCCGCCGCGGCAGCTGCGGCAGCGCAAGCGGCCATTTCCATGGCCGCCACCCTCAATGCCCAGGCGGATGACGCCACGGCGGCAGCGGCCGCCATAGCCGCCGCCAATGCGCAGCTGGCGCTCGACGCGGCCCTGGCCGCCGACGCCGACGTCGCCGCCACCGCCGCCGCGGCGGCAGCCGCCCAGCTGGCGGCGCAAAACGCGCATGACGCCGATGCAGCGGCAGCGGCAGCGGCCGTCGCGGCAGCCATTACCCTGGCGGCCACGCAGGCGGCGCAAGCCGATGACGCGGCAGCCGCGCTGGCAGCGGCCAATGCGGCCAACGCCCAGGCCGCGCACAACGCCGCCGTCGCCGACGACCAGGCGGCGGCCGATGCCGCCGCCACCGCGGCGCTCGCGCAAGCGGCAGCCACGGCCGCCGCAGCGGCCGACGCCACGGCAACCGCCAGCGCCGCAGCAGCGGCAGCGGCGCTGCTCGCCGCACAGGCGGCGCAGGCCGACGACACGGCCGCCAATCAGGCAGCGGCCAATGCCGCCGCCGCCACCGCCGCGCACATGGCCGCCATCGCCGCCGACGCCCTGGCCGTCAGCACGGCGGCAACGGCGGCCAGCGCACTGGCAGCGGCCACCGCGGCGCAGAACGACGACGACGCGGCCGCGGCAGCTGCCGCCCAGGCCGCCGCCTCGCTGGCCCTGACGCAGCAGGCTCAGGCCGACGATGCGGCGGCTGCGGCAGCCACCCTGAACGCCAACAATGCGGCGGCAGCCGCGCTGGCCGCCCATGCCGCCGATGCCGCGGCGCCACTGGCGCAGGCGCAGGCAGCCGCTTCCCTGCTGGCCTTGCAAGCGGCGCAGGCGGACGATGCAGCCGCCGCCAGCGCGGCAGCAGCGGCGGCCCAGGCGCATGCGAATGCGAACGCCGCGTATGCGGACGACGCGGCGGCGGCCCAGGCCCAAGCCGACGCGCAGGCGGCCGACATCGCCCTGGTACAAGCGAACGCCCTCGCCGCGCAAACGGACGCCAGCGCCCTGGCCGTCGTGGCGAATGCGGATGCGGCCAACGCCGCCGCCGCGCAAGCGCTGGCCGACCAGACCGATGCCGTGGCCCTCACGCAGGCCGCCGATGCGGCAGCGGCGGCGGCGCTGGCGGCGGCGCAGACGGCCGACCTGACGGACGCCAACGCCCTGCACCTGGCAGCCGATGCGGCAGCGGCAGCCGCCCTGCAGGCGCAGGCGCAGGCGGACCTGACGGACGCCAGCTCGCTAACGGTGGCGGCGAACGCCGATGCCGCGGCGGCGGCGGCGGCCCAGGCGCAGGCCGACCTGACGGACGCGAGCCAGCTGTTCGTGCTGAGCCAGAACGCCCTGCACAATCCGCTGACGGTGGCCGACTTCAGCACGGGCCTGCCGGCCGCCGGCGGCGACGTGATCGACATGTCGGCCATCGCCCACCTGACGGCATCGGTGGCCGTGGGCGTCAACGTGGGCACGGACTTCAGCAACAACAACCTGTTCATCTTCGACGGCACGTCCGTGTCGATCGGCGCGGCGGCGAGCGCCATCGCGGCCGACGACAGCGTCTTGTCGGGACAGGGCTACATCGTCATCGCCGATGCGCAAAACAGCGGCGCCGTGACGGTGTATCACTCGAGTGACCTGAGCAACGCCAACGCCATCGACACGGCGCTGGTGCTGCTCAGCGGCGTGAACATCACGCAGCTGACGGCGGCCAACTTCCTGGTCTGACACCGTCCCACGCCAGGCGCCGCTCCTGGCAAGGCAGCGGGAGCGTGCGGCAGCGCGCTCCCGCCCATACCTTGAAATGCATCAGGCCTTGGGCCGGAAAAATACGGGATGAGATTACGCGGTTTCCCAGCATTGTTTGTACTGCCACGTGGCGCGGCCTTGCTGGCGGCCATGGCCATGGCATCCATCGCGTCCTTCGCCCATGCCCAGGGCGCCACGGCCTGGAGTTTCGACCAGGTCTTGCAGCAGGCGCTGCAAAGCCATCCCGCCGTCCAGGGCAAGCGCTCGGCGCAGGCGGCCGCGCGCGCCGACCTCGATGGCGCCCAGTGGCAGCGCTTCCCCAGCCTGTCGGCAGAAGTCCCCACGGGTTCGCGGGAAACGGGCGGCGTGGTGCGCATCGAGCAGCCCCTGTGGAGCGGCGGGCGCATCGACGCCGGCATCGATGCCGCCGGCAGCCGGGTCGACGCGGCCGGCGCGGCCATCGAGGAAGAACGCCTGGCCCTTTCGCTGCGCGTGATCGCCGCCTACACCGAGGCGCTGCGCCAGACGGCGCGCATGCGCTCGGCTGAAGAGGGCCTGGCCGAGCACCAGCGCCTGCTGGACATGATCAAGCGCCGCGTGGCACAGTCGGTCAGTTCGCAAACGGATCAGCGCCTGGCAGAATCGCGCGCCTACCAGGCGGCCAACGACGTATCGAACGCGCGCCAGGCGCAGGAAAACGCGCTGGCGCAGCTGTCGCAACTGGCCGGCAAACCGGTGCGCCTGGTCACCGGCGCGGGCATCGGCGTGGGCGAACCGCTGCCCGACGCCAGCCTGGAACGGGTCATGCGCCAGGCCATCGACTATTCCCCCACCCTGCACCGCCTCGATTTCGAGGCGCAGGCAGCCGATTCCGAGATCACCCTGCAGCGCTCGGCCTACATGCCGAAGCTGGTGCTGCGTATGGAAAAGCCCACCGGCGGCGTGAATGCCGACAACCGCACGCGCGCCATGCTGGTGCTGCAGGCGCAGCCGGGCGCCGGCCTGTCGGCCAAGGCCGGGGTGGACGCCGCCGTGGCCCGGCGCGAAGGCGCGCGCGCCGCGCACGATGCGGCCGAGCGCGACGTGCGCGAGCGCTTCACGCTGGACTGGAACGAGGCCGAGGCGAGCCGCCAGCGTCTGGACAACGCGGGCGAGGCCAGCACCACCTCGACGCAGGTATTCGAATCGTATGCGCGCCAGTACGTGATCGGCCGCAAGAGCTGGAACGACGTGCTCAACGCCGTGCGCGAAGCGACCCAGGCGAGGTTTTCGCTGGAAGACACGCGCGCGCAGGCGATTGCCGCCAGCCTGCGGCTGGCCGCGCAAACGGGCACCCTGGCCGGGCGCACGGCGCCGGCAGGCATGGCGCGCGCGAATTGACACCGACATGATGCACACAGGAGACAGCGTGGATACCTCCATCAAACATGGCTTGCTGACACTCATCGAACGGGCCGCCCGCCTGACGGGCCAGCACGTGGCGGCCGCGCGGCTGGCCGACCTGCAGCGCCAGCTCGACGACGTCGACGACAGCGGCGCGCCCGCCACGGTACTGACCGCCATCTGGCAGGCGGCCGGGCTGGATGGCGCGGCGCGCCCGCTGCACGAGCCGACGCCGGGCGAGCTGCCGTTCGCCGTCTACAGCGCCAGCACGGGCTGGGGCTTGCTGCAGTCGCGCGGCGCCGACGGCGCCTGGCGCGGCGAAGGCATCGACGGGCGCGCCTTGCAGCTGGAATCGCTGACCGGCCTGGCTTGCGTGGGCCTGCCGCGCCGCAGCGAGAAAAGCGGCGCCCGCCCCGGCGCCCTGGGCCTCGTGCGCAACGCCCTGTGGCTGAAGAAAAGCGTGTTTGTCGACGCCGTGCTGGCCACCGCGCTGGTGACCCTGCTGACCATGGCCACCTCGCTGTTTTCCATGCAGGTGTACGACCGCGTGATTCCGAACCAGAGCTTCAGCACCCTGTGGGTGCTGGTGGTGGGCGTGGCCCTGTCGATCGGCCTGGAATTCATCCTCAAGCAGGTACGCAGCCGCATCGTCGACCACGCGTGCAATGACGTCGACCATGAGCTGTCCGAGTGGTTTTTCCAGCGCATGCTGGGCATCCGCATGGAGGCGCGCCCCGCCTCCGTCGGCACCCTGGCGGCACAGGTCAAAGGCTTTGAAATGGTGCGCGGCGTGCTCACGTCGACCTCCCTGTTCGTGCTCACGGACGTGCCCTTCGCGCTGATTTTCCTCGCCATGATCACCATCATCGGCGGCTGGCTGGTGGTGGTGCCGCTGGTGGCGCTGCCGCTGGCCCTGGTGTGCGGCCTGATGTTCCAGCGCGTCATCGAGAACCACACGCGCAAGAACCTCAACGCCAGCAACCGCAAGGCGGGCCTGCTGGTGGAAGCCGTCGACGGCGTGGAAACGCTCAAGGGCAGCAGCGCCGAATGGATGATGCAGGCGCGCTGGGCCGGACTGGTGGCCGAGAGCAGCCACGCGGAGCAGAATATCCGCGACTATGCGGCCCTGTCGCAAAACATCACGGCCGCCTTCCAGCAGCTGACCAACGTGGCGCTGATCTCCATGGGCGCATGGTTCGTGGCCGAGAACCAGATGACCATGGGCGCGCTGATGGCCTGCACCATCATCAGCAACCGCGCCCTGATGCCCATCGTGCAGCTGCCCGCCGTGATGGTGCAGTGGGCGCATGCGCGCGCCTCGATCGACGGCCTGGAACAGGTCATCAGCCTGCCCAACGAGGCCGACAACGCGCAGTTCGCGCTGACGCCGCGCAGCCTCGATACGGGACTGCGCTTCGAACGCATCCGCTTTACGTACGGCGGCGCGCAAAAGGTGGCGCTGGAAGTGGAAAGCCTGGCCATCCGCCCCGGCGAACGGCTCGGCCTGGTGGGCGCCATCGGCTCGGGCAAGAGCACCCTGCTGAAACTGGCCTCGGGCCTGTACCAGCCGGCCGAAGGCAAGGTGTACCTGGGCGACGTCGACATGGCCCTGCTGGCGCCGGCCGTGGTGCGCGAAATGGTCGGCTACCTGCCGCAGGAAACGCGGCTGTTCAGCGGCACCCTGCGCGACAACCTGCTATTGGGGCTGGCCGACCCGGGCGAGGAAGCGATCCTGGCGGCGGCCAGGCGCACGGGCCTGATCGAGCTGATACTGGGCCAGCCGCGGGGACTGGCGCTGGCCATTACCGAGGGCGGACGGGGCGTCTCGGGCGGCCAGCGGCAATTGATCGCCGTCACGCGCCTGCTGCTGGCCAAGCCGCGCATCTGGCTGCTCGACGAACCGACGGGCGCCATGGATGCGAAGACGGAAGCGCGCATCGTGGGACTCTTGGGCGAACTGGCCGCCGAAGGCGTGACCATGGTCGCCACCACGCACAAGAACGCCCTGCTGCCCCTGCTCGAGCGCCTGGTGGTGCTGCAGGCGGGACGGGTGCTGCTGGACGGCCCGCGCGACGTTGTCCTGGCCAAGCTGTCGGGCAAGCCGCAGGCCGTACCCAGTCCCGCAACGGCGCCGGTGGCCGCGCCCGCACCGCAAGGAGCCGTCGCATGAAACTGGCCAAGGTCGAAACGAAGGAAGAAGCAAAACGGGGCCGGGTGCTGATCTGGAGCTGCACGGCGGCGCTGGCGGGTGTCATCGCCTGGGCGTCGTGGGCGGAGCTGGACCAGGTCACGCGCGCCAACGGCCAGGTGATCGCCAGTTCGCGCAACCAGATCATCCAGGTGGCCGACGGCGGCGTGCTGGCCGAGCTGCGCGTGCACGAAGGCAGCGTGGTGAAAAAGGGCGAACTGCTGGCCCGTTTCGACCGCACGCGGGCCGAGACGAGCTACCTGGAAAGCACGGCCAAGGCGGCCGGCCTGAAGGCGGCCGTGGCGCGCCTGCAAGCCGAGGTGTTTGGCGGCGCGCCGAAGTTCCCGCCCGAACTGCAGGCGTTTCCGGAATTTCGCGCCAACCAGCTGGCCCTGTTCAGCAAGCGCCAGGGCGCCGTGCAGGCGGAAGTGGGCTCGCTGGACAGCGCCATGAAGCTGATCAAGGAAGAGCTGGAAATGAATCTGCCGCTGCTGGAAACGGGAGATGTCAGCCGCGCCGAGGTGCTGAAACTGCGGCGGCAGGTGGTCGACATCCAGGCGCAGATCACCAACCGGCGCAACAAATACCTGCAAGACAGCCAGACGGACCTGGTGAAAGCCCAGGAAGACCTGGCCGGCGTGCTGCAGACGGTGACGCAACGCAAGGAGCAGCTGGGTTCGACGGACATCTACGCACCCACGGACGGCATCGTGCGCAACGTCCGGCTCACCACCCTGGGCGGCGTGGCCAAGCCGGGCGAGGAAATCCTGCAGATCGTGCCGACGGACGATGACCTGATCATCGAGGCGAAAGTGAAACCGGCCGACATCGCCTTCATCAAGCCGGGCCTGCCCACGGCCGTGAAACTCGACGCCTACGACTACGGCATCTACGGCCGTCTGCGCGGCACCGTCAGCTACATCAGCGCCGACACCTTAAGTGAAGACAACAAGGGCAACGAGCAGCCCTACTACCGTGTGCAGATCAAGACCAGCGGGCGCAATCTGATGGGCAAGAATGGCGAGCCGATCCTGATCCAGCCCGGCATGACAGCCACCGTGGAAATCAACACGGGCCGCAAGACGGTGCTGCGCTACCTGACGAAACCGATCACCAAGACGTTTTCGGAGTCGATGGGGGAGCGCTGAGGCAGCGGGCTACCCCAACTGGCCAATTTCAGCCGGCCGGCTTCAGGCGGCCGATGACGCTGGCCACCTTGGCCGTGATCATGTCGACCGCGGGACCGTTGGCGCCGTGCGGCAAAATCACATCGGCATTGCGCTTGGTGGGTTCGATGAATTGCTTGTGCATGGGGCGTACCGTTTCCAGGTACTGTTCGATGACGCTTTCCACGGAACGGCCGCGTTCCGTGATATCGCGTTGCATGCGGCGGATGAAGCGCACGTCGGAGGCGGTGTCGACAAAGATCTTCAGCGACATCATGTCGCGCAGGTCTTCGTCATACAAGGCAAACAGGCCTTCGATCACGATCACCGGCGCCGGCTTGACGGGAATCGTCCTGCTGGAGCGGTTGTGCAGCGTGAAGTCGTACTCCGGCATCTCGATCGCCTCGCCATTGCGCAAGGCCTGGATGTGCTGCACCAGCAATGGCCACTCGAACGCCTGCGGATGGTCGTAGTTCTGCTGACGGCGGACTTCAGGGGAAAGATGGGTTTGGTCGCAATAGTAGTCGTCCTGCATCACGACCGAGACCATGTCGGCGCCGAACGACGCCAGCACCTGCTGTGATACGGTGGACTTGCCACTGCCGCTTCCGCCAGCGACACCAATGATAAACGGTTGGAAGGAAATATTTTTCATGCCGAATGATACCGGAAACGGGGCCGGACCGACAGGGCGCGGCCCCTGTCACGCGCCATGCACGAGCCGCGCATACAGCTCGGCCACCCGCTCGGCCGTGATGCCATCGCGCTGTTCCACCGCCAGCGGATGGCCGGTCGGCTCCAGCTCGAGGTACGGGCGCATGCCGTCGTCGCGCAGGTGCACGCGGGTTTTCAGGTTCAGGGTAGCCGGATACACGGGCAGCTGCGTGCTGAGCCAGCCGAAGAAGGGGCCGATGTGCGCGCGCCTGGCGTCATTGAAACAGGCATCCCACGCATCGAAGCTCTCGCTGCTCAGCGACACCCACACGCCCCAGCTGAATGGGTCAGCCGAGCCATGCACGGGGATGTCGATGGTGGCGCGCACGAAGCAGTGTTCTTCGTCGACGATGCAGGCGTCGCTGTCGAGCTGGCAGCGCGTTTCGCGCTCGGCGGGCGCCATCTGCTCGTACAGCCACGGCGCATCGGCGCCGAAGCTGGGCATGCCCGTGTGGGTCTCGCCGCAGGCGCGGCACAGGAAGGAAAAACTCATGCGTGAAGACCGCTTATTCGAACTGCTTGCGGAACGCCTCGAACTGCGCCGCCAGGCCATCGAAGTCGCTGCGCAATTGCAGCACTTCCTGTTCCAGCTGGGCCACGCGGCTGCCCTGCTGCGGCGCGCTGACGGCGCCGGCGAAACCGGCCGCAGTCTCGATCTGCGCCAGCGCTTCCTCGCCGCCCAGCAAGTGGCCATAGCGCGGCTCCTTGGCGCCGGGGGCGACGGCCAGCTTGGCCACCAGCGGCGGGTATTTGTCGATCAGGAACTGCAGACCGGATTCCACTTCCGCCACGGACTTGAATTCATGCACGCGGCCGCTGCGGCTGCGGATTTCGCCCGCCGTCTGCAAGCCGCGCAACATCAAGATCGTCAGGATGGCCAGTTTATCCTGTTCCAGCGACCACTTGATGCGCATGCGGTGTTCATACTTGGCGACCCGCGCGCCCGCCTGCGTGATGCCGTTGACGAATTTGCGCTGCATCAAACGCTGCAGCACGTCGTAGACGGTTTCCTCGGACAGGGCCATGACAGGATCGCGGCTGGACAATTGATTGCAGCCGTTCGTCAAGGCGTTGAGCGACAGCGGATAGCTGTCCGGCGTCAGCGCTTCCTTTTCGGCCAGCACGGCCAGCACGCGGATCTCGAACGGGTCGAGCAGATTCGGATTGTCATTGCTTTTTTCGCCTGCCGTCACATCAGTATTCATGCCTGTATCCTTAATCAACCAGCTTGTTCATTTGCTCGGAATCGAATTTATCACACTCGGGCACACCCTGGCAGCAGATGCCCGCCGCCTTCAGGGTGGCGAGGATGGTCTCGATGCGCTGCTCCTGCGCCACGGCGTGCGTAATCAAGCCCTGCAGGGCTTTCGACAGCGGATCGTCGCCGTTGGGCGTGACGCCATACGCGGCGAACAAATGCGCCGTGCTGCCTTCGCGCAAGGCGCTGACATCCTTTTGCACGATGTGCGCGGGGTTGCCCACAGCCGTCGCGCCGGACGGCACGGGTTTGAGCAGCACGGCGTTCGAACCGACCTTGGCGTACTCGCCCACGGTAAAACTGCCCAGCACCTGCGCGCCGGCGCCGACGATGACGCCGCGCTCCAGCGTCGGATGGCGTTTGCTGCCGCTGTGCAGCGAGGTGCCGCCCAAGGTGACGCCCTGGTAGATGGTGCAATCGTCGCCGACGACGGCCGTCTCGCCGATCACCACGCCGAAGCCATGGTCGATGAAGACGCGCCGGCCGATGACGGCGCCGGGATGGATCTCGATGCCCGTGATGATGCGGGCGATATACGAAATGAAGCGCCCCACCCATTTCATGTGCCGCGTCCAGCACCAGTGCGCCCAGCCGTGCATGACGATGGCGTGCAGGCCCGGATAACAGGTCAGCACCTCCCAGCCATTGCGGGCGGCCGGGTCACGTTCGATGATGCTGTTGATGTCTTCGCGCAGGTGGTGGAACATAATGAAAATGGATAAGGTGGAATGCAAATGGTAGCGTATTCGGCGGCGTGCTGCCGGAGAGGCAGATAAACAACCGCCGCCTCAAGGGCGGCGATTGATCAAAGAAGCGCTACAAAACGTTCAGGGCAAGGCGCATTGCCGAAGACAGTACGCAAGTACGGCGAGGCAATGCAACGCCGCCCTGGACGTTTTTTAGCCTTCTTTCGCGATACGCTGGCGGCGGGCTTCGTAGAGGCACACACCGGAGGCGACCGATACGTTCAGGCTCTCGACGGAGCCGAACATCGGGATGCTGACGAGGATGTCGCAGGTGTCGCGCGTCAAACGGCGCATGCCTTCGCCTTCGGAACCCATGACGAGGGCCGTCGGGCCCGTGAAATCGGCTTCGTACAGGCCTTTTTCGCCGTCGTCCGACGTACCGATCAGCCAGATGCCGCGATCCTTGAGTTCGCGCATGGTGCGCGCCAGGTTCGTCACGGTGATGTACGGGACGGTTTCGGCGGCGCCGCTGGCGACCTTGGCGGCCGTGGCGTTCAGGCCCACGGCGCGGTCCTTCGGCACGATGACGGCATGTGCGCCGACGCCGTCGGCCACGCGCAGGCAGGCGCCCAGGTTGTGCGGGTCGGTGATGCCGTCGAGAATCAACAGCAGCGGCGGGCCGTCGATGGCGTCCAGCAGCTCGTCGAGGTTGCGCGCCAGCGACAGCTGCGACGCAAACGCGATCACGCCCTGGTGGCGGCGCGTGCCGACGATTTTATCGAGACGCGACGAATCGACGGGCATGACGCGCACGTTGGCCGCTTTCGCGGCGGCGATCATGTCCTTCATGCGGCCGTCGACGCGGCTGGCATCGACGAAAATTTCTTCCACGGACGACGCTTCATGACGCAGACGCGAGGTGACGGCGTGGAAGCCGAAAATCATTTTATTCTTCATTGTTTATCGTTTCTTCTTGCTTGTTTTTGATGCAGATACAGTTTTTGCTGCTCGTGGTGCCGCCGCGGCAGGTGCCGCGGCTGGTTTCTTGCTGCGCTTCGGCGCGGCTGTCTTGGGGGCTTCCTTCAGGGCGGCCTTGGCTGCGGGCTTGGCGCCGTTGGAACGGCCGCCGGAACCATTGCCGGGTTTGCCGCCATTGTTGCCGCCGGCCTTGATTTCATGGCGCTGCTCGGTCGCAGGACCGGGCTTGACCATGGCTTTCTTCTCGCCCTTGCGCTTGCCGCCGCCGTTCGGCTTGGCTGGCGCTTCGTCGCCCGCCAGTTCCGCATCGGTGACCAGGCGCAGGTCGATCTTGCGCGTTTCCAGGTCGACACGCGCCACTTGCACCGTCAGACGGTCCGTCAATTGATAACGCTTGCCCGTGCGTTCGCCGCGCAATTCATGGCGCGCATCGTCGTACTGGAAGTAATCGGTACCCAGCTCGGTGACGTGCACCAGGCCTTCGACAAACAGGGTGTCGAGCTGCACGAACACGCCGAAGGTGGTCACGCCCGTGATCGTGCCGGTAAACTCTTCGCCCAGTTTATCCTGCATGAAGTAGCACTTGAGCCAGGCTTCCACGTCGCGCGACGCTTCGTCGGCGCGGCGCTCATTGGCCGAGCAATGCACGCCCAGCGCGTCCCAGATGGTCAAATCGGTCTTCTTCGGCTTGCCGTCAGCCTTGTCCTTCGCCTGCTGCTTGCGCGTGGCGTTCGACACGTTGGTGTTCAGCACGACCTTATCGGACAGCTTCGGCTCGTATTTCTTGCCTTGCAAAATGGCCTTGATGGCGCGGTGCGTCAGCAGGTCGGGATAGCGGCGGATCGGGCTGGTGAAGTGGGCATACGCCTCGTAGGCCAGGCCGAAGTGGCCGATATTGTCCGGGCTGTAGACGGCTTGCTGCATCGAACGCAGCAGCATCGTCTGCAGCAGGGCCGCGTCGGGACGCTGCTTGATCTGCTGCATCAGGGTCTGGTAATCGGAGGCCGACGGCGTGTCGCCGCCCGTCAGGTTCAGGCCGACCTGTTTCAGGAAGGTGCGCACTTGCGTGAGCTTTTCCTTGGTCGGGCTGGCGTGGATGCGGTAGGTGCCTGGATGCTTGTTGCGCAGCAACAAATCGGCAGCGCAGACGTTGGCCGCCAGCATGCACTCTTCGATGATCTTGTGCGCTTCGTTGCGCGTGCGGGGGATGATCTTTTCGATCTTGCCAGCGCTGTTGCAGACGATATACGTTTCCGTCGTCTCGAAGTCGATGGCGCCCCGCTCCGTGCGTGCTTTCAGCAAGGCGCGGTAGACGGCTTCCAGGTTCTGCAGGTGCGGCAGGATGTCCGCGCGGCGTGCCGCTTCGGGTCCCTTGGTGTTGCCCAGCACGGCGGCGACTTCATCATACGTGAGGCGCGCGGCCGAGTGGATCACGGCCGGGTAGAACTGGTAAGCCTTGAGTTCGCCCTTGTCGCTGACGACGGCGTCGCAGACGAGGGTCAAACGGTCGACGGCCGGGTTCAGCGAGCACAGGCCGTTCGACAGTTTTTCCGGCAGCATCGGGATCACGCGGCGCGGGAAGTAGACGGACGTGCTGCGCTCTAACGCGTCGATATCGAGCGCGTCGTTCGGCTTCACGTAATGGCTGACGTCGGCAATCGCCACGATCAGGCGGAAGCAGTTGGCGCGGCCGATCTTGACGGGTTCGCAATACACGGCATCGTCGAAATCGCGCGCGTCCTCGCCGTCGAT
Source organism: Janthinobacterium sp. BHSEK (assembly GCF_056174685.1). Lineage (NCBI taxonomy): Bacteria > Pseudomonadati > Pseudomonadota > Betaproteobacteria > Burkholderiales > Oxalobacteraceae > Janthinobacterium > Janthinobacterium sp. BHSEK. The sequence continues at coordinate 16,305 of NZ_JBWBYV010000003.1, forward strand.
GGTCACCAATGGCACGTCGCGCAGGTCGACACGGTCTTTCAGGTCGGCGGCGCGCACTTCGAACGGCAGTTTTTCAGCTTGCTTGAGGGCGGCGGCGGAAAAGATGTGCGGCACGTTGAATTTACGTACGGCAATCTCGATTTCCATGCCGGGATCATCCAGGGCACCGAGCACTTCGACGATCTTGCCGACCGGCTGCTTGAAGCGCATGGGTTGCTCGGTCAGCTCGACGCTGACGATCTGGCCGGCCTTCGCATTGCCCACCGAACCGGTGACGAGAATGTCCTGGCCGATGCGCTGGTCTTCCGGCGCCACGACCCAGGTGCCGTTTTCCTGGATCAAACGGCCGATGACGTGGGTGTTGGCGCGCTGCGTGACTTCGACGATCGTGCCTTCCGGGCGGCCGCGGCGGTCCGTACCGACGATGCGGGCCATGACCTTGTCGCCATGCAGTACTTTCTGCATTTCTTTCTCGGGCAGGAACAGGTCGGCGCTGGCGTCGTCGGGAATGACAAAGCCGAAGCCGTCGCGGTGGCTCATGACGCGACCGGCGACGAGCGCGCTCTGGTCGGCCAGGCTGAAAACACCGCTGGCGTCAGACTTGAGCTGGCCGTCGCGCTCCATCGCCTTCAGGCGACGGACCAGGACATCCATGGAATCGGCATGCACTTGCAGCGTTTTCCCGAGAGACTGCGGGTCGAGAGGCGCGTTGACGCTGCGGAATATGCCGAGAATGTCCTCCCGGCTGGGGATGGTGTGGGTATTTTGGCTCAAAAGTATTTCTATAGTTGTTATTGACAGTGATCAAACGGAAGACAAAGACCGATGACATCACCGTCAATATTGACACGGTGATGTCCGGTAGTGTACCGGAGGACGCCTTGGTTTGCCTAACGGACAGCGTAGCGGAAACCGAACAAGTGCCCCGCCGATGAAAAAAAGGAGAAAAGCTGCGCAATGCATTTGACTTCGGCAAATATTGCTCTATAATCTCGGTCTCTTGCAGCGACAAACCTTCACGGGAATGCAGTTGCAGGAAAGCGGTACAGGGTTGATGTGCAGTATGGAGCGAAAGCTCATCTGGCGCAAAACTCTTCAAGCCGCTATAATAGCAGAATTGCTGTAAATTTATTTTGCAACAAGTACTCGAGCAGTAAAAGTAGCAAGCAACAAGTAATAGAGCAGCATCAGTGCCCACGTGGCGGAATTGGTAGACGCGCATGGTTCAGGTCCATGTGCCTTCGGGTGTAGGGGTTCGAGTCCCTTCGTGGGCACCATTACCTAATTCGCAAAAGAGCCGCAAACTTTCACGAGTTTGCGGCTTTTTTCATTTCCGCGCCAGACATCCCCCCCTCTCCCGCCAACATAACTTTACCGGTCGCACTGCCGCAGTCGAGCAGCACGGCCTGCCGACAGACAGGAACATGCAAGAAACGCTGAAAAAAGAGGCAAATTCACGCCTTTTTCATAGGGAGCAGCCCTTTTCAAGCAAAAAAACATGTTTCTTGAAGAAAAGTGCAAAATGTTGATTGACCGAATGCGCGCCAGCCCTTATGATTTTGTCCTCGCTGCAGAACATGCAGCGACAAGCAGCAAGCAGTAACAATGCCCACGTGGCGGAATTGGTAGACGCGCATGGTTCAGGTCCATGTGCCTTCGGGTGTAGGGGTTCGAGTCCCTTCGTGGGCACCACCAGCAACAAGTTGTCGATTGTTGTGATCCGCAGTAAAGTAGCAAGGCAGTATCGCAGTTAGCAGCACAATGCCCACGTGGCGGAATTGGTAGACGCGCATGGTTCAGGTCCATGTGCCTTCGGGTGTAGGGGTTCGAGTCCCTTCGTGGGCACCACCAGCAACGAGTCGTTTTCGTTGTAGTCCGCAGTACAGTAGTGAGATATAGCAGTAGTAGAGTAGTAGCAGCATCAGTGCCCACGTGGCGGAATTGGTAGACGCGCATGGTTCAGGTCCATGTGCCTTCGGGTGTAGGGGTTCGAGTCCCTTCGTGGGCACCATTACCTAATTCGCAAAAAAGCCGCAAACTTTCACGAGTTTGCGGCTTTTTTCATTTCAGAATGCCGCGCGGTTTCCCCAACCTGCGGCACCCTCCCCTTATTTGCCCAGCGCCGCCTTCACGGCGTCAAACAGGCTCGTCGTCGGACGGCCTATCAGCGCGCTCAATTGCCTGCCGTGGTCTTCCAGGCCACCCTTGGCCGCGCCCGCATCGGAATCGGCCAGCAGGTCCGCAAAGCCTTCCGGCACGCCCACGCTCACCAGCGCCGCCTTGAAGTCCGCCTGCGGCAAATCTTTATAGACGATCGCCTTGCCCGACTGGCGCGCCACTTCGGCCGCATACTCGGCCAGGGTAAAGCCGTGGTCGCCAGCGAGTTCATAGATGGCTTGCGGCTGGGCCGCGACCAGCACGGCAGCAGCGGCGGCAGCATAATCAGCGCGCGCGGCGGACGAGAAGCGCCCGCTTTGCGCCGCGCCCAGCACGACGCCATGCTCGAGCACGGGCGCCAGGTGCTCCGTATGGTTTTCCAGATACCAGCCATTGCGCAGGAATGTGTACGGCAGGCCGGACGCGCGGATGGACGCTTCCGTGATCACGTGTTCCGCGGCCAGGCCCAGCGGCGACGTATCGGCGCGCAAGACGCTGGTATAGGCAAGCAGGGAAACGCCGGCGCGCCTGGCCGCATCGATGACGTTCTGGTGCTGCTGCGCGCGCTGACCCACTTCGCTCGACGAGATCAGCAGGATTTTCGTTGCCCCCTTGAATGCCGCATCGAGGCTGGCGCCATCGTTGTAATCGGCCTGGCGCACTTGCACGCCCTTGGCGGCCAGGTCGGCGGCCTTGGCCGGGTTGCGCACGGCGGCGATGATATTGGCTGCGGGGACGGATTTGAGCAGATTGGCGATGACGTGCTGTCCCAGATTGCCTGTGGCGCCGGTAATGACGATCATGATTTCTCCTTGGAGGGTGGGTCGTAAAACCCTATAATAGGACTATTACTTACTTATTGTAAGTACGTACCTTTTGGTAAGTATGAATTACCTCACATTGAAGGCCAACTATCATGTCCACAGACACTCCCGGCGCCAGCCTGCGCGCCGCCCTCGCCCGCCAGAACCAGGGCGCGCACCTGCTGGCGGCCGCCTGCCCGTCGCGCGCCGTGCTCAGCCACCTGACCAGCCGCTGGGCCGTGCTGGTGCTGGTACTGCTGCTGAGCGGCACGCGGCGCTTCAGCGAACTGCGCCGCGAAGTGGGCGGCGTCAGCGAAAAGATGCTGGCGCAAACCCTGGAAGCGCTGGCGGGCGACGGCTTCGTGCTGCGCCAGGCCTACCTGGTGATACCGCCCAAGGTGGAATACAGCCTCACGCCGCTGGGTCGCGAGGCGGCCGAACGCCTGGCCGTGCTGGTCGACTGGATCGAGGATAATTACCCGCGCATCGAACAGGCGCGCGCGGCCCTGGACGCGGCACCGGCAGCGCAAAATGCGGCGTGAACAGATTGCTTTTGATCATCAAGAATTATCGTTTACTCCTACTTGCCTTGATGTAATACTAGGCCCATGAACCGCGTAAGGGCGCGACACCATGAACCAGTTGATTTCTTCCATCACCGACCGGGCCAATGTGCTACTGGTCAGCAATTCGCCGAACGAAGTGCGCGAACTGCTGTATGTGCTGGACCGGCATAACCTGGGCACGGGACTGGCGGGCGATATCGACGAAGGCGTGGAACTGGCGGCCGGCGGCACGGACCTGATCCTGCTCGACGCGGCCCTGGCGGGCACGAATATCGGCGCTACCTGCATGCGCCTGCGCAATGCGGGCGGACGCCACAGCGTGCCCCTGCTGCTGATGTCGGCCACCCCCAGCGCCGAGGAACAGGGCCGCAGCGTGGGCGCCGGGGCTTCCGACTACATCAAGATGCCCTTCAATGCACGCGATGTGGCGGAAAAAATTCTCATGGAACTGGCACTGCACAAGGCCGAGGCGCCCGCCGCCCGTCCCTTCGCCACGCCCGCCACGCCGCCGCGCCCCGTGCATCCGCAAACGCTGGAAGTCAATTACCACTCGATCCTGGCCGGTTCGCCCGACGCCGTGCTGCTGTTCGATATCGACAACAAGCTGCTGATCGACGCCAACCACCTGGCCGAAGAACTGTTCGGCATGCCGCTGGCCGCACTGCTGCAAGGCGGCATGGAGCCGCTGTTCCCCACACATCAGAGCGATGGCCGCGCCTCGCCGCAACTGCTGGAAGAAAAGATCCGCGATACCCTGCAAGGCAAGATCGTCGTCTTCCGCGCCAGCTGCTGCCACCGCGACAGCCACCCGATCGCCTGCGAAATCCGCCTGATGCGCCTGTCCGTGCCGGGCCGCCAGCTCGTGCATGCGCGCATCATCGACTTGACCGAACGCAACCTCGCCGAAGCGATGCGCTCGGGCCAGAGCGCCCTGCTGGAAATGGTCGCCAAGGGCGCGCCCCTGGTCCCCACGCTGAACCAGCTGCTGCTCTTGATCGAAGGCCAGTCGCGCGGCGTGCTGTGCTCCATCATGCTGCTCGACGACGACGGCGTCCACATGCACAGCGCGGCCGGCCCCAGCCTGCCGCCCGAGTACATGGCCCTGCTCGAAGGCGTGGCCATCGGCCCCGGCGTGGGTTCCTGCGGCACGGCCATGTTCCTGCGCGAACCGGTGGTGGTCAGCGACATCATGCAGGACCCGCTGTGGGCGCCCTACCGCGAGCTGGCCGCGCCGTTCGGCTTGCGCGCCTGCTGGTCGCGCCCCATCTTCGGCCAGGATGGCGCCGTGCTCGGCTCCTTCGCCATGTACTACCGCGACGTGCGCCAGCCCGATGCGCGCGACCTGGAATTGATCGACACGGCCACCGACCTGGCCGGCATCGCGATTGGCCGCATGCGCCACGAACGCGAGCTGCAGCGCCATCGCGCCCACCTGGAAGAACTGGTGGCCGAACGCACGGCGGCCCTGACGCAGGCCAAGGAACAATCAGAACAGGCGAACCGCGAACTGGCTGCCGCGCTGGAAAACCTGTCCATCACGCAAGAAGAACTGGTGCGCCGCGACAAGCTGGCCGCGCTCGGCGCGCTGGTGGCCGGCATCGCGCATGAACTCAATACGCCGATCGGCAACGGCCTGGTGGTGGCCACCACGATGGCCGAACGCACGCGCGAAATCCAGGCCAGTTTCCTCGATGGCCTGCGCCGCTCCGAACTGGGCGCCTACCTGACCCAGGCCAGCGAGGCCGACGCCATCATGCTGCGCAACCTGCAGCGCGCCGCCGACCTCGTTTCGAGCTTCAAGCAGATCGCCGTCGACCGCGCCAGCTCGCAGCGCCGCCACTTCCTGCTGCGCCAGTTCGTGGCCGAGCTGATGCTGCCCCTGTCCACGCCGCTCAAGGCCGCCGGCCTGAGCCTGACGCAGGACGTGCCGGACGGTCTGGCCATGGACAGCTATCCCGGTCCGCTGGGCCAGGTGCTGAGCAACCTGCTGGAAAACTGCCTGCGCCATGCCTTCGAAGGCCGCAGCGGCGGCAGCATCGCCATCACGGCGCGCGGCAGCGACGACGGGCAGACGATCACCCTGTCCATCGCCGACACGGGCGTGGGCATCGCCGCCGACGACCTCGTGCATGTCTACGACCCCTTCTTCACCACCAAGCTCGGTTCGGGCGGCTCGGGCCTGGGCCTGCATGTGGCGCACAACATCGTCACGGGCGTGCTGGGCGGCCATATCGACGCCACCAGCAGCACCGGTGACGCCAGCGGCACCACCTTCACCCTGCAGCTGCCCGCCGTGGCGCCGCAATCGCCCGCGCCCTGAGCTGCAGGCACGCTACAATGCCGGCAGGCTATTCTTTCGGAGCACTTATGAAATACCTGATCGCCACGGCCCTGCTGGCCGCCTGCGCATACGCCTCGGCCGGACCGCCCCCCTGGTACAAGTGGCGCAGCAAGATCGACGGCACCCTGTCGTGCGCCCAGTCCACCCTGGGATTTGGCTGGGAACTGGCCTCGGGACCGTACAAAGATAGCCGTTGCGAAAAACCGGCGCTTGTTAAATAATGGGGCCATGACCACACGGGGCACCGGCTTGAGATCAAGCGATGGCATTGCGGCGTCGAAAGAGTATGGAACGATAAGAACGTATCTATTCAAACCGAGGAGACCACATGTTTACGAATCCCGAACAATTCGCATCGGCCACCAAGGCCCTGTTTGAATTCCAGCTGATGACCTTCAACACCCTCACTTCCAAGGCCGTGCAAGGCGTGGAACAGGTGCTGGCATTGAACATGGCCACCGCCAAGTCCGGCATCGAGGATGGCCTTGCCGCCGGCAAGGAAATCAGCCAGGCCAAGGATCCGAAGGCCGCCATGGCCGCCGCCGCTGCCCAGCTGCAACCGGGCGTGGCAGGCGCGAAGGCGTATAAACAGCAACTCGACGACATCATCAAGGAAATCCACACGGAATTCACCACGGCCGCCGAAGCCCACGTGGCCGAAGCGAAAAGCAATCTGAGCGCCCTGATCTACGACGTCACGAAGAACGTGCCGCCTGGCTCGGAAAACGCCGTGGCCATCGTCAAGGCCGCCATCGACAACGCCTTCCTCGGCTACGAACAAGTGACCAAGGCCACGAAACAGGCCGTGAAGACCGTGGAAGAGCAGATCGCCAAGGCCAGCGCGCAAGTGGCGCAGGCCACGGAAAAAGCCACGGCCGGCGCGCAGGCTGCGGCTGAAAAGGCGGCGCCTGCCGCCAAGCCGAAGGCTGCCAAGAAGTAACGATGTAGGCCGGATTAGCGCGGCAACGCCGCGCGTAATCCGACCTACCCGGCCGACGACGCATTCACCGGCACGATCCGGTACACGCAGCGCCTTCCCCCCTGCAGCAGATACTCGCTGCGCTCCACCGTGCAATCGTCCCCCAATACCCGCTGAAAGATGGCCAGCTCCGAGCGGCAGAAATTCTGGCATGCCGTGGCCGCCGCGCAGATCGGGCAATGGTTTTCCACCAGCAAGACACTGCCATCGTCCTGCGGTTCCGCATGGGCCATGTAGCCCTCGCCATCACGCGCGCGGGCCAGGCTATCCACCCTTTGCGCCAGATCAAGCCGAGGATCGACCAGCTTGCCATAGGCCGCTTCGCTGCCGCGTTCGCGCGCGCCGATCAACTTGTCCAGGCCCTCATCGCCGAACAGGGTTTTCACTTGCGCGATCAATTCCAGGGTCAGGTCGGCATGGCGGTCGGGAAAGCGCGCGTGGCCCGCCGGCGTCAGTTGCCAGCACCGCGACGGGCGTCCCACCTTGTCGGCCACGTCCTCGAACGCCACCAGGCCCTTGTCCTGCGCCGCTTCCAGCTGGCGCCGCGCACCCATGGAGGTGATATCGAGCAAGGCCGCCAGTTGCTGCGCCGTCTGCGGCCCCCGCATCTTCAGCAGGAACAGCGTTTGCCCGGACGTGCTCGCATTCATGCCACGGCTTTCGCGTCAACTCTACCTGCCAGCTGGCGGCGCCAGGCCGCCATGCGCCACGCGGCCCAGGCGGCGGAACAGGCGCCCGCGACGAGGATCAGGCGCGTGTCGATCAGAGTCAGCACGGAGCCGCTGAGTGCCACGACGATATTGGCGATGCAAAAGGTGGTGGCCAGCAAGCCCATCACGGCGCCCTGCCCGTGCACGCTGAAGCGCTCGGCGCACCAGCCCTGTATCACCGTGTTGTACAGCGCATTCGGGATGCCGAACAGCACGATGGCGACGATGCCCACCCATATGTTGCCCAGCGCCAAAATCCCGACGGCCAAGGCCACGCCGCAGGCATACCAGCTGGCGCGCAGCAGCGGCGCATGCCGGCTGGGACCGCCCGCCAGCAGCGACGTAATCGTCATCGTGCCGCACAGGCCCACGTTCACCCAGGCAATCGCCTGCCCATGGTAATTGGCCGTCTCGACCAGCCACAGCGGGTAGAACTCATAGAAACTGGCCACGCCGCAGGTGAACGCCAGTTGCACGATGAACAGGGTGCGCAGCTCCTCATGGCGCAGCAGATTCAGCGAATGGCGGTCGCGCGCCACTTGCCACCACGACGTCGTCAATAGCGACGGCGTTTCGCGCGGCAAGCCCACGGCCACCAGCACGGCGACGAGCATCAGCGCGGCGGCGGCGATCCAGAACGGCACCGTCACGCCCCAATGCAGGGTCGCGCCCGCCAAGATCGGCCCCACCAGCCAGCCCAGGTAGAACGCGCCGTTCAACCACGACATGGCGCGCAGGCGCAGCGGTCCCGTCAGCTGGTCGGCCAGCATGGCGCGCGCCACGGCGCCGTTGCCCTCCAGCAAACCCGTGATGAAACGGGCGACGATGAACAGCGGGTAGGACTGGATCACCAGCGCCCAGGCCGTGATGGCGTGGCCGATGGCGGCGCCCACTGCCGTGCGCATCAGCAAGGGACGGCGGCCGTAGCGGTCCGACAAGGGGCCCAGCAGGGCCGAGCCGATCAGCAAGCCCAGCGGATTGATCGTCAGCGCCAGGCCGAACAGTAATTTCGACGGCAAGCCGAGGAAATTGTTGAAGGCGTTCGGCGCCTCGGCCGCAAAAAGAGGCGGCAGGATCGGATATGGCAGCGAGGCGCCGATGGTCGACAGCAGCGCCAGCAGGCAGGCGGCGGAAATCAGGATGAAGTTTTTCATGCGAGCTCGACGGATAGTGTCTGGCAAGACTACGTGGTCATGCCAGATAAGTAAACTAAAATGTTTATTAATTATGCACATCATTGCAGCCGTGAAGCGTGCCAGACATCGCCTCGGCTATCATGCCCACATGAATCACGTTGAATAGGGCAAACATGACACTGGCAGAAATTGAACAGCAACACGGCTTCACCTATCCCGCGCTGTACCGGCAACTGGAGCGCGACGGCATGCTGGCCGTGGGCGAATATGGTCCCGACTGGTACAAGCTGGTCTATCCCACATTAAAGGATAAACCCACCCTGCTGCTGCATGCCGACGATTTCGAATTGCTCAATATCAAGGCCGTTGCCGAAGCAGCGGAAACCTTGCTGGACGCGGACGATTACCGGCAAATCGATCCCGCCTACCGCTTCATCCCGTTCGCGCAAACGGGCGCGGGCGACCACTACTGTTTTTTCGCTTCAGGCCAGCACGATGGCGAGATGCCCGTCGTGCTGCTGTGGCACGACCAGAATGAAGCGCAATACCTGGCGAAAAACCTGCAGGACTTCCTGTTTCACATGTTATTAAACAGCATGGCGGACCAGGATACCTACAACGAGGTCAGCGACGACGAATTCAGGGAGCAACTGGCCAACACCCTGGTCACGCATGCGCGCTACCTGACGGTGCCCCAAGCCGACGTGCTGCAATCCTTGCTGGCCAGGGACATCCTCGATTACGAGGTGGTGCTGCCGAAAGGACGCAAGGAAGCGCACCGGGGCTTGCTGACCGATATCGAACTGGCCCGCCTGCGCGCCGAACTCATTCCGTACGAAAAGTTCGACAGCTGTTTTGCCTACAGCACGGCTGACTGAACATAAAATCGCTGGGCAAGCGGCGGCGGAAGGTTTAAACTGTATATAAACACAGTAAAACCCGTCACCTTGCAACTTGCCCTATTCCCATCCCCATGTTGAGAGTCCTGGAAAATCCCCTGTACTATCTGGATAATTTCCAGGACGTGCTGAGCTGGATCGGCGCGCGTTACGCCGATCTGCTGAGTCTTGAGGAAACGCAATTCATTGCCGACTTCGGCGCACTGCCGCAGCCGTCGCGCGCCCTGTTCGTGCGCCTCGTCATGCGCAAGGGCTGTCTATTTCGCGCCAGCAAGCTCAATTACCCGGAAATCGGCGACACGCGCGCCGCCGCCCTGCCCTTGCTGGCCCTGGCATGGGTGGAAGCCGATCCCGTCATTGCGCTCGAAGAACTGTTCGAGCAACTGTTGAAAGCGGAAATCGCCCAGGCTTTCGATCTCGCCCCATCCCTGAAGGCGGCGCGCAAGGCCGAGCAGCTGGAAGCCTTGCGCGGGCAGCATGGGGAAAACAGACCGTTCTCCGTCTGGCATCCGGCCTCCGGCGACGTGTTGTACCGCATCGGCCTGCAGCCCCTGTGCGACCGCCTGCGCCTGATTTACTTTGGCAATTATCACCAGGACTGGTCGGAATTCGTGCTGTCCGACCTCGGTGTGTATCAATATGAAAAAGTGGAATTCTCGCCCGAGTCGCGCGGCTTTCGCACGCGCCAGGATATCGAGCACTATGAAGTGCTGCACCAGTGCCGCGAACGCTACAACGACAGCGCGCCGGCGGACGAGGTGCTGCAGGAACTGGCGGCGCTGCCATTGCCCGAGGATAATACCTGGCTGGCCAGCCGGCGCGACAAGCTGCGTTTCCAGATCGCCCAGCATCTGGAGAAATGCCAGGACTGGCCCGCCGCCTACCGCGCCTATGCCGATTGCCGCTATCCGGGCGCGCGGGGCCGCGCCATCCGCGTGCTGGAAAAAGACGAACAGCCGCAAGCGGCGTACGAGCGGCTGGAGATCGCCCTGGCCGCGCCGGAAAGCGAGGCGGAACAGCAATTGCTGCTGCGCATGGCGCCCCGCTTGCGGCGCAAGCTGGGGCAGGCCAAGCAGGCGGCCAGCGCCCCCGCCAGCGTCGAGCGCATCGACCTGCTGCTGCCGTATCCAAGCGAGGCGTACTACGTGGAAGGCGTGGTGCGGCAGCACCTGATGCAGGACGAGGCCCCCGTGTACTACGTGGAAAATACCCTGATCAACTCGCTGTTCGGCCTGCTGTGCTGGCCCGCCATCTTCAAGGCCATGCCGGGCGCCTTCTTCCACCCGTTCCACCGTGGCCCTGCCGACTTGCACAGCGCCGATTTTTACCTGCGCCGCAGCACGGACTTCGCCGCTTGCCTGGCGCTGCTGGACGACGGCGGCTACCACGCCGCCATCCGCGCCACGCATGCCGCCAAGCACGGCATCGTCTCGCCCTTCGTCAGCTGGGAAGTGCTCGACGACGGCTTGCTGGACCTGGCGCTGGCCTGCATGCCAGCCGCGCACCTGAAGAAGGCGTTCGAACGCATCTTGCTCGATATCAAAAGCAACCGCAGCGGATTGCCTGATCTGATCCAGTTCTGGCCGACGGAACGGCGCTACCGCATGATCGAGGTCAAGGGTCCGGGCGACCGCCTGCAAGACAACCAGCTGCGCTGGATCGCCTATTGCACCCAGCACGCCATGCCCGTCAGCGTGTGCTATCTGCAATGGGAGGGTGCATGAAATACACGATCGCCGTGCGCGCCCTGTGCGAATTCACGGCCAAGGTAGGCGACCTGGACCTGCGTTTCACGCCCTCGCCCACGGCGCAGGAAGGCATGGCCGGCCACGCCACCGTCACAGGCCGGCGCGACGACGATTACCAGCGCGAAATCAGCCTGTGCGGCGACTTCGGCCCCCTGCACGTGCGGGGCCGCGCCGATGGCTACGACCCGGCGCGCCGGCAGCTGGAAGAAATCAAGACCTACCGGGGCGAGCTGGACGCCATGCCCGCCAACCACCGCCAGCTGCACTGGGCGCAGGCGCGCATCTATGGCCACTTGCTGTGCCAGCAGCTGAACCTGCCCATGCTGCGCGTGGCGCTCGTGTATTTCGACATCGCCAGCCAGAAGGAAACGGTCATGCACGAGGAATGCACGGCCGAAGCGCTGCGCCTGTTCTTCGAGCAGCATTGCGCGCTGTTCCTCGACTGGGCCGAGCAGGAAATGGCGCACCGGGCCAGCCGCGACGCGCAGCTCACCAGCATGGCATTTCCCCACGCGGACTTCCGCCCGGGACAGCGCCAGCTGGCCGAAGCCATGTACAAGGCCAGCAGCCGCGGCTGCGGTTTGCTGGCGCAGGCGCCGACCGGTATCGGCAAGACGGTGGGCAGCCTGTTTCCCATGTTGAAAGCGACGGCCGCGCATGGCCTCGATAAACTGTTTTTCCTGGCCGCCAAGGTACCGGGCCGGCAGATGGCGCTCGACGCCTGCGCCATCCTCAAGGAGAGCGCGCCGCTGCTGCCCTTGCGCGTGCTGGAACTGAGTGCCAAGACCAGTGCCTGCGAGCATCCCGACAAAGCGTGCCATGGCGAATCGTGTCCGCTGGCCAAGGGTTTTTACGACCGCTTGCCGCTGGCGCGCGAAGTGGCGCTGGCCAGCGGTTTGATATTGGACAAGGAAGCCGTGCGCGCCATCGCCCTGCAGCAGGGTATCTGCCCCTACTACCTGGGCATGGAGCTGGCGCGCTGGAGCGACGTCGTCATCGGCGACTACAATTATTATTTCGACCTCAGCGCCATGCTGTACGGCATGACCCTGGCCCACGACTGGAAAGTCAATGTGCTGGTCGATGAAGCGCACAATATGGTGTCGCGCGCGCGCAGCATGTATTCGGCCGAACTGGCGCAGATCGACCTCAAAATGCTGCGCAAGTTCGCGCCCGAAGGCTTGAAAAAGCCGCTGGACCGCCTCTCGCGCCAGTGGACGGCCCTGTTCAAGGAGCAGGATGGCGACTACCACGTGCATGCGGCCCTGCCCGACAAATTCTTTGGCGCGCTGCAAGGCGTGGCCACGGCCATCGGCGATTACATGGCCGAGAACGCTGCCGCGCTGGACGAGGACTTGCAGCGCTTTTATTTCGACGTGCTGCTGATCAACCGCCTGGCGGAGAGTTTCGGCGAGCATTCGCTGTTCGACGTCAGCAAGACGGACACGGGCTCCACCGTCTGCATCCGCAACATCGTGCCGGCACCGTTTCTCAAGGAACGCTTCGCGGCCAGCCACAGCACGGCCCTGTTTTCGGCCACCCTGAGCCCGTGGAATTACTACAGCGACACCCTCGGCATGCCGGCCGACACGGCCTGGGTCGACGTGGAATCGCCGTTCCAGGCGGAACAACTGTCCGTGCGCGTGGCCGATACCATTTCCACGCGCTACCAGCACCGCGCCGCCTCGCTGCTGCCCATCGCGCAATTGATGGCGAAACAATACGCGGAAACGCCGGGCAATTACCTGGCCTTCTTCAGCAGCTTCGACTACATGGAAAAGACGGCCACCCTGTTCGCCCAGCATTACCCCGACGTGCCCATCTGGCAGCAGCCGCGCCGCATGGACGATACTGCCCGCGCGCAATTCCTTGGCCGTTTCGGCCTGGAAACACGCGGCATCGGCTTTGCCGTGCTCGGCGGCGCCTTCGGCGAAGGCATCGACTTGCCCGGCGCGCGCCTGATCGGCGCCTTCATCGCCACCCTCGGTTTGCCGCAGATCAATCCCGTCAACGAGCAGATCCGCCAGCGCATGGGCGACATCTTCGGCGCCGGCTACGACTATACGTATCTGTATCCGGGCATGCAGAAGGTGGTGCAGGCGGCCGGCCGCGTGATCCGCACGCAGTCGGACAAGGGCGTCGTGTACCTGATCGACGACCGCTTTTCACGCCCGGAAATACGGCAGCTCTTGCCCACGTGGTGGGATGTGCAGCTAGCCAACCAGTAACTTCAGCTTCTGGTAGCCCGCCTTGCTCACGGGTATCCTCGTCTCGTCGCGCAGGATGGCCACGTGGCTGTCCTTGGTGGCCGCCTCGATGCGGCGGATGCCGTCGATATTGAGCAGGTACGACCTGTGCACGCGCAGGAACTTGGCGGGATCGAGCTGGGTTTCCAGCTCCGATAATCGTTGGCTTTTCAGGTAGGACTTGCCCTCGGAACGGATACTGATGTAATCGTCCTGCGCCTCGATGTAATCGATGCGCGCGCTGGCGATGACATGGACCTTGGCGCCATCGCGTATCAGCACGCGGTCCAGGGGCGCGGCGCGCGTGGCCGCCTCGCGCGCCAGCGTTTGCACAGCCTCGGGCAAGCTGCGGTGGGCGCGCGCATGGGCCAGCGCCTGCTCGAAGCGCTGTTCGCTGAACGGCTTCAGCAGGTAATCGAGGGCATGACATTCGAACGCCTTCAAGGCGTACTGGTCGTAGGCCGTGACAAAGATCAGCCTGGTCTTCGCGCCGACCAGCTCGGCCACCTCGAAACCGTCCAGGCGCGGCATCTGGATGTCGAGAAACACCAGTTCCGGTTCCAGTTCCGCGATCGCCTTGACGGCGTCGAAGCCGTTGGCGCATTCGGCCACGATGTCGATATCGTCGTGGCGCGCCAGGTATTCGCGCAACACGCTGCGCGCCAGTAATTCATCATCGACGATGGCCACGCGCATTCTTGCCTGCATCATGCTTCCTCCGTGTCGCCGGTCTGCGCCGGCATGGAAATCATCACTTCGAAATGGCCGTCGCGCCGGCCCCAGTGCATGCTTGCCTCGTGAGCATACGCGCCGGCCAGGCGCTGGCGCACATTTTCCAGGCCCACGCCATTGCCGCGCGCCGGCCCCTGATCCGCATCGACGGGGTTGCGCACGGCGATCTGCAGCAGGCTGCCCGCGCGCCGGACCTCGATGGCGATCAGTCCGCCCTCCGTCAAGCCGCAGATACCATGCTTGACGGCATTCTCCACCAGCGGCTGTATCAGCATGGGTGGCAACAGACACGCCAGCGCGGCGGTGTCGATGCTTTCCGTCACTTGCAGGCGCGCGCCGAAACGCACTTGCTCGATGGCGAGAAAGTGGCGGATCAGCACCAGTTCCTGTTCCAGCGTAATGTGCTTGTGCGCTTCCAGGCTCAGGCTCTGGCGAAAGAAACTGGCCAGCTGCACCGTCATCTGGCGCGCGCCCGCCGCATCGATAGACGTCAGGGCGCTGATGGAGTTCAAGCTGTTGAACAGGAAATGCGGATCGATCTGCGTGCGCAGCATGCGCAGTTGCGCTTCCTGCGCCATCAGCTGCGCTTCCAGGCCCCGCTGCTCGGCCATGCTGGCGCGCACGAATTCGAGCAGCAGGTAATGCACGGCGGCGGCCAGGCAATACAGCAGCGCGCCCAGGCCGAAGAACAGGGCCAGCAGCGATTGCGTCAGGTCCACGCCCAGCCAGTGCTGCTCCAGCAACAGGCTGACGCTGTTCAGAAACTGCAGCAGGGTCGCCCACAGCAAGCCCGCGAACAGGGCCGCCACGCCCATCACGCCGGCGATGGCGAGCGGATGGCGGGCATGCAAGGGGTAGGCGCGGCACAGGTAAAACGCGGAAAAACCCGAGCCGATCGCATACACGAGCGTGGCGGGCACCACCAGCAGGACGGCATTAATCCACGGCGCGTGGGCCGCCCTGGCCAGGATGGCGGCCAGGGCCAGGCCCAGCGCGACGCACACCAGGAACACCACCACGGCGCCGCGCCGCTTCGACAAGGGTCCGGACATGCGCGCCTAGTTGCGGATTTCCAGGCCGCCCATGATGGCGTAACCCGTCACGTACAGGCGCTTGTTCTGGTTCGGCGGCACGATGGTCTTTTCCTCGAAGCCGCCGAGGATCGGCGTGCCCTGCAGCACCACGCTCCAGTCGGGCGGAATCTTGATGGTGACGCCGCCGCACAGGGCAAATACGTTGAGCACGGCTTCGCCTTCGATCGATGCCTGGCGCAAGTCGATTTCGCAGCCCGCCATGATGACGTTGATATCGCCGCCCCTGAAGCGCTGCGACGACACGCGCCGCACGTAGCCGCCCAGGATGGCCGTCACTTCGATGATGCTGTCGTCGTCCGCCTGCCCGCTGGCGCCGGGCGCCGCAGTGGCCTCGGCGGCGTCCTTGTCCAGCGACACGGCGCCATTCCTGGGCTGGCCGAAGGCGTCTGGCGCAGCGGTGCCGCCGGGCGGTGCGGCAAAATGCCGGCGGCGCTGCCGCTGCTGTGCGCCGGGCAAGGATTTCGACACGACGGCCACGCCGGCGGCGATGATGAGCAGCGGCCACAGCATGCTCCAGTTGATATAGAACAAGCCCATGGCTTTCAAGGTCCAGCTCAAGCCCAGCAAGACCATCACGCCGCCGAGAATGTAGCCGGAGCGGGTATGGCTTTGCGATATTTTCAGCAAGCCGAAAATGATGAGGATGGTGGGCCAGAAGCGGAAGGTGTAGCGCACATTGATGAAGCCCAGGTTATCGAGCAGGAACAGCAGCCCCAGGCCGATGACGATGACGCCCAGCACGATCTGCGATGGCGAGTGCAGCGGCGGTCTATTTTTCATGCTCGGACTCCCGGTAGGCAATAAAATGTTTGTTCAGCAGCGGTTCCAGCACGAGGCCCACGCCCCAGGCGATCAGCAAGGCTGGCCAGCTATTGTAGAAACTTAAGTTCCACAGTTCTTCATACGACACATACCACCACGCGGCGAAGAAGATCAGCCACAGGCCGCTCAATACCTGCTTGGCGGACACGGGCGCGACCAGCTTGTTGAGACCGAAGACGACCAGTATCAGGGGCCAATAATGCCATAGTGCATAGTAATCATGCAGATAGATCACATCGAGCCGGTCCAGCAGGATGACGGCGCCGACGGCGATCAGCAGCACGCCCCACAGCAGCTGGGTACGGCGGTAATAAGCGGGTTCAGGTTTCACGGTCGCCCCTTGAAGTGAATTGATCGTCAAGATACGCGGATTTCAGGCGCGCGAAAACTGCGCTTCGGCGAATGGCGGACAGGTGGCGGTGAATGGCGCGGCGGCGGCAACGACAGGCAAAAAAAAGACCGGCTAACGCCGGCCTTGAAGGGGTTCGCAGTTCACACCGCGACCTGGAGTTGCAGTGCGCAGCCGCATGGCGCAAGCGCGCCCGCGGCGGAAATCTGGTGCCGATCCTTGAGGCGACCGGCTGACCTGCTGGAAGATCGAACATGCCGCCAACTTCACGGCAGTGCGTCTCAACCAAGCAAAGCCATCATACTCCCGATCGGGCAAAAGCACCGTTCGCTAGCGCACACAGATGCCGTTTTGCTGAGCTGCATCAAGCAGCCGTGGCGTGCGGCGGCTGCAGCATGTCGTTCCCGATCCATGCCAGCACGGACGGTCCCTGCGGCTGCCAGCCCAGCAGATTGCGCGACCGCTCGCCGCGCACGCGGCTGTTGGAACCGAGACCGTACGAGGCCATCTCGTAGCCCCATTCCGCAATGGCTTCCGGCAGCGGCCAGTCCTGCGCGGGACCCAGGTCCAGCGCCTGGGCGATGGCGGCCGTCATGTCGCGGAAGGCCGCCTCGCCCGACTCGACAAAGTAAAACGTGCCGGCGGGCGATTTTTCCAGCGCCAGCAGGTACAGGCTGACAACGTCGTCGATATGCACGTTGGACCAGATGTTGCGGCCCGGCCCCACGTGGCGCACGATGCCGCTCCTGCGCGCCTGCTTGAGCAAACGGGGCAATTGCACGCTGTCGCGCGGCAAGGCGCCGTGGCCATAGATCAAAGTATTGCACAGCACGCTGGCGCGTACGCCCTGGCCTGCGCTGGCCAGCACCAGCTCATCGATGGCGACCCGTGCCGCCTTGTCGGCCGTCGGCGCCGGCAGCCTGTCTTCGTAATAGATCTGTTCCGTGCCCTCGCCGCCCGAGGCGTCGCCCACGATGGACGAGCCGCTGGTGTGCAAAAACACCTTGTTCGTGCCGGCCAGCGCCTCAATGATGGCTTCCACGGCGCCCCGATGGTCGCTGCTGGCCGCATTGATGACGGCGTCCGCCGCCCTCGCCTGTTCGATGATCAGCTCGCGGTCGTTCAAGGTGCCGACGATGCCTTGTACGCCGATGGTGGCCAGCTCGGCCACCTGCTCCGGCTTGCGCACGAGGCCCGTCACCTGATGGCCGGCGCGCACGAGGCCCGCCGCGATGGAACTGCCGATGAAACCTGCCGCGCCTGTCAAGAATACTCGCATCATTACTCCTTTGTTGGTTCAGATTGCAATCAATCACAGCAACAAAGTATGCGCGCTTTCATCTTTCGCAAAAAGCGGCCGCGCGGCAAAAGATCTATGACTTGGAAGCAATAATCTTGCTTTTCAGCTGCAGGGCGGCGATGTAGCGGCTCCGGTAGGCGGGATCTTCTGGCGTCAGCAAGGTGAGCCTGTCGCGCGCGCGCGTGGCGGCCACATAGAAGCGGTTTTCCTCTTCCAGCGGATCCGTCTTGCTGCGCGGGAATTCGTCGACGGCCAGGTAGGGCAAAATCACGTGGTTGTACTCGAGGCCCTTGATCTGGTCGATGCAGGCGATGACGAGTTTGGCCTTGCCGGTCGAGACCGTCACGGCCTCTTCCATCTCGCCCAGCCAGCCGGCAAAGCCGCCCAGCGCCACGCCCGCTTCGCGGCATACGTCGATAAAACCGTGCAGGGAACGGGCCACGACCCGCGCCTGGGCCGGATCGACATAGATGCGGCGCGCCGTCTGTTCCAGCTGCATCAGGCCAAAGATGTGCTGCAGCGCGTCGCCCGCCAAGGCGTCGGGCGGCAGCGCGCGCAGATAGTCGACGGCGGCCAGGGTCAGCGCCGCCTTGTCCTGGTTCTGCGACTTGGCCAGCTGGTTCGTCAAGAAGCCTTCCAGCAAGTCGGGATAATTGGCCACGTCGGCCTTGGCTTGCTGCAATTCCGTGCGCGTAAACGGGATTTCCGCGAAGGCCACCAGGGCTTCGAGGATTTCGCCGCGGCGCGGGCCGCTCTTGATCGCGTGCAAATCCTTGCGGGCGATGGCGACCATGCCGCGCAGCATCAGCACTTCCAGGCTCAGCAGATAGCTGTTCATGTCCACCAGGCCATACGCGATGCCGCTCTGGAACAACGCCGTTTCCACGCGGATGGCCTGGTCGCGGTCGCGCAGCAAGATGGCCGTCGTGCCCGCATGCGCGTGTTCGAGCGCGGCGATCAGCTGGGCGCTGCACGCCTGCGGCTGCGCATGGTCATATTCGAGCAGCTCAATCTGCGTGGCGCGCGACAGGGCCGACACGCTGGGCTTGTTCTTCAGCACGCCCACGGCTTGCGCCAGCTGCGGGCCGTAGCGGTAGGATGCCGTCAGCGGCAGGCGCTGCAAGGCGGGGAATTCCTGCTCGAAGCGCTGGCGCAGGAAGCGGTGGTCGGCGCCCGACCACGTGTAGATCACTTGATCCTTGTCGCCGGCGCCGCAGAAAAACGCGTTGCCGCGGCGTATCAGCATGGTCAGCAGGCGGAACGACGCTTCATTCAAGTCGTGCAATTCATCGGCCACGATGATCTGGAAGGCGGGCAATTGCTGGCGCAGCGGTTCGTCGCCGTCGAGCATGCGCACGAGGTCGTAGGTGGCGTCGAATGGGGCGCGGAACTGGATATCGCCCGTGTCGGCGCCGCGCAAGCCTTCGTATTCGCGCAGCCACAGATAATGCGTGCGCGACATGCCCAGCATTTCCAGGTTGTCGTCCAGGGAATTGCTCTCGAAGTCAGGATTTTGGAAATCCAGGCGCGCCTTGGTGCGCAATTGCAGTTTCAGGAATTCGGCAATGGCCCCGTTGGTCGTATTGATTTCCAGCGGGTAGCGGTGAGCGTATTTCTCGGAAACCACTTCCAGCGCTTCCCAGGCCACGGGGCGCAGCTCTTCATCGCTGCGCATGAACGCCACCTGCATGTTTTCCAGCTGCGACAGCACCTTGGCGGCAAAGGCGTCGAAGGTGTCGATGGTCAGGCGCTTGACGACGCCCAGCGGCACGCCCACTTCCAGCAGGCGCTGGCGCAGGGCCACGCGCGCCGCTTCCGTGAAGACGAGGGCCAGCATGCGTTCGGGCGCGCGGCCCCGGTGCAAGGCTTCGGCCAGGCGCAGGGCCAGGGTCGTCGTCTTGGCGGCGCCGGCATTGGCGTCGATCAGGACGACCTTCTTTTGCGCCGTCTGGATGGCGACCTGCTCGGGCGTGGGCGTGATGCGTTTGGGAATGAACTGCGGGGCGTTATCTGTACTCAAGGGTATCCTGAAATGGTGTCTGTTCTCGGCGCGCTACCAGGCGCAGGTGCGCAGGCCGGCAAAGATGTCGCCCCGTTCGGGCGCATGGAAGGCGCGCATGCGGGCCGAATGCAGGCGCGGCGGCGTGGCGAACGAGGCCCCGCGCAAGACCTGGTGCTGCATGAAATACGGCGCCGAATACTCGCGCCAGGCATCCACCGCAAAGCCCGGATACGGCTCGAACGGCGTCGCCGTCCACTCCCATACCTGGCCCCAGTGAAAGCGCGGGTGGCAGGACAGCGCAGCATACTCCCATTCCGCCTCGGTCGCCAGGCGGCGCCCCGCCCAGGCGCAATACGCCTGCGCTTCATACAGATTGATGTGGCGCACGGCTTCGTTCGGCGGCAAGGTCGTGCGCTGGCCGAAACGCATGGTACGCCACTGCGTCGCTTCGCGCAGCCAGTACAGGGGCGACGAGCGCTCCTGCCGCATCAGCCAGGCGCTGCCGGCCGCGCTCCAGAACTGGCGGTTCTGATAGCCGCCATCGGCGACAAAATCGGCAAACTGGGCGTTGGATACGGCGCAGGCATCGATGGAAAACGGCGCCACGTAGCAGCGATGGGGCGGCGATTCATTGTCGAAGGCAAAACCGGCACCGCGCGGCGAGCCCAGTGCGATGGTACCGCCAGGAAAAGCGATCTGCCTCGCCCCGGGCGGCAAGGCCGGGCTGGCGGCCAGGGATTCCGGTGCTTCCAGACCCAGCCATTGCAGACCGGCCAGCATTTCCTCGCCACACAAGTCTTCATGCGCCAGGGCCAGCCGGTACGGCGCCAGGGCGCTGTCGACATTGGCTTCGCGCGAGAGCTTATCGAGCACGCGGTCAAGCACTTCATGGCAATACGTTTTGACGGCGCCGGGGCTGGGCAATTCCAGCTTCCAGCGCGCGCGGTGCTCGACCATATTGGCGTCGAACAAGTCGTCGCCGCGCGTCAGCAGGGAATTATAAATGGCGTCGGCCGGATGGCTGGACGCCGCTTCGCGCAGGATGAACCACTCGGCAAACCAGGCGATCTGCGCCAGTTGCCATAAAGGCGGATTGAGGCGCGGATGACGGGGCAGGCCCGCCACCACGTCCAGGCCGGCAGTGACGTAACAGTCGAACAGGGAAAGGGTGTCCTGGCGCGCGGCCAGCAGCGACTGGGCCAGTTGCTGCGCGCCGGCGTGGCGAAAAGAGGCGTTGATTAAAGTCATAGCCAGATTGTAACGACTTATGCCAACCTTGCACTAGTCGCACAGGAAACAGGAAGGGAGGCCCCCTCCCCCGCCTACTTGACCAGCAACTCGCCCTGCAGCGGCGTGACGACGGATTTGGGCATGCTGACGATAAAGCTGCTGCCCTTGTCAGCCACCGACTGGATGGCCAAGGTGCCGCCGTGGCGCAGCAGCACGTGCTTGACGATGGCCAGGCCCAGGCCCGTGCCTTGCGTTTCGCGCGAGCGGCTCTTGTCGACGCGGTAGAAACGTTCCGTCAGGCGCGAAATATGCTCCTGGCTGATGCCGATGCCCGTGTCTTGCGCGATGAATTGCGGTCCGGCCGGGCCATCCTGCCAGCGCAGGGTGATGGTGCCGCCGGCCGGCGTGTAGCGCACGGCGTTCGAGGCCAGGTTGCCGAAGGCGCTGTACAGTTCATCGTAGCTGCCCAGCACGTCGGGACCGTCGCATTCCATGGTCACGTCATGCTTGCCGGCCGACAAGCCCTTGGCGTCGCGCAAGACTTGCTGCATGAGCTTTTTGATGTCCACGGGTTCGGGGCGCAGCGGATAATCGACCGATTCCAGGCGCGACAGGGTCAGCATGTCCTCGATCAGATGCTGCATGCGGTGGCCCTGCTCCGTCATCAGCTTGAGGTGGGCGGCGCGCGTGGCGGCGTCCAGGTCCAGCTCGGCGGAAGCGATTTCCAGGAAGCCCACGATGACCGTCAGCGGCGTGCGCAATTCGTGCGAGGCGTTGGCGATGAAGTCGCGGCGCATCATTTCGATGCGTTCCGTCTCCGTCACGTCGTGCGTGACGAGGATCTGGCGGCGGTTCTCGAACGGGATGATCTGCACGATCAGCTTGCGGTTGCGGAAAGTGATCGTCAGCGGCTGGTCGTAGCGGCCCAGGATGATGTAATCCATGAACTCGGGGCTGCGGATCAGGTTGGTCACGCGCATGCCCTTGTCGCGCTCGTGCGTGAGGCCCAGGTGTTTCTCGGCGGCAGGATTGCACCATTCGAGGAACAGCACGTCATCCATGATGACGACGCCGTCGGGCAGCAGGTGCATGGCCTGGCGGAAACGCGCCAGCCATTCCGTCAGCTCGGCCTGGTTTTTCTCGTCGTCGCGGCGCATGCGGTACAGGCGCGCGAAGATGCTGGTCCAGGCGCCCCAGCCGTCGGGCAGCTTGGCGCTTTGCGGATTGTCCAGCCAGTTACTCAGCTGGAACAGATACGACAGCTGCACGAACACCATCATGGCCATCAGCACGAAGGCGATGCCCAGCGCATACGTGGCGCCAAACAGATACCAGACGACGGCCACGCCCAGCAGCGCCAGCACCATGCGCAAGGCGGCCGGTACCCAGAACAGCAATTTCGGATTCATAGAGTGAGGCTTTACTTTTCAGACAACATGTAGCCGACGCTGCGCACCGTCTTGATCAGGCTTTCCGCCTCTTTCAAGGCTTTGCGCAAGCGCAATACGTGGACATCGACCGTGCGTTCCTCGATCACCACATGGTCGCCCCACACCTTGTCGAGCAGCTGGCTGCGCGAAAATACGCGCTCCGGATGGGCCAGCAGGAATTTCAGCAGCTTGTATTCGGCATGGCCGATATCGATCTTCTGTTCATCCATCATCACCGTGCAGCTGACGGGGTCCAGGGCCACGTTGCCGGCGCGCATGGGCGCCTGCGCGTGTTCCGGACTCTTGCGCCGCAACAAGGCCTTGGCGCGCGCCAGCAACTCGCGCGGCGAGAACGGCTTGGTGACGTAATCGTCGGCCCCGCTGTTCAGGCCGGCCAGCTTGTCTTCTTCCATGCTCTTGGCGGTGAGCATGATGACGGGAATGGCAGCGAAATTGCGGTCGGCGCGGATACGCGACAGCAGGCGCAAGCCCGTCTGGTCCGGCAGCATCCAGTCCAGCAGGATCAGATGCGGCGTGCGGTGCTGGATGAATTCCCAGGCATCGGCAACGTTTTGTACGGAACAGCAATTCCAGCCGGATTCGCGCAGCGAATAGGTCACCAGTTCAACGATGGCCGGCTCATCTTCAACAATCAATACCGTGGTTTTATCAGATGCCATAAAGCTTACTCAGGGAGCTCCTCGGAAATGGCGGGAGCAGCCACCTTGGTGTGGCGGATGTCCTTGCCTTCAACCACGTAAATCACGTATTCGGCGATGTTTTTCGCATGGTCGCCGATCCGTTCGATGGCCTTGGCCACCCACAGGGTATCGAGCGCCGCCGAAATCGTGCGCGGGTCTTCCATCATAAAGGTAATCAGGTTGCGCATGATAGACCGAAACTCATGGTCGATGATGGCGTCTTGTGCAATTAATTGTAAGGCCTGCTTGCCATCGTTGCGCGCGAAGGCGTCCAGCGCGTCGTGCAGCATGTCGGTGGCCGTGTTGGCGATGCCGCGCACCATCTCGTAATGGTTGACGACGGCGTTGCCCCGCTTGTGCAGATTCTTCGCCACGCGGGCGATCTTGGTCGCCTCGTCGCCTACGCGCTCGAGGTCGGTAATCACCTTGATGGTGGCCATGATGGTGCGCAAGTCGTTGGCGGCCGGCTGGCGGCGCACGATCAGATGGCTGCAGGCGTCGTCCAGCGACACTTCCAGCTGGTTGACGACGTCGTCTTCGCGCATCACGCGGTCGGCGCGTTCGGGGTTGCCGATGCGAAAGCACGTCATCGCGTCGAGGAACTGGGTTTCAACGATGCCGCCCATCAGGAGCACTTTCGAGCGGATCGCTTCGAGTTCGTTGTCGTATTGCTTGGATGAATGTTCGCCTATCATGCCGTCTCTCCGTATTCAGTTGTCTTGTATATCGTTATTCCGGGCGGATCAGCCGAAGCGGCCCGTGATGTAATCCTGCGTTTCCTTGCGGGCCGGATTCATGAAGATCTGGTCCGTTTCGCCAAATTCCACCAGTTCGCCCAGGTACATATACGCCGTGTAGTCGGAGCAGCGCGCCGCCTGCTGCATATTGTGCGTCACGATGGCGATCGTGTAATCCTGTTTCAGTTCGCTGATCAGCTCTTCCACCTTCGAGGTCGAGATCGGGTCCAGCGCCGAGGTCGGTTCATCGAGCAGCAGCACGTCCGGTTTCACGGCCACGCCGCGCGCGATGCACAGGCGCTGCTGCTGGCCGCCCGACAGCGACAGGCCGCTCTTGGTCAGCTTGTCCTTGACTTCGCCCCACAGCGCGGCCTTCTTCAGGGCCCACTCGACGCGCTCGTCCATCTCGCCTTTCGACAGGTCTTCATACAGGCGCACGCCGAAGGCGATGTTGTCGTACACGGACATGGGGAACGGTGTCGGCTTCTGGAATACCATGCCGACCTTGGCGCGCAGCATGTTGACGTCCTGGTCGGCGTCGAGCACGTTGCGGCCGCGGTACAGGATGGAGCCTTCCGCGCGCTGGCCCGGATACAGGTCGTACATGCGGTTCAGGGTGCGCAGCAGGGTCGATTTGCCGCAACCGGACGGGCCGATGAAGGCGGTAACCTTCTTCTCGTGGATGTCCAGGTTGACGTTATGCAAGCTTTGCGTTTTGCCGTAAAAAAAGTTCAGGCCCGAAATCTCGATGGTTTTCTTCTTTGGTGCCAGGTCTTGGGCTGGATTCATTTGCGTATTCATATGGGTTCGCTTCGCTCGGTATCTGTTTAATTAGGGACTTTTTGGCTGAACACGGTGCGCGACAGGATATTCAGGGCCAGCACGCTGAAGGTGATCAGCAATGCGCCGCCCCAGGCCAGCGAGCGCCAGTTGTCGTACGGGCTCATCGCAAACGATGCGATGACGGACGGCAAGTTGGCCATCGGCGCATTCATGTTGAAGCTTTGGAACTGGTTATTCAGGGCAGTGAACAGCAGCGGCGCCGTTTCGCCGGCGATGCGGGCCAGGGCCAGCAGCACGCCGGTGATGACGCCCGCTTTCACGGCGCGCAAGCGCACCAGGGTGGCGACCTTCCAGCGCGGCGCGCCGAGGGCAAACGCGGCTTCGAGCAGGCTGTTCGGCACCAGGCGCAGCATATTGTCCGTCGTGCGTACCACCACGGGCACGGCGATCAGGGACAGCGCGATGGCGCCCGCATAGCCGGAGAAGTGTTTCACGTGGGCCACATACAGCGCATACACGAACAGGCCGATGACGATCGATGGCGCCGACAACATGATGTCCGTTACAAAACGCGTCACTTGCGCCAGCTTGTTTTCTTCGCCGTATTCAGCCAGGTAGATGCCGGCCAGGATGCCGATCGGGGTGCTGACGACGGTCGCCAGGCCCACCATCAGGGCGCTGCCGACGATGGCATTGATCAGGCCGCCGCCTTCGCTGCCGGGAGCCGGCGTCGTTTGCGTGAACAGGTCGATGGACAGGGCGCCGAAACCCTTGATCACCAGGGTGAACAAAATCCACACGAGCACGGCCAGGCCCAGGGCCATGGCGGCCACCGACAGGGCGATGCCGACGCGGTGCATCAGCAGGCGCTTGCGGTAGACGGGGTTCATGGCCGGCTTGGCCGGAACGTCGTGGGTGCTAACTTGGCTGAGCTGGCTCATTTCGTGCCTTCCTTGCGGGACATGCCAGCCAGCATCAGCTTGGCGGCGGATAAGACGATAAAGGTGATGACAAACAGGATCAGGGCCAGCGAGAACAGCGAGGACACGTGCAGCGCCGATTGCGCTTCGCCGAATTCGTTCGCCAGCAGCGAGGTGATGCTGTTACCGGCGGCAAACAGCGACCACGACAGTTTATTCGCGTTGCCGATGACGAAGGTGACGGCCATGGTCTCGCCCAGCGCGCGGCCCAGGCCCAGCATGACGCCGCCGACGACGCCGGTCTTGGTGTATGGCAAGACGATCTTGCGCACCACTTCCCAGCGCGTGCAGCCGAGGCCGTATGCGGATTCCTTCAGCACGGCAGGGACGATTTCGAACACGTCGCGCATCACGGAAGCGATGAAGGGGATGATCATGATGGCCAGCACCAGGCCGGCCGTCAGCAAGCCGATGCCCATCATGGGGCCGCTGAACAGCTGGCCGATGACGGGCACGTTGCCCAGCGTGGCTTTCAGGATAGGCTGGACGTGGTCGGCGAACAGGGGCGCGAAGACGAACAGGCCCCAGATGCCGTAGATGATCGATGGCACGCCGGCCAGCAGTTCGACGGCCGTGCCCAGCGGGCGGCGCAGCCAGGCCGGGCAGATTTCCGTGAGGAACAAGGCGATGCCGAAGCTGACGGGAAAGGCGATCAGCAAGGCGATGACGGACGTCACCAGGGTGCCGATGATGGGGATCAGGGCGCCGTACTGGTCATTGACGGGGTCCCATTCCGCGGACACGATGAAATGCAGGCCGAAGGTCTTGAAGGCCGGTATCGATTCCATGATCAGCGAAATGATGATGCCCACCAGGACGATCAGCACCGACAGGGCGAACAGCATCGTCACCTTGTGGAACATGAAATCCTGAAAGCGCTGCTTGCGCATGGTGGAAAGCATTTGCGCGTGACTGATGGAATCGGTCATGGTGCCGCCTGGCATGGGGATCGTGGAGGAGGTAGATTGTGCGCTCATATTGTGCCAGATGTGGGTGGTACTGCCGGTACTACTGTTTTAATACGCCTGTCAAAACCTACTGCGCGTCGGGATTTACGGCCTGCGATGCTCACTGTACCTTCGTACAGTTGCGCTTCTCGACCGCAACTCCCTTCCGCTCGCTACGGTTTTGTCAGGCGTCGTTGCTTTTATTCTTTCAGCTACTTTTATTCTTTTAGCCAGGACCGTCTGCAAGGGCTTGCGGGCGGTCCTGGCTAACTCCCTGCCCCGCCATACTGCCGGCGGGGCAAGGATGAATGACTCAGGCTATGCGATTAGTAGATCGACTTGCCCGATGCATCTTTCAGGTTGGCTTTCCACGATTCCTGCACCAGTTTCACGACCGATGCCGGCATTGGCACGTAGTCCAGTTCGACAGCGGCAGGGCCGCCGTTCTTGTAGGCCCAGTCGAAGAATTTCAGGACTTCCTTGGCCTTGGCTGCGTCAGCCTGGACTTTGTGCATCAGGATGAACGACACGCCCGTGATAGGCCAGCTGTTCTTGCCAGCCTGGTCGGTCAGGACCACGCCGAAGCCTGGGGTTTGCGTCCAAGGTGCCGAAGCGGCGGCTGCCTTGAAGTTTTCGTCGTCAGGCTGCAGGAAGTTGCCGTCCTTGTTTTGCAGCTGGGTGTGCGACATCTTGTTCTTCTTGGCGTAAGCCCACTCGACGTAGCCGATCGAACCCTTGATACGCTGTACGTTGGCGGCGACGCCTTCGTTACCCTTGCCGCCCACGCCGACGGCCCATTTCACAGCCGAACCGGCGCCGATCTTCGATTTGAATTCCGGATTGGTTTTCGACAGGAAGTCGGTGAACAGGAAGGACGTGCCCGAACCGTCGGCGCGGTGCACTACGGTGATTTCCGTGTCCGGCAGCTTGACGCCACTGTTCAAGGCGGCGATTTCAGGCGCGCTCCACTTGGTGATCTTGCCCAGGTAGATGTCGCCCACGACCTTGCCCGTCATCTTCAGCTGGCCTGGGGTCACGCCGTCCAGGTTGACGATGGTGACCACGCCGCCCATGATGGCCGGGAACTGCATCAGGCCCGCTTCTTCCAGCTCTTCCGCCTTCAAAGGCATGTCCGAAGCGCCGAATTCAACAGTCTTGGCCTTGATTTGCTTGATGCCGGCGCCGGAACCGACGGACTGATAGTTCAGGCCGTTGCCCGTGTTGGCTTTGTACGTCTCAGCCCATTTGGCGTAGATCGGGTACGGGAAGGTTGCACCAGCACCTGTCATATCTGCCGCCATGACGGAAGCGGAAGAAAATGCCATCGCTGCCGAAGCACCCACGACGATAAATTTGAACATTTGCTTCATTTGCATATCAAGTCCTCAGGGTTGTTAGGGCTCAAAGTCCCGGTTGAATGCTGCGCAGTCTAGCAAGCGAATATGACAGCTTTATGACATGGGTAAAAAATCCTGAAATAATTGGCTACGCCCGGGGAATCGCCCTTTTTGGCACAAAAAATGACAGGACGGGCGACGCTTTATGACAGCTTATGTCACGCTTACGTCATATTTCATGATTACACTCACAACGCGTCATATGCGATGAAATACGGATGAAATACGGCTAGAATTAACTATCTGCAAAGACAAAAGAATATGAAACCTGAACTGCACATGGAAGTGACCAAATCGGGCATACTGCTTGACCGCGAACTGTCGCAACTGACTTTCAACCGGCGCGTGATGGCCCAGGCGGAAGACCCGAACATTCCGCTGCTCGAGCGCCTGCGCTACCTGTGCATCGTCAGCAGCAACATGGATGAGTTCTTCGAAGTGCGCGTGGCCAGCCTGCTGGCGGCCGGCAGCATCGGCGGTTCGCTGGCCGGCCACCCCGCCCTGGCGGCCAACCTGGAGCGCATCGGCAAGGAATGCCATGCGCTGGTGGAACGCCAGTACGAGATATTAAATAGCGAAGTCTTGCCGGCCCTGCGCGAGGCGGGCGTGCACTTGCTGCGCGACAACGACCGCAACGATGCGCAGCGCGCCTGGGTCAAGCAGTATTTCGACCGCGAAGTGCGCCCCCTGCTGACCCCTATCGGCCTGGACCCGGCCCACCCGTTCCCGCAAGTGGTGAATAAAAGCCTCAATTTCATCGTCTCGCTGAGCGGCAAGGATGCGTTCGGGCGCGGCACGGCGATCGCCATCGTCAAGGCGCCCCGTGTCTTGCCGCGCGTCATCAAGCTGCCGGACGACATTTCCGGCGATGGCGTGTCCTTCTGCCTGCTATCTTCCGTCATCCATGCGCATATCTCGGACCTGTTCGCCGGGCGCGAAGTGATTGCCTATTCGCAATTTCGCGTCACGCGCGACAGCGACCTGTGGGTCGATGAGGATGAAGTCAAGAATCTGCGCCAGGCGTTAAAAGGCGAACTCGTGGGGCGCCAGTTCGGCACCTCCGTGCGCCTGGAAGTGGCGCGCAATTGCCCGCCGGAATTGTCGCAGTTCCTGCTCGACCAGTTCAACCTGGATCAAAGCCGGCTCTACCGCGTCAACGGCCCCGTGAACCTGGTGCGCCTGTCGGAAATGATCGACCACGTCAAGCAGCCCGAGCTGCGCTTCCCGCCGTTCTTCCCGGGCCTCGCGCACAAGGCCATCGGCAACGACATCTTTGCCGCGCTCAACAAGCACGACATCCTGCTGCACCACCCCTACCAGTCGTTCCAGACGGTGATCGACTTCATCCGCAGCGCTGCCTACGATCCGTCCGTCGTCGCCATCAAGCAGACGATCTACCGCACGGGCATGAACTCGGACCTGATGGAATCCTTGATCACGGCGGCGAAGATGGGCAAGGAAGTGACGGTCATCGTGGAATTGATGGCGCGTTTCGACGAGGAAGCCAATATCAACTGGGCCGACAAGCTGGAACAGGCGGGCGCACAGGTCGTGTACGGCGTGGTGGGCCTGAAAACCCACGCCAAGGTGGCGCTCGTCATCCGCCGCGAAGAAGGCGCGCTGCGCTTCTATGCCCACTTGGGCACCGGCAACTATCATCCCACGACCACCAAGCTGTACACGGATTTCGGCTTGCTGACGGCCAACCAGGACCTGGCCGTGGAAGTGAACGAAGTGTTCATTCATCTCACCAGCCTGACCAAGCCGCACAACCTGAACCACTTGTGGCTGGCGCCGTTCGGCCTGCAAAGCGAGATCATCAAGGCCATCCGCAACGAGGCGAAGATCGCCCGTTCGGGCCGGCGCGGACGCATCATCGTGAAAGTCAATGCGCTGGTCGACGAATCCGTGATCCGCGCCCTGTATGCGGCCTCGACCGATGGAGTGAAGATCGACCTGATCGTGCGCGGCGCCTGCACCCTGAAGCCGGGCGTGCCTGGCCTGTCGGAAAACATCAAGGTGCGCTCCGTGATCGGCCGTTTCCTCGAACACAGCCGCATTTACTACTTCCGCAACGACCTGGCGCACGATGTCTACCTGGCCAGCGCCGACTGGATGAGCCGCAACCTGTTCCGCCGCGTGGAAGTGGCCTTCCCCGTGCTGGACCGGGCGCTGAAACGGCGCGTGATCGCCGAGGGCCTGAATCCGTATTTAAAGGATAATACCAATGCATGGGAACTGGAGCCGACGGGCCACTACGCGCGCCGCAAGCCGCGCGGCAAGCAGACGCCGTTCAGCGCCCAGCAATATTTGATGCACACACTGGGCACGCCGGGCGCGGAGGTCGGCGAATAGGCAACTCTACACACAGGAGTACAGCATGGATCTCATCTTGTGGCGACACGCAGAAGCCGAGCCGGGCGTCCCCGACCTCGAACGCGCCCTGACCGTCAAAGGCCAGAAACAGGCGCGCCGCATGGGGGAATGGCTGGCCTCGCAACTACCGGAAAATTGCCGCATCCTCGTCAGCCCCGCCCTGCGCACCCTGCAAACGGCGGAAGCGCTGGGGCGCAAGTTCAAGCTGATGCCGGAACTGGCGCCGGGTGCCGAGGCGGAAGACATCCTGAAGGCGGCCAACTGGCCAGGCGGCAAGGAAACCGTGCTCATCGTCGGCCACCAGCCCACCCTGGGCCAGGCGGCCGCCCTGCTGCTGACGGGCGAAGAGCAGGAATGGGAAATGCGCAAGGCCAGCGCGTGGTGGTTCTCGCAGCGCGAGCCTGGCGACCCCGTCAGTGTCTATCTGAAGGCCGTGATGGCGCATGACTTGGTGGTGAAATAGTAAAACAGGGAAATGCGCAAGGCCAGCGCAGGATGGACAGGTTCTCCCAGCGCGAGCCTGGCGACCCCGTCAGTGTCTATTTGAAGGCCGTGATGGCGCATGACTTGGTGGTGAAATAGTAAAACAGGGAAATGCGCAAGGCCAGCGCAGGATGGACAGGTTCTCCCAGCGCGAGGCTGGCGACCCCGTCAGTGTCTATCTGAAGGCCGTGATGGCGCATGACTTGGTGGTGAAATAGTAAAACAGGGAAATGCGCAAGGCCAGCGCAGGATGGACAGGTTCTCCCAGCGCGAGCCTGGCGACCCCGTCAGCGTCTATTTGAAGGCCGTGATGGCGCATGACTTGGTGGTGAAATAGTAAAACAGGGAAATGCGCAAGGCCAGCGCAGGATGGACAGGTTCTCCCAGCGCGAGCCTGGCGACCCCGTCAGTGTCTATCTGAAGGCCGTGATGGCGCATGACTTGGTGGTGAAATAGTAAAACAGGGAAATGCGCAAGGCCAGCGCAGGATGGACAGGTTCTCCCAGCGCGAGCCTGGCGACCCCGTCAGTGTCTATCTGAAGGCCGTGATGGCGCATGACTTGGTGGTGAAATGAGGGTGGTGAAATAGGGGGACTGAAGCAGAAAATGCGCAGAAAGTGCGCTGGGACAAATACTGGCAGGAATTGCAACTCAGCAGCCTTGTAAAGCGCTGCCGATCTGCTAGAGTTTAATTGCATCAACTACGTGCTGGAGCGCTGCTCCGGCACATTGAGCAACCCAGCGGACAGCCGTCCAACGGCGGCTGAAAGACCATGTTAACCTTCCTCGTTTTTCTCTTCATCGCCATCTTCGCCGCCATCATCGGCTTCGTCGCCTTTGAACTGGTCGAAGAAATGCGCGGCAGTCACCATAAGCTGATGGACCGCTACCACGAGTAGTGTTCACCTCGGCAATATCGCATGGCGCCAGCGACGGCCTACAGGCCCGTCCCTCGCGCCATCCTTGTATTTACGCTCCAGCCTCAAACTCCCGTTTTGAACTTCGTATAAATGCGCGTCATCAGGCGGCGGATATCGGCCGTGGTCGCTTCCGGCGCGGCCATGCGCTGCTTGTCCGCGTCCGGCAGGAAGATGGCCTTGTTCTCGCCGATGTCCTTGCGTACATACTTGATGCTGGCCAGGTTAGGATTCGCGTAGAACACCTTGTTGCTCAGGCTGGCATGCACTTGCGGACGCAGGATGTAGTTGATGAACAGGTGCGCATTGTTCGGGTGCGGCGCGTCGGCGGGAATGGCCATGGTGTCGAACATCAGGGCGGCCGTCTTCGGCACCAGCACCTGGATCACGTTGCCGTTCTTCGCGTCGATGGCGCGCTGGCGCGCGATATTGATGTCGCCCGACCAGCCCAGTGCCACGCAGACGGAGCCGTTGGCCATGTCATTGATGTAGCCGGACGAGCTGAACAGGGTTACGTAGGGGCGGATCGCCTGCAGCACCTTGCCCGCTTCCTGGTAGTCGGCGGCCGTTTTCGAGTAGGCGGGCTTGCCCAGGTATTGCAGGGCGGCCGGCAGCACTTCCGACGGCGAGTCGAGGAAGGACACGCCGCACGATTTCAGCTTGGCCGCGTATTTCGGGTCGAAGATCAAATCCCAGGCGTTGTCGGGCATGGGCATGCCGCCCAGCGCGGCCTTGACCTTGTTGACGTTGATGCCCACCGTCGTGTAGCCCCACAGCCAGTCGACCAGGTAATCGTTGTTCGGGTCGATCTTCGACAGCTTCGCCTGCAGGTTCGGGTCCAGGTTGCCCAGGTTCGTCAGCTTGCTCTTGTCGAGCTTGCGCAGCAGGCCCGCATCGATCTGCAGCCGCGCCCACTGGGCCGTCGGCACGACGATGTCGTAGCCAGACTTGCCCGCCACCAGTTTCGCATTGAGGATTTCGTTATTGTCGAAAACGTCGTAGCGCACCTTGATGCCCGTTTCCTTCTCAAAATTCTTGATCGTGTCGTCGCCGATATAGTCCGACCAGTTATAGATGTTCAGGACCTTCTCTTCCTGCGCCTGAGCTTGGGCAGACAATGCCAGCATGGCCGCCGCCAAGGTCAGTCCCAGTCCAATGCGCCGTCCTGCTCGCCATGTGTTTGCCATCGTACCGCCTCCGGAATTAGTCAGAAAATAGTGACGATGATAGCAAGAAGGGCGCGATCAGGTCTAGCCCGATCGCGCCCTGCCTGAGGACGTCTAACAAAACCTACTGCGCGTCGTGCTTTGCGGCCGGCGATGCTCACCGTACTAGAGTACGGTTGCGCTTCTCTGCCACAAATCACTGCCGCTCGCTACGGTTTTGTTAGACGTCGCAAATCGTCGCAAATCTTCCTCACTGCAAATGCCGTAAAACTGGGGGGCAGACCCGACGGGGGAAGCTGCCCCAATGGGGTAGCTTCCAATCCCGCAGGGACTGACCAGCCAGCATTACACCTTGTCCAGCCCCAC
The DNA here is from genome assembly GCF_056174685.1 of Janthinobacterium sp. BHSEK. Taxonomy (NCBI): domain Bacteria; kingdom Pseudomonadati; phylum Pseudomonadota; class Betaproteobacteria; order Burkholderiales; family Oxalobacteraceae; genus Janthinobacterium; species Janthinobacterium sp. BHSEK. The sequence goes on from NZ_JBWBYV010000003.1 coordinate 49,702, forward strand.
CTGCGCACCCGTAAACACCAGGTTGCCGTTCTGGGCGTCGATGCGGATCTCGTCTTTCGGCCCGAAGCGGCCTTCCAGGATCAGCTTCGACAGCGGATTTTCGATCTGCTGCTGGATCGCCCGCTTCAACGGACGGGCGCCATACACCGGGTCGTAGCCCGCTTCGGCGATTTGCTGCAGGGCCGCGTCCGTCAGGCTCAGCTGCATGTCCATGCGTTCCAGGCGTTCTTCGAGAATCTTCAGCTGGATCTTCGCGATCGCGCCGATGTTTTTCTCGTCGAGGCCGTGGAACACGACGATTTCGTCGATGCGGTTGACGAACTCGGGACGGAAGTGCGAGCGTACCTCGGCCATCACGGCCAGCTTCACGACACCGGGATCATCGCTTTCCATCGCCTGGATCTTGTGCGAACCCAGGTTCGAGGTCATGATGATGACGGTATTCTTGAAGTCCACCGTGCGGCCCTGGCCGTCCGTCATGCGTCCGTCGTCGAGCACTTGCAGCAGCACGTTGAAGACGTCGGCATGCGCCTTTTCCACTTCGTCGAGCAGAATCACGCTGTACGGCTTGCGGCGCACGGCTTCCGTCAGGTAGCCGCCCTCGTCGTAGCCCACGTAGCCGGGCGGCGCGCCGATCAGACGGGCCACGGAATGCTTCTCCATGAACTCGCTCATGTCGATGCGGATCATCGATTCTTCCGTATCGAACAGGAAGGTCGCCAGCGCCTTGCTCAGCTCGGTTTTGCCCACGCCCGTCGGTCCCAGGAACATGAAGGAACCATAGGGACGGTTCGGGTCCGACAAGCCCGCGCGCGAGCGGCGGATGGCGTCGGCCACGGCCGTGATCGCTTCATCCTGGCCCACGACGCGCTCATGCAGCTTCTCTTCGATGTGCAGCAGCTTGTCGCGTTCGCCCTGCATCATGCGCGACACGGGAATGCCCGTCGCGCGCGACACCACTTCGGCGATTTCCTCGGCGCCCACTTCCGTGCGCAGCAGCTTCGGCTGGTCGGGATCGAGCTTGGGCATGCCGCTGTCAGCCTGCTTGAGCTGGGCTTCCAGCTGCGGCAGCTTGCCGTATTGCAATTCCGACACTTTCTGCCAGTTGCTTTCGCGCGTGGCCTGCTCCATCTGCAGCTTGACTTGCTCGATCTCTTCCTTGATGTGCGTGCTGCCCTGCACCACGGCTTTTTCCGCCTTCAGAATTTCCTCGAAGTCATTGTATTCGCGCTGCAGCTTGACGATCTCTTCCTCGATCAGGCCCAGACGGCGCAACGACGCTTCGTCCTTTTCCTTCTTGACGGCTTCGCGCTCGATCTTGAGCTGGATCAACCGGCGTTCCAGCTTGTCCATCACTTCCGGCTTCGAATCGATCTCGATCTTGATCTTCGCCGCCGCCTCGTCGATCAGGTCGATCGCCTTGTCGGGCAGGAAACGGTCCGTGATGTAGCGGTGCGACAACTCGGCGGCCGCGATGATGGCCGCGTCCGTGATTTCCACCTTGTGATGCAGCGCATACTTATCCTGCAAGCCGCGCAAGATGGCGATGGTCGCTTCCACGGTCGGTTCGTCGACGAGCACTTTCTGGAAGCGGCGTTCCAGCGCGGCATCCTTCTCGATGTACTTGCGGTACTCGTCGAGCGTGGTCGCGCCCACGCAGTGCAGCTCGCCGCGCGCCAGCGCCGGTTTCAGCATATTGCCCGCGTCCATCGCGCCGTCGGCCTTGCCCGCGCCCACCATGGTGTGCATCTCGTCGATGAAGACGATGGTTTGCCCTTCATCCATGGCCAGTTCCTTCAGCACGGACTTCAGGCGCTCTTCGAACTCGCCGCGGAACTTGGCACCGGCAACCAGGGCGGCCATGTCCAGCGCCAGCACGCGCTTGCCTTTCAGCGATTCGGGCACTTCGCCGTTGACGATGCGCTGCGCCAGTCCTTCGACGATGGCCGTCTTGCCCACGCCCGGCTCGCCGATCAGCACGGGGTTGTTCTTGCTGCGGCGCTGCAGGATCTGGATGGTGCGGCGGATTTCATCGTCGCGGCCGATCACAGGGTCGAGCTTGCCCTTGCGCGCGCGCTCCGTCAGGTCCAAGGTGTATTTTTTCAGGGCTTCGCGCTGGCCTTCGGCCTCTTGCGAGTCGACCTTGTTGCCGCCGCGCACAGCGTCGATGGCCGCTTCCAGGGCCTTGCGGGTCAGGCCGTTTTCGCGCGCCAGCTTGCCGCAGTCGGATTTGTCGTCCGTCATGGCCAGCAAGACCATTTCGCTGGACACGAACTGGTCGCCCGCCTTTTGCGATTCCTTGTCGGCCAGGTTCAGCAATGCCACGAATTCGCGGCTCACCTGCACGTCGCCGCCCGTGCCGGAGACCTTCGGCAAGCGTTCGATCGAGGCGCCCAGGGCCTTGGACAGGCCGCCCACGTTGACGCCGGCCCGCTGCAACAGCGAGCGGGCGCCGCCATCGTCCTGGTTCAACAGGGCCGTCAGCAGGTGGACTGGTTCGATATAGGGGTTGTCGTTGCCCACGGCCAAGCTTTGCGCATCGGCCAGGGCTTCTTGTAGCTTGGTAGTCAGTTTATCTTGTCGCATGAAAAGCGCTCCCGGTTAATTAGTTGTTAACCAAATTGGGGTGAGGCAGTGCTTTTCAAGCATACACAAAGCAGAAAACTGATGCATTTTGGCAAATGCTACGGTGCGGGTCGCGTTCGCTTCAAATGGCGCTTGCTTTTACGGCCCACTTGTCCAGGGCCGTCTCGTCGCTGTCGCGCGCATCGACCCAGCGCGCCCCTTCGGGCGTGTCTTCCTTCTTCCAGAACGGCGCTTCCGTCTTCAGGTAGTCGATGATGAATTCGCAGGCGGCGAACGCCTCGCCCCGGTGCGCGGACGAGACGGCCACCAGCACGATCTGCTCCTGCGGCAGCAAGGGCCCCACGCGGTGGATCACCAGCGCGCCGGACAGGGGCCAGCGCTCCCGCGCCTGCTCGATGATGGCTACAATGGACTTTTCCGTCATGCCCGGATAGTGCTCGAGCTCCATCGCGGCCACGTCCAGCCCTTCGTTCATGTCGCGCACCGTGCCGACGAAGCCGACGACGGCGCCCACCTTGGGGTTGCCTGCACGCAATTGTGCGATTTCTTGACTCAAGTCAAAATCGGCGTGCTGGATGCGGACGGAAGTGTTCATTTCGCATGGCCTCCGATGCGGCGCAGCAGGGTTTCGATGCGGCTGGCCGTGCGCGCATCGGTGGCGGCAGCAATCGCGCACAGCTGCATCAGCTGCGACACTTGCGTGAGCGGCTTCTGGCCCGATTTGAGCGACGATTGCAGCACTTCCACCTGCATCTTCAGACGGTCGCGGGCAAATTCGGCGCCGCTGTCGACGCCGGCGACGATTTCCAGGCGCAACACTTCAGCGAGCAGGCGCTCCTGGTTGGCCTGCAACTGCCGCACGTAGGCGGCAGCGCCCTCGCCCAGCGCGGCCTGGGCGGCGGCAAAGCGCTGCTGCAGGCTGCGTTCGTACTGGGCGTCCAGCGGCGGCAAGGCGCTCCAGCGCTCGGACCAGGCTTGCGCGTCGGCGCCGGCACCGCCATCGGCCAGCGCGGCTTCCAGCGCCTGCACCAGGCGCAGCTTGTCGCGCAAGGCGTTGGCCTGGGCCGCGCCGGCGCGCTCGGCGATGGCGTCCGCCTGCGCTTGCACGCCAGCAACAGCCGCCTGGTAGCGCTGTTCGATCTTCGCTTCGCTGGCGCGCGGCACGGGGCCAGTGACGTTCCAGGCGGCGCGCGTGTCGCGCAGCAAGTGGTTGATGAAGGCCGTACGGGCCTTGTCGTCGCCCTCGGGCACGACGGCCGTTTCCAGCGCGGCGCACAGCGCTTCGCGCGCATGCAGGTGTTCGCGGCGCTCGTGGTCGGCCGCGTGGGCCGTTTCCTTGCGCTTGGCGAAGATATCGTCGCAGGCGGCGCGGAAACGCTGCCACAGCGCCTGTTCCGCGCGGCGTTCCAGCGGCAGGGCCTTCGCCAGCTCCTGCCATTTATCCTGCAAGGCTTTCAGCATGTCGACCGTGTTGCGCTCCGATGGCTTGAGCAGGCCCACTTCGACGATCAATTGCTCGCGGCGCGCCGTCTCGATCTGGCGCTGCGTATCGAGCGGCTTCGACAGGGCGTCCAGCGCGGCGCCGAATTCCGTATCCAGGCGTTTCTTTTCCTTGCGGTCGATGGTGCCCAGGCGCGTCCACGCCTGGCGCAAGCGCTGCGAGGCGGAAGCGACATGTTTCCAGTCGGTACTCTCTTCGGCCGCCAGGGCCGCCGTTTCCGCGATCAGTTCCTGGGCCTTGGCCGCATTGCCGTGGCGCTCTTCGGCCAGTTGCTTGAAATGCTGGGCCGCCGGCGCGTACGCCACGCTGCAGGCGGCGTCGAAACGCTCCCACAGGGATTTCGGCGCGGGGCCGGACAAGGTGTCGAGCGACTTCCAGCGCTCGCGCAGGCTGCCCACTTTCTTGGCCAGCTCGGCCATTGGCAATTGCTGCGCCGGCAATTCTTCGCCCGCCTTGACCAGTTCCTCGCGCGACACGTTGCCGCCCCAGCGCGCCCAGTCGGCCAATTGCTTGAATTGCGCGCGCACATGGGCCAGGCGGTCGGACTGGGCCGGCGTCAAGCGGCCATGCTTGCTATCGCGCAAGGTCTTGTCATGCTCGGACGCCACGTGCAGCAAGCCTTCCTGCAAGGCCGCTTCCATGGCATCGAGGGTCTTGAAGAACTGCTCCGTCGCTTCCTTCGACACGGGCGCGTGTTCCTGGCGCGGCTTGCGCGGCGCCGGTTCCGCATGCGCTGGCGCATCCACGTCTGCAGCAGGAACGACAGGCGCTGGGGCACTGGCCAGCAGGGCCGCAAATTGCTGCTGCAGGCTGTCGGACAAACTCGATTCTGGCAGGCGCGGCAAGGCTTGCCACGTGCGTTTCAACACATCGGCGTCCAGGGTGGCGGCGTCCTGCGCCTGCCATTCGGCCAGCGCAGCCTGGCGCGCGTCAAACACGGCCTGGTGCTGCTGCAGCGCCTGCAAGGCGGACTGCGCCTGTTCGCGCGCCTGGATGAAATCGCTCTCCAGGTGTTTCGGCAAGGAAGCGCGCTCGGGCGATTGCGCATGCTGCGCATGTTCCGCGTCCAGGCGGGCCAGCGCCTGCGCCAAGTCGCTGGCGGACTGGCCATTGCTGGCCAGCGCGCGCATGGCACCCACGGCATCGATCACGGCGCGCTGCAGCACCACCTGCGCTTCCAGGCGGGCGGCCAGCGCGGCGCGCGCGGCGGCAAAGGCGCTCTCCAGTTCGGGCGTGGCCTTGATGACTTGCCATTGGCGGTCCAGCTCGGCTACCTGGTTCGGGCTCAGCTTTTCATCGTTCAACAGGCGCTGGGCCGTCTCGATGCTGGCCTGCGCGCGTTGCGTCTCGGCGGCCTGATGGCGGATCAGGTCGATGCGGCCCTGCATCAGCTTGGCAACGCGGCGGTCCGTATTGCGCATGGCGTGGTGGACTTTTTCCAGCAGGGGCAAGCTATGGACGTGTTCGGCCGCGATCAGGCGGGCATCGGCAAATTCGCTGGACAGGATGAATTCACAGGCGGCGGCTTCGTCGCCCGCCACGGCATGGGCACGCGCAACCTGTTCGGCGCGGCGCGATGCGCTCTGCGCCGAGGCGGCGGCCTGTTCTGCCACGACAGGATCGGGGACGGCAGTCTTGCTGGCAGAACGCTTGAAGAGAAATTCGAACATGACGGGTTTCGCGTGGATCAAAACCACCATCATAACAAAGCCCGGGGTATTGCATCGGACAGGGCTGAACAAGTTATCAAATGACTAAAATGAATATTTTCCCTATGACGGCGCCATGTGCCCGGCAATAAAACCACCCTGGCACAGGCGGGCCTGCCGGGGTGTGCGCTCGCTACCCGTTCAAGCCTGCGCGCGCAGCGGCGGTGACGGTGCGCGCTGCGCCGCTGCGCCGCCGGCCTCGGCGTTTTCCCCGTCGGTGGCAGGCGCGCCCGGCGTCGGCAAGGATGTCGGCAAAGGCGCCGGCAAGACAAAGGGCAGCACCTGCGCCTTGCCGCGGCGCGCCTCCTGTGCGCGCGCATCGTAGGCGAGGAACTGGTAGGCGATGGCAAACCACGCTTCGCCCACGATGACCTTGCGCGCCAGCGCGAACAGTTCGCGCTCTTCTTTTTCCAGACGCTGCAGCAAGGCCGCGCAAAAGGCGTCGATGGCCGCACACAGCTGCCCGGCCTGCAATTCGGAATGGTCGATGGCGGCGCCCGCGCCCTGCTGCACCATATTGATGCTTTCCAGCGCCACGTGGTTCAAGCCATTGATTTCGTCGAGCAAGCCGTCCGCATGCGGCGCGGCCTGGCGGATGGCGGGCACCAGATACATTTCCACCTTGCGCCAGTAGCCGCCCTGGTACAGCCGGTTCAGCCAGTCGCCCGCGTACTGCAGCTGCGCCAGGCTGAGCCTGCTCTGCTGGCGCAACTGCACATGCATGTACTTCTGAAAAGCCAGCAGGCTGATGCGGATGCTGGCCTGTTCCACCGACAGGGAAACCAATATGTATGTTGCCGTAAGCATGCACTCACTCCCGAAAACGCGCTGGATGTCTGATCCTGGAAGTGAAAGTGTAAAGACTACCGACAGGGATGGGTTTGATCCTGCACAAACCCGCAGCGGACCAGCCGCGCTTTCTTTTACGGCGCGCGCAGGCCGATATGCAGGTTGACGACGCCAGGCTCTTCCGATGGCGTGACTTCGCCGCCAAAGCTTTTCACCAGCCGCTGCATGCCCTTGTTGCGCGCCATCGCCTCGCCCACCAGTGCTTCCGTGCCCCGGCTTCGGAAATAGTCGACCAGCTTTTCGAACAGGATGTGGCCCAGGCCCTTGCCCTTCAGGGCCGAGCGCACGGCGATGGCGAAATCGGCGTGGATATTGTCCGGGTCGGCCACGGCGCGCACCACGCCCAGGGTTTCCGGCTTGCCGTCCGGCCCCGTGTGCGTGGCGATGAAGGCCATGGCGCGGTCGTAATCGATCTGCGTCAGGCGCGCCAGCTGCGACACGGGCAGCTCGCGCATGGAGGTAAAAAAGCGCAGGCGCACGTCGTCCGGGTCCAGCGCGTGGAACAGATCCATGTGCTGCGGCGCATCCTCGGGGCGGATGGGGCGCAGCAGGATCGATTGATCCATCCACGTCACCTGCTCTTCCAGTTCCTGCGGATACGGGCGGATGGCCAGGCGGTCGCGCTGCTGGCCCGGCTGCAGGCGGATGCGCGCGTCGAGGGCGATCACGCCGTCCGCGTCGGCCACCAGTGGATTGATGTCGAGTTCGGCCAGCTCGCCGATGTCGGCCACCAATTCGGCCACCTGGATCAGCGTGTAGCAGATGGCGTCGATATCGGCCGGCGGCTGGCTGCGGTAGCCGGCCAGCAGCTTCGACACGCGCGTGCGCGCCAGCATGTCGCGCGCCAGCACCATGTTCAGCGGCGGCAGGCCGATCGCATGGTCGGCCGTCACTTCCACGGCGATGCCGCCCTGCCCCACCAGGATCACGGGGCCGAAGGCGGCGTCCGTCGTGACGCCGACGATCAATTCATGCGATTGCGGCCGGCGCGCCATCTGCTGCACCGTAAAACCGTCGATCAGCGCGTCGGGCCGCATGCGGCGCACGCGCTTGAGCATGGCGGCGGCGGCCGTGCGCAGGATGTCGGGCGTGTCGAGGTCGAGCGCCACGCCGCCCACGTCGGATTTGTGGGCGATGTCGGGCGAATGGATCTTCAGCGCGACGGGATAGCCGATGTCCGCCGCCACGGCCAGCGCCTCTTCCACGTCGGCCGCCATGCGCGTGGTGGCGACGGGAATGCCGTAGGCGGCCAGAATCTCCTTCGAGCGGCATTCGCCGAGCACCGTCTGGCCGGCCGCCAGCGCGGCGGCGACGATTTCGCGCACGCGCGCGCGGCGCGGCGTGGCCGACATGGGCAGCTGCGCCGGCACCTGCATCAGGGTTTCCTGGTTGCGCCGGTACTGCACGATCTGCATGAAGCCATGCACGGCTTTTTCCGGCGTGTCGTAGGTGGGAATGCCGGCGCGATTGAAGACCTGGCGCGCGGGCGCCACGGTGGTGCCGCCCAACAGGCACGACAGCACCGTGCGCGAGGTGGCCTTGATCAGCGGCGTGACGGCTTCGGCGATGTCGATCGAAGAGACCATGGCCGTGGGCGCGTGCAGCAGCAGCAAGGCGTCCGCCTGCGGCTCGTCGAGCAGGGGCTTGATGGCGTCGGCATAGCGCTGCACGGCCGCGTCGCCGGGCAAGCCGACGGGGTTGTCGTGCGACCAGCCCCGCGGCAGCGCCTTTTCCAGCGCGATCACGGTGTCCGGCGACAGTTCGGCCAGCTTGCCGCCGCTGCCCACCAGCGCATCGGTGGCCATCACGCCCAGGCCGCCGCCGTTGCACAGGATCGCCAGGCGCTCGCCGCGCTGCGCGCGAATGTGCGTGAGCGTTTCCACGGCGTCGAACAGTTCTTCGGCCGAATACACGCGCAGCATGCCGGCGCGGCGGATGGCCGCGTCGTAGACGGCGTCGGAGCCGGCCAGCGCGCCCGTATGCCAGGCCGCCATGGCCGCGCCTTCCGCCTCGCGCCCCGCCTTCAGCACGATGACGGGCTTGCTGCGCGCGGCCGCCCGCGCCGCAGACATGAATTTTCGCGCCGCCTGGATGTCTTCCATGTACAGCAGGATGGCAGCCGTGTCGACGTCGCCGGCCAGGTAGTCGAGCAGGTCGCCGAAATCGATATCGTAGCTGGCGCCCAGCGAAATGAACTTGGAAAAGCCCACGCCATGCGCATTGGCCCAGTCGAGCACGCCCGACACCAGCGCGCCCGACTGCGACACGAAGGCGATCTTGCCGCTCGTCGCACCGACGTGGGCGAAGCTGGCGTTCAAGCCCAGTTTGGGCACCAGCAGTCCCATGCTGTTGGGACCCAGGATGCGCAGCAAATGCGGCTTGGCCGCCTTCAGCATGGCCAGGCGCAGCGACTGCTCGCGCACGGGATCGAGGCCCGACGTCATGACGATGGCGGCGCGCGTGCCCAGCGCGCCCAGTTCGCGGATCAGCGCCGTGATGGTGGCGGGCGGCGTGCAGATGATGGCCAGGTCCGGCGCCTTGGGCAGGTGCGCCAGCTTGCGGTAGCATTTCAGGCCCATCAGCTCGTCGTACTTGGGGTTGACGGGCCAAATGTCGCCTTGATATCCCCCGCCCAGCAGGTTGTACAGGGCGATGGCGCCCAGCTTGCGCTCGCGCGCCGTGGCGCCGATCAGGGCCACCGAGGCCGGCTTGAACAGCTTGTCGAGATTACGGATACTCATGTTCTGGCCTCATGGATTGCCGGAGCGGGATTGCCGAAGCGACTACGCCCCAGTGTATCGGATGCGTTGCCAAAAAAATTTGACTTTGCGTAGCGTTTCACGAAAAACCCGCTCGCGCCTACCAGCGCGAGCGGTGGCTTTCCGTCACGCCCGCCAGCTGCGCCACGATGCGCTTGGGCGAGTCCGCGCTGGTGCGCACCCAGCCGCTGAAGGTGCCGATGGGCTGGATGTAGCGGCTGGCGGCGATCCACAGGTTTTTATCCTCGCGCCGCGCTCCTTCCGGCTTGAAGTGCAGGTCCAGCAGATCGTCGTCCGTCCATACGTGCCACGGCGCCAGCGGGTTGTCGGGATTGAAGTCGAAATGCGCGCGGCCCAGCGGATACAGCTGGCCATCGAGCCACAGCGCGTTTTCATGCGCGCCGAAATAGCCGGCCTGCAGGTTGAAACCCAGATCCAGGCTGTGCGCGGAGGCCCAGCGCCATTCCGTCTCGCGCGCCAGCAAGCCGTTCGAATAATCGAAGCTGGCCACGCCGTCGTCCAGGCTGTAGCCGACGGCGCCGCAGCGCACGCTGCCCCACAAGGGCAGGCCGCCCGATTTTTGCGTCGCATGCACGCTGCCGCCCTCGCCCACGGGTCCCACGGCCAGCAGGGTGGGCGCCACGGGCGGGCCGCATTCCGCGTCGATGCCGAAGTGGCCGCACGCGAGCCGCACACGGTAGCGCTGCTGCGGCTGCGCCTCGATGGAGATCGCTTGCGAGAGGAAGCGGAAACGGCTGGAGGCGCCCGCATGCGGCGCCACCGTGGCGCACAGGCCGGGGACGCCATCCTGCGAAAAGCTCGCCACGATCTTGCCCTTGTGGCGGTCGAAGGCATACGCGAACGCCGTGCTGGTCCAGCCCAGGTCGACGATGGCCACGCCGCAGAAGACGGCCGGCGTCGACAGGGCCACGTAATGCCAGCGCTTGTGGTGGAACAACCGCCAGAGGGCGCCGCGCGCGTGCGGCGGCGCCAGCGCGGCCCAGTCGAAGGCGTCCAATTGCCCCGTGTAGCGGCCGAAACGGGGCTGGCCGTCGGCGTCGAGCAGTTCGGGCGGAGCCTGCGGCAGCATCATGCGGCCCGCCTTTCCCCTTGGCCGCCATCCCGCAGGGCCTCGGCCAGCTGCGCGCCGAAGGCTGCCGGCTGCGCCTGCGCGATGTCAATCTGCGGACAGGCATGCCAGAGCGCCAGGCGCCGCACGGCGCCGGCCACGTCCTGCACCAGGCGGGGGCTGAGGCGCACGCCGTCTTCCAGCGCCAGCGACTTGATCTCGAAGCGCCCCTGCGCGCGGTGCGCCTTGGCGTCCAGGCGTCCCACCAGCGCGCCGCGGCGCAGGATAGGCAGCGTGAAATAGCCATAGCGGCGCTTCTCGGCCGGCGTGTAGCACTCGAGCCGGTAGTCGAAACCGAACAGTTCCAGCGCGCGGCGACGGTCCCAGACGACGGGATCGAACGGCGACAGGATCGTCGTCAAGGTGGGCGCCAGCTTGCCGGCGGCCGCCGCGCGCAGCAACTCCCCATGCTCGGCATGCACGTAGACGTCATCCTCCCAGCCGGCCACCGCGCAGCGCAGCAGCGCGCCCTCATCCACCAGCGCCTGCAGATCATGCGCCAGGCTGGCGCGCGACTGTTTGGTGCGGAAGTAGTCGCTGATCCAGCTGGCCCGCGCCAGGCCCAGCGCCTTCACGCTGGCCAGCAGCAGGTGGCGGCGCACCTCGTCCTCGGGCGGCAGCAAGCCGTCGTGCCAGCCCGGCAAAATGCGTTCGGCGAGGTCGTAATAGCGCTGGAACTGATGCCGCTTGGCGATCATCAGCACGCCCGACGTAAACAGCACTTCGAGCGAACGCTTTTCCGGCTTCCAGCTCCACCAGCCGCCCGCCTGGCCATCCGTGCGCTCGAAGTCCGCCGAGCGCGCGGCGCCGTTGGCGCGGATATGCTCGAGCACCGCAGCGACGGCATCCCCCTGCTCGGCCATCCATTTGACGGAATACTTCCAGCCCATGGCGGCGGGATCCAGCATGCGGTGACGGTACAAGCCATAGTCCTCGATGGGCACGAAGCAGGCTTCATGGGCCCAGTATTCGAACAGCGCGCCCTCGGCCAGCAATTGCTCCAGCCACGGCTGCGGATAGTCGCCCAGCCGGCTCCACAACACCAGGTAGGGGCTGCGCGCCACCACGTGGATGGTGTCGATCTGCAGCACGCCCATCTGGCGGATGGCGGCCAGCACGTCGGCCTTCACGGCTTTTTTACGCCGCGTCTGCAGCAAGCCCTGCGCGGCCAGGTGCAAGGCGCGCGCGGCGGCCAGCGATAGCGGGGAGAGGTCGGGAGGAATGGGTTGGTGTGGGCTGTGCATAACAGAAAGATACCGCATTCCGGACGCGCCTTGTGCGTTTTATCGCTATCGGATCGCGCAGCCGGCAGCCACGCTACGCGGCGGGAAACACCAGCGTCACCGCCAGCCCCCTGCCCTGCAGGCCGGCGCCCAGCACGATGGCCGCGCCATGCCGCTCGGCGATGCGCCGCACGATGGACAGCCCCAGCCCGCTGCCGGGCAGCTGCGTCGCACTTTCCACCTGCACCAGGCGCACAAAACGCTCGAACGCGCGCTCATGCAGTTCTTCGGCGATGCCCGGCCCCGTATCGGCCACGCGCAGGTAGCTGCGCCCCGCTTCCACGCCGCAGCTGATCTCGACGGCGCCCGGCGACGGCGTGTAGCGCAGCGCATTCTCGACCAGGTTACGCAGCAGCATCTGCAGGCTGTCCGCATGCAGCGCGCACGGCGCCGGCGCCATGCTCACGCTCAGCGACAGCCGGTACGGCGCGGCCAGCGCCTGCCACTGGGCCGCCTGCTGCGCCAGCAGGTGCGCCAGATCGCCCGGCGCCAGCGCCACCTGGCCTTGCGCCTGCGGATCGAGCTGCGCCAGCGCCAGCAGCTGGTTGACGAGGCGCGTGGCGCGCTCCACGCTGGCGCCCAGGGCGGTGATGAATTCCTCGCGCTCGTCCGCGCTGCGGGCCCGCTGCAGCACTTGCAGATTCGTCTTGATGGCGGCCAGCGGCGTGCGCAGTTCGTGCGCAGCATCGGCCGTGAAGCGCTGCTCGTTGTCGCGGCTGTGCCGCACCCTGCCGAACAAGCGGTTAATTTCCAGCAGCAGCGGATGCAGTTCGTCCGGTGCGCCCGCCAGCCTGACGTCGGCCAGTTCATCGGGCGTGCGCGCCGAGACTTCATCGGCCGACGCCTGCAGCACGCGAAACACGCGGTGGATGCTCCACCAGATGGCGAGGGTGGCCAGCGCCACCAGCAGCAGGCCGAACAGCGCGATGCGGTAAAAGAAGCCGCGGCTGATGTCGTCGCGGTGACTGGTCGGCTCGGCCACCAGCAGTTGCAAAGTGCGCTGCGTGTCCCACAGCGAGAACAGACGCCAGCGCTGGCCGCCTATCGTGGTCCACGACAGACCATCGGGCGCACTGCGCGACAGGGCGATGTCGGACGCCGCGTCATTGCGGTACAAGACGCGCTGCCGCGCGTCGCGCACCTTGAACAGCAAATACTGGTGGGGATTGTGCTGGCCGCGCAACGGCAGGTCGATGGGCCCCGTCAAGCCGTGTTCGCGCACGTCCTTTTCCACCAGCGACAGCAGCAAATGCCCCGTCTCGGTCAGCGACTGGTCGAACAATTCCTGGCTTTCGCGGCGCGCTTCCACGTACACGATGGCGGCGCTGCCCACCCACAAGGCCAGGGTCAGGCCCAGCAGGACCGTCAGCAGGGTGCGCCGCAGCGACCATCTTGTGACGCCGCCGCCGGCCGTTAAGAATCTCTTAAGAACTTCTGCGCAAGATCCGGAGCGAAATATTTTCTGGGTAGCCATGGCCGCAATTGTAAATGATTCTTATTGCCTTCATGATTCCCATTCCCTTGCCAATACAGCGCAATTATTCATTCACCCTTCAGGAGTTTGCATGTCCAACAGCCCCCGCCGCGCGCGCCTGCCGCGCCCCACCACACTGGCCCTGGCTCTGGCCGCCCTGTCCTGCCTGCCGGCTCACGCCCAGACGGGCACGCCGGCCAGCATGCCGGAAGTGGTGGTCTCCGCCTCCGGGTTCGAACAGGATATCAAGCAGGCGCCCGCGTCGATCACCGTGCTCACGCGCGAGGAACTGTCGAAGGAACGCTTCGGCAACCTGACGCAGGCGCTGGAAAGCGTGGAAGGCATCGACGTGGGCGCGGCGGGCGACAAGACGGGCGGCATGAACATCAGCATCCGCGGCATGCCCAGCGACTACACCCTGGTGCTGATCGACGGACGCCGCCAGAATGCGGCCGGCAACGTCACGCCGAACGGTTTCGGCGGCACGCAGACGAGCTTCATGCCGCCGCTGGCGGCCATCGAACGCATCGAGATCATCCGCGGCCCCATGTCGACCCTGTACGGCTCGGACGCCATGGGCGGCGTGATCAACATCATCACGCGCAAGGTGGGCAAGCAGTGGATGGGTTCCGTCTCGGCCGACTACACGGCGCAGCAGGAATCGGACTTCGGCGACGTGAAAAGCGGCCGCTTCTACCTGAGCGGCCCCATCGCTACCGACCTGCTGGGCTTGTCCCTGCGCGGCAGCAAGCAGCGCCGCGACGCGGCCGCTATCCGCTACAGCAACGTGGCCGGTGCGCAAGTCACCCCGAACATGGGCGCCAATCCCGTGCGCGCGGACATCGACAACTTCGGCGCGCGCCTGGCCTATACGCCGAACCGCCACCACACCGTCATCCTCGACGCGGACGCGGGCCGCCAGACCTACGACAACTCGAAACAGCAGCTGGGCACCGTAGGCTTGCAGGGCGGCTACGGCCCGGAACAGAAATACCAGCGCGACCAGTGGACCCTGTCGCACACGGGCCGCTTCGGCTTCGGCACGCTCGACAGCAGCTACATGGTGAACAAGACGGAAACCCTGGGCCGCACGATTCCGCCGGGCACGCCGGGCGCCGTCGCCGGCAGCGCGCGCACCCTGGAAGTGGAAAGCCAGGTGTTCGACACCAAGCTGGTCATGCCTTTGGGCAAGCACATGGCCACCGTCGGCGCGCAATGGTGGAAGGCGGACATGACGGACGGCGTGGCGCCGAGCAAATTCGAGTTCACGCAAAAAGCCCTGTTCGCGGAAGACGAATGGCAAGTACTGGAGCATCTCGCGCTGACCTTCGGCGCCCGCTATGACGACCACAGCATCTTCGGCGGCCAGACCAGCCCCCGCGCGTATGCCGTATGGAACGCGACGCCGAGCTGGACCGTCAAGGGCGGCGTCAGCAAGGGCTACAAGACGCCGCGCGTGGAGCAGCTGTCGCCAGGCATCAACGGTTTCGGCGGCCAGGGCACGATCCCGCTCGTCGGCAGCCCGGACCTGAAGCCGGAAACGAGCACGACGACGGAAATCGGCGCGTACTTCGACAATCTGGCCGGCTGGACCGCCAGCGGCTCTCTGTTCAACAACGCATTCAAGGACAAGATCACGACGGGCACGGGCCTCGTCAACTGCAGCTACCGTCCATCGCCGAACCGTCCCGGCTGCGTCAGCTTCGGCAACTGGCCCAACGTCGATGCGTTTGGCCAGTCCGTCAACGTGGACGAGGCCGTCACGCGCGGCGTCGAGCTGAACACGCGCTTCCCGCTGGGCAAGACCTTGTCGGCCAGCGCCAACTACACGTACACGGAAAGCGAGCAGAAGAGCGGCAGCAACGCGGGCAAGCCCCTGAGCGACACGCCCAAACACGCCGTCAACGCGCGCCTGTCGTGGGATATCTCGCGCGCATGGAACGGCTGGCTGCGCGCCGAATACCGCAGCGAGCGCTTCCGCGATCCGGGCACCTCGGCCGCCACGCGCGCCGCCAAGGCCGCGCTGGGCGACTACAAGGGCTACACCATGCTGCACCTGGGCAGCAGCTACCAGCTGAACCAGCGCGTGACCCTGAACGCGGCCGTGTACAACCTGCTCAACAAGGACTTCATCGACTACCAGCCCTACCGCGCACCGGCATTGAATTACGCCAACCGCTACGTCAACAGCCTGGACGGCCGCCGCCTGTGGCTGTCGGCCACCGTCGATTTCTGATCAAGGGGGCGGCCTCCCGGCCGCCTTTTTTTCGTCAGGCCGCTTTGGGCTTGTCGATGCAATAGCCGACCGCATGCACGGTGCGTATCAAGTCCCGCCCCAGCTTCTTGCGCAGGTGGTGGATATGCACTTGCACGGCATTGCTTTCCACTTCATCGCCCCAGCTGTACAGGTTCTTTTCCAGCTGTTCCCGGCTCAGCACCCGGCCGCCATGTTCCAGCAGCAGCTGCAGGATGCGGAATTCCTTCACCGTCAACGTCACGGGCACGCCCCCTTGCGTCACCTGACGGTCCGCGATATCGAGCGCCAGGTCGCCGTGCACGAGGTGCTCGCGCAGGCGGCCCGCGGCGCGGCGGCAGGCGCTGCGGATGCGCGCGGCCAGTTCGTCGAGGTCGAACGGTTTGACGATAAAGTCGTCGGCGCCCGCGTCCAGGCCGGCGATGCGCTCGCCCACCTGGTCGCGCGCCGTGACGACCAGCACGGCGCCGCTGTAGCCGTTATCGCGCAGCAGGCCCAGCGCCTGCATGCCGTCCTGCCCCGGCAAGCCCAGGTCGAGCAGGATGCAGCCGTAGTCGTGCAGGCGCACGGCCGTGTGCGCGTGTTCGGCGCTCGTGACCCAGTCGACGGCGTAGCCGCCCTGTTCCAGGCCGATCTGCGTGGCGCGGCCCAGCTGCGGGTCGTCTTCGGTCAGCAGGATGCGCATGGGGAGGCGGCGCGGTCTGCTCAGTCCTTCTTCTTGATCAGGCCGGCCAGCGCGGCAAACGGATTGTGCGTGGCGGGCGCCACCTCGGCCGACAGCAGGCCGGCGCCACGGTCCGCTTCCAGGTAGCGCGAGTGCTCATTGTCGTGGCAATACAGGCACAGCAGTTCCCAGTTGCTGCCATCGGGCGGATTGTTGTCGTGGTTATGGTCGCGGTGGTGCACCGTCAGCTGCTGCACGTTGGCACGCGTAAATTCGCGCATGCAGCGGCCGCATACCCACGGATACATCTTCAGCGAGCGCTCGCGGTAGCCGCTCTCGCGCTGGTCGGCGGCGCGGCGCGCCTCGGCCACGATCTTGTCCAGTCTTGCCGCGTCGGGCTTTTTACTCTGCATGACAACTTTCGATATGGGAGGAAGAAGCGTCCATTTTAATGAGGATGGGGGCGCAATTGTACTTTTTCTGCCACGGCGCCAGCCCGTGCCACCCCCGGCGTGCTTTTTTTAGCGTGCGCGGCCCCACAGGTACTTGATTTAACGCAAAATAAGGCCAGCGACAGACCACGAACAGACGCTAGGGCAGCAGGCAGCGCGCAGGTCAGCATATTTCGGCTATGATGCGCGCCACGCCGCCCTTCACCTTTCCATGACCCTAGCCTGCAAGCGCCCGTGATAGCGATAACAAGACCCCTGCAACGCCTTGCCCGCCGCCTGTACCGTCTCAGCCTGGTACCCCTGTCCGCGCTCATCTTGCTGCTGGCGCTGTGGGCGGCCGTCTTGTACCAGGTGGGCCAGGAGCGGGCCAGCGCCGTGCGCGACGCCGTGGCCGTCAGCCAGTCGCTGGCGCGCACCCTGGCGGACCATACCAGTTTCACGCTGCGCCAGACGGACCATGCCACGCAATTGTTCAAGCTCAAATACGAGGAAACGGACGGCACCCTGCGCCTGAATGAATTCACGCGCCGCCAGGGCTTGCTCGACAGCGTGCTGCCGTCGAAGCTGGAACTGCCGATCGCCCTCGTCGACGCGCGCGGCGACGTGATCGACAGCGCCAACGCGTATCTGCCGGAAAACCTGGCCAGGCAGGCATTTTTCAGGGCGCTGGCCGCGAATGCGTCCGACACGGCCCTGGTCGACACGCCCATGCTCGACGCGGGCAGCAAGCACTGGACCATCCGCCTGGCGCGCCGCCTGAACGATGGCCGGGGCCGCTTTGCGGGCGCCATCATCATCCACGTCGACCCCACGTATTTTGTCGACGATTACGACCGTCTGAACCTCGACGAGCATGGCGCGCTGATGCTCGTGGCGCGCGACAGCGGCCTGACGGTGGGGCGCATCGGCGAACAATTGATCCTCAGCGACCGCATCGACTTCCGCATGCCGGGCCCGCCGCAGCACGCCCCCGAGGAATTGCTGATCGAGCCGCCCGTCGATGCGACGGCGCGCATCTACAGCTACCACGAACTGTCCCGCTACCCGCTGCTCGCCGTGGTGGGCGTGAGCCGCGCCACCGCCCTGGCCCGCTTCGAACACCGCCGCCTGGCGTATGTCGGCGCGCTGCTCGCCGCCAGCGTGCTCATCGCCGGCTTTACGGCCCTGCTGATGCGCCAGAGCGCGCGCCTGCGCCGCAGCATCCGCCAGGCCAAGGAAACGCAGGCGCTGCTGCGCGCGGCGCACCAGGCCAGCCTCGATGCCGTGCTGCTGCTCAAAGCCTGGCGCCCCGCGCCGGGCAAGCCGGTGGAAGACTTCATCTTCGCCGACGTCAACGAACGGGCCGCCGATATGCTGGGCAAGCCGCGCTCCGAACTGCTGGGCCAGCGCGTGCTGCCGCGCGTGCCGCTGCTGCGCGGCGAGCGCTTTTTCAAGCGCTTCGTGCTGGTGATGGAAACGGGCCAGCCGCTGGAGGATGAATTCGAACTGACCCTGGCCTCGGGCGGCACGCGCTGGCTGCGCCACCAGGTGGTGCCGATCGCCGACGGCGTGGCCGTCACCTCGCGCGACATCAGCGCGCGCAAGCACGACGAACTGGCGCTGCAGGACAACCGCAGCTTCCTGCAGTCGCTGATCGACCATTTGCCCGTGCTGGTGTACGTGAAAAGCGCGCGCCCGGAAAACTTCGGCCGGATGGAAGTGTGGAACAAGGCGGCCGAGGACATCACGGGCCACCTGGCCGCCGACGTCATCGGCAAGACCGACTGCGCCGCCTTCCCGCCCGACTTCGGCCTGCACGACGCCGAGGACGACCGCGCCATCCTGGCCGAGCGGGGCGTCATCGACCACACGGAAAAGCCGCTGCGCCTGGCGGATGGCAGCCTGCGCTACCTGCGCGCGGTTTCCGTGCCCGTGTTCGACGAGCGCCAGCAGGTCGAGCATATCCTGTGCATCGCCGAGGATATCTCGCAGCGCCGCCAGCAGGAACTGGAACTGCGCCAGAAACAGGCCGAGCTGGCCGCCGTCAACGACGCCTCGCCGCTCGGGCTGGTGCGCCTGGACCGTCAGCGCCGCTGCACCTACGTCAACCGCACCTTCGAAGCCATCACGGGCCTGCCGCGCGCCGCCGCACTGGGCGCTGGCTGGACCAGCGCCCTGCACCCGGACGACTATCCGCTGATGCACGTGGCGCTGGAACAGCTCACGCGCAGCCACGCACCGTTCCAGTCCACCCTGCGCTGCCTGCAGCGCGACGGCAGGCTGGTCTGGGTCTCCGTCAAAATTGCCCCCATCCTCATCGACGGCAGCATCGAAGGCTACGTGGGCAGCCTGGACGACATCACCACCTTGCGCGAATCGGAAGTGGCGCTGCTGGAAAGCGAGGCGCGCCTGCGCACCATCGCCGACACCTTGCCGGCAATGATCGCCTACATCGACGCCGACCAGGTCTACCGCTTCCTGAACATCGCGTATGAACGCGAATTCGGCCTGACGGGCCGCCAGGCGCTGGGCAAGAGCGTGCGCGACACGGTGGGCGAAGCGCGCTACCGCACGGTGGCGCCGTATATCGAAAGAGTGCTGGCCGGCGAAACCTTGAGCTTCGAGGAAGAAGACGACAAGGAGGGCATCGAGCGCTGCATGGAAGTGATCTACATCCCGCAGATCGGCGAAGACAGGCTGCAGGTGGTGGGTTTTCACGTGATGCGCCAGGATATCACCGTGCAAAAGCGCGAGAAACAGCGGCTGCTGAAGCTGGCCCAGGTCGATGCGCTGACGGGCTTGTCGAACCGCGCCGGCTTCCAGCAGAAACTCAGCGACGCCATGCACGCCAGCCGCCAGCAACAGCACCTGATGGCCGTCATGTACATGGATATCGACCGCTTCAAGCCCGTCAACGACACGCACGGCCACGGCACGGGCGACGCCCTGCTGCGCGCCTTCGCCCAGCGCCTGACGCAGACCATGCGCGCCACCGACATCGTCGCCCGCCTGGGCGGCGACGAATTCACCATCATCATGGAACAGATCGCCCGGCCCGACGACGCGGCCGTGCTGGCGGAAAAAATCGTCGCCGCCATGCGGCAGCCGTTCGAACTCGACGGCATCACCGTGCGCATTTCCGCCAGCATCGGCCTGGCCTTCTACCGCGACGAAGACATTTCCCCTGCCGTGCTGCTGCAGCGGGCCGACGTGCTGCTGTACCAGGCCAAGCAGGATGGGCGTAATACCTACAGGGCCGGCGCGCTGACTACTTGATATGGCCGCTGGCCCAGCGCGCGAGTCTGCCCGCTGTCATTCCTGCTATATTGGCGCCTGTCTTCCCTACCCTTGCCACACCATGCGCCTGCTGCACACTTCCGACTGGCATCTGGGCCAGACCCTGCACAATTTTGAGCGGGGCTACGAGCACCAGCGTTTCCTCGACTGGCTGCTCGACACCCTCGTGGCCGAACAGATCGACGTGCTGCTGGTGGCGGGCGACGTGTTCGACAATGCCAACCCTTCCGCCGCCTCGCAAAAACAGCTGTATGTGTTCCTGCAGCAGGCGCGCGCGCGCCTGCCCGCGCTGCAGCTGGTCGTCGTCGCCGGCAACCACGATTCGGCGGGCCGCCTGGAAGCGCCAGCCCCCCTGCTGGCCGCGCACGGCACGCACGTGATCGGCCATCTGCTGCGCGATGCAGCGGGCAATATCGACCTGGAACGCCTGCTGCTGCCCTTGACGGGCGCCGATGGCCAGGTGCGGGCCTGGTGCCTGGCCGTGCCCTTTTTGCGCCCCGGCGACGTGCCGAAACTGCCGGCCGGCGACACCCAGGACGCCTACCTGGGCGGCATCGCCCTGCTGTACCGCCAATTGACGGACCTGGCCCTGGCGCGCCGCCAGCCCGGGCAAGCCATCCTTGCCATGGGCCACTGCCACATGGTGGGCGGCGAAATGTCGAACGATTCCGAACGCCGCATCGTCATCGGCGGCACGGAAATGCTGCCCTCGGGGATTTTCGATACGTCCATCGCGTATGCGGCGCTGGGCCATCTGCACAAGGCGCAGGCCGTGGGCGGCCAGGAGCACATCCGCTACTGCGGCAGCCCGATACCGCTATCGTTTGCGGAAGTGAACTACCGCCACCAGGTGCTGTGCCTCGATATCGACGGCGAGCAGTTACGCGAAGTACGCACCATCGCCGTGCCGCGCGCCGTGCCCCTGCTGCGCGTGCCCGCCGCCCCGGCGCCCATCAACGAAGTGCTGGAACAGCTGGCGGCCCTCGACGTGCCGGACGCTCCCACCGAGGCGCAACCGTTCCTGGAAGTGCGCGTGCGCCTCGATGCGCCCGAACCGGGCCTGCGCACGCGCATCGAGGCAGCGCTGGACGGCACGCCCGTGCGCCTGGCGAAGATCGAAACGTCGAGCGCGGCGCGCGGCAGCGCCCCCGAAAACATGACGCTCGACCAATTGGGCCAGCTGCAGCCCGACGACATCTTCCGCCGCCTGTACCAGCAAAAATACGCGAAGGAAGCGCCGCCCGAACTGCTCTCGGCCCTGGCCGAACTGCTGCTGCCCGGCGCTTGACCACACCAGAAGAACCATGAAAATCCTCAAAATCAGCGGCAAGAACCTGGCTTCGCTGGCCGGCGAATTTGAAGTCGACTTCCAGCAGGAACCGCTGGCGTCCTCCGGCCTGTTCGCCATCAGCGGCCCCACGGGCGCGGGCAAGAGCACCCTGCTCGACGCCCTGTGCCTGGCCCTGTACGACGCCACGCCGCGCCTGCTGAAAGTGCTGGGCCGGGGCAGCGCCCTGCCCGACGTGGGCAAGGAAACCGTCAGCGCGCAGGATACGCGCACCCTGCTGCGCCGGGGCACGCCGGACGGCTACGCGCAGGTGGACTTCGTCGGCAACGACGGCGGTCACTACCGCGCGCGCTGGAGCGTGCGGCGCTCGCGCACCAAGGCGGAAGGCGCGCTGCAGGCCACCGCCATGAGCTTGCACCAGCTGCCCGCGCTGCAGCCCCTCGGCGGCACCAAGACGGAAGTCAAGGACGAAATCGAAAAACGCATCGGCCTGTCCTTCGACCAGTTTACGCGCGCCGTGCTGCTGGCGCAAAACGAGTTCTCCACCTTCCTCAAGACGGAAGACAATGAACGGGGCGAATTGCTGGAAACCCTGACGGGCAGCAGCATCTATACGGACATTTCCATGCGCGCCTTCGAGCGGGCGAAAAAGGAAAAGCAGGTGCTCGAACGGCTGGGCGAAAAACTGGCCGACCAGCGGCCGCTGTCGCCGGAAGAGCGCAGCGAGACCGAAGCGTCAAGCGGCTCGGCCGAAACCGCCCTGCAAACCATCGACCTGCGCAAGGCGGTGCTGGAACTGCAGCAGCGCTGGCACCACGAGACCGACAAGCTGCAAAGCCAGGTGACGGCCGCGCAGGAAGCGCTGGACGGCGCCGATGCCGAACGCACCGCCGCCGAAGAGCGCCGCGCGGCGCTGGCGCAGTGGGAATTGCTGCAGCCGGCGCGGCCCCTGATCGACGACGTGGCGCGCCTGGCCAACGACATCGCCGGCACGGGCGCCGCGCTGGAAGCGTCGCGCGCGCAGGCGGCGCAGGCCGTGGCCGGCGAAGCGCAGCTGGCGCAGGCCGTGCAGCAGGCGGCAGCGGCCTTGCTTGCCAGGGAAGCGGCGCAGCGCGATGCGGCGCCCCTGCTCGACCAAGCCAAGGCGCTCGACGCGGGCATTGCGGCGCACATGCCCGCGCATCGCCAGGCGCAAGCTGGCGCCCTGGCCGCCGACCAGACCGACGAGGCGGCGCGCGCCGCGCTGCACGCGCTGCAGCAGCGCCAGCACGCGGCACTAGCGGAACAGGAAACGGGCCGCCAGTGGCTGGCATCGCACCAGCAATGGCAGGCGCTGGCGCAATCGTGGCAGTTGTGGGATCAATTGTTTGCCCAGGCCGGGCAAGCGGCCGCGCAAGCCGATGCGGCCGACGCCAGCATGGCCGAGTCAAGACAGCAGCTGCGCCAGGCCTCGGACGCCACGCAGGCGGCGCAAGCGGCGCTGGCCAGCGCCGCTGCCGCCCTGGCCGTGCGCGATGCGGAAAGGCGCGAGGCGCAAGCGGCCGTGCAAGCCATCGATGGCCAGGGGCTGCAGGAACAGCGCGGCCAGCTGGAGACGCACGCGCGCACGTTGACCAGCGCGGAAAAGACCTGGAGCGAACTGGCGCGCCAGCAGCAGGCGCTGGCGCACTGGCAAGCGAGGGCGGCCCAGCTGGCGCAGGCCGCGCAGACGGAAAACACGGCATGGGCGGCGGAAGCGGCGCAAACGCCGCTGCTGGAAGCGCGCCTGGCGCAGGCGGAAAAATCCTTGAAAGGCGCCGAAGCGGCATGCGCGGCCAGCGTCGAGCAGCTGCGGGCCACCTTGCAGGACGAGCAGCCCTGCCCCGTCTGCGGCGCGCTGGAACACCCGTACAGCCACGCCGATCATACCAACCACCCTTTGCAGGCGATGCTGGCCAGCTTGCAGGATGAAGTGCTGGCCTGCCGCACGCAGGCGCGCGGCAATCTGGAGCGGCTGGCCACGCACAAGGCGGCGCTGGCCGCGACGGCGCGCGAACAGGCGCAAACGGATGCCGAACTGGCGGCCCTGCCGCCCGCCATCGACAGCTTGCTCGCACAGTGGCAGCCGCATGCGGACACATTGGAACTGCCGCCGGCAAATGAGCGCGCGGACTGGTTCGCGCGGCAGCTGGCGGCCAATGCGGCCGGTTTACAGGCGCTGGCGCAGCAGGAAACGGCGCTGCGCCAGGCCGGCGCGCGGCGCGAGCAGGCGCAGGCGGCGCATGAACTGGCGTCCAGCGAGCACGCGCGCTGCACAAGCAGCGTCGCCGATGCGCAAGCGCGGCTGGCGCAGCTGCAGGCGCAGCAAGCGGGCAACGCCGACAAGGGCGAGACGGCGCGCGCCGCGCTCGACGCCTTGCTGGCGCAGCTCGATGCCGCGTTCGCCGACGCCGACGGCGCCGAGGACTGGAAAGACAGCTGGCGCGCCGGTCCGGCCGCCTTCCGCGCGGCGCGAGACACGGACAGCCGGCAATGGCTGAAACAGCAGGCGGACCAGGACCACTGCGGCCACGCGCTGGCGACCCTGGCCGCGCAGCTGGAAGCGGCGCAGCCGGCCGCCGCCAAGGCGCGGCAAGCGGCGCAGGAAGCCCACGCCGTCTTTGCCGCCGCCGACAAGCAGCGCACGGCAATGCAGGCGGAGCGCCACGCGCTATGGCAGGGCCAGAGCGTGGCCGAGGTCGAGCGCGCGCTGGCAGACGCCGTCGCGGCAGCCAGGGAGCTGCTGGCGCGGCAGCAAACGGCGGCGCAATCGGCCAGCCAGCAGCGCACGCGTCTGGACGAAGCATGCGCGCAGCTGTCGCAGCGGCTGGCGGCCCTGCATGAACAGGAACACAGCGCCAGCGCCGCCCTGCACGACTGGCTGCGCCAGTTCCAGGATACCCACCCTGCCCATGCGCCCGCCGACATGGACGCCTTGCGCGCGCGCCTGGCCATCGCGCCGGAAGCCATGCGCGCCGAACGCGACGCCCTGCAAGCGATCGCCGACCGCCACACGGCAGCCGTCTCCGTGCTGGCAGAACGCCGGCAGCAGCTGGCAGCGCATGTGCAGCAGCCGCCGGATGCACTGGAAACGGACGCGGCGGCGCTGCAGGCCGCGCTCGACGCGCTGCTGCTGGAACGCCAGGCGGCCAACCAGGAAGCAACCCGGCTGCGCCTGGCGATCGCCCAGGACGACGCGCGGCGCCACGGCGCGCAAGCGATGCTGGCGCAGATCGAGGCGCAAGCCGTCATCGAACGGCGCTGGGCCAGCCTGAATGAACTGATCGGCTCGGCCGACGGCAAGAAATTCCGCAACTACGCGCAGCAATTCACCCTGGAAGTGCTGCTCGGCTATGCCAACGCGCACCTGAACCACCTGGCGCGCCGCTATCAGCTCGAACGCATCGACAACCCGAACAATCCGTCGCTGGGCCTGATGGTGCGCGACCAGGACATGGGCGGCGAGCTGCGCTCCGTGCATTCGCTGTCGGGCGGCGAATCGTTCCTCGTCTCGCTGGCCCTGGCACTGGGCCTGGCCTCGCTGTCCTCGAACCGGGTGCGCGTGGAGTCGCTGTTCATCGACGAGGGCTTCGGCAGCCTGGACACAGAAACCCTGCGCGTGGCCATGGATGCGCTCGACGGCTTGCAAGCGATGGGCCGCAAGGTGGGCGTCATCTCGCACGTGCAGGAAATGACGGAGCGCATCGCCACCAAGATCCTGGTCCAGCCCGGTTCAGGCGGCAAGAGCGTGGTGACGGTGCGCTAGGTCGCTAACGGCTGGCCGGTTCCCGGCACAGCCTGAGCATATCCCAGCCCAGTTCGCGGCGGATCTGCTCGGGGTCGGGCGGGGGCCGGCGCTGTTCCAGCTCCGCTTTCAGCCACTTCCTGACCAGCTCCTTGGCGGGCTGTACAGGCTTTTCCTTGTCATGCTTGTCCATGGTGCTACCTCTTCAATGGCGGTCAGACGACCTCCTATATACGTTCAACGTCACGGCACGGATTCAGTTGACCTGCGCGTGGCGCAGATGCAACAACGTGTAACGATGGCCGGAGTGCGTTAAAATCGCCGCCTTCGCGCAGGTACCGCCTACGCCCCGCAACAGTTCAAGGAAACCCATGAAAGCCGCCCGCAGCCTCACCTTCAAGTGCGTCAAATGTCACAAATCCATGCAGGTCTACCTGCAAAAAGTCTCCGCCTGCTCGCATATCCAGCCATACCAGGGCATTTGCGCATGCGGCGAACTCAAGCGCCACGCCACGGGCCAGGCCGATGCTGTCAAGTCTTACCTGGAATCGGCGGACGGTAGCTGGTCGCACCACCACTAATGGTTAAAGAATGGGGAGATATTGCCGTTAATTCGCATATCCTCCCCATTTGAACCGACCATGTCCCAGCTTCCCGCCCTTGCCAGCCGTCAACCCGCCTCGACTACGCTGGATGGACAGCGGCCGTCCCGCTCGGGCGGCAGCGCCACCGGCCTGGCCGCTTCGCCCCTGATGCAGCGCACGGCGCAAGACGTGGTGGCCCTGTCGAAGAATGGCCTGGACCTGTCGGCCAAGGGGCTGTCGCAACGGACCGATGCGCTGGGCAACGCCACCGTCGACGTGGCGCAGGATTTCCTGAACAACATGACGCGCCAGCTGTTCGGCGACGGCGCCACCGTCGCCTTCGATGCCGTCGATTTGCAGGCCGGTTCCAGCTTCAGCAATGCTGGCGTCAGCGTCTCGGGCGCAGGCAGCAGCAGCCGCGCGGCCGCCTTCAGCCTCGATGAAAACGCCCATTTCATCGGCAAGGGCAAGATCACCACGGCCGACGGCCAGACCTTCGACTTCGAAGTGGAAGTGCAATATCAATCGAACATCAGCGCGGGCGTGCTTGAACAAACGCAAGGTGAAACGCCGGAAGCCACATCATCCGATGACGCCGCCCTGCCCGCCAAGGAGCTGCCCGCCACGCACTTCGCCGGCAATCTGCACGACCTATTCCAGCTGCTGGGCCAGCAATTGCAAAGCAATCTCTATCAGGGCACGTCCGACGGCGCCAGCGCCAGCGGCAAGGATGGCGACCTGGCAGGCAGCCTGAGCTTGCGTTTGCTCAAGCTGGTGCAGCCGGACGCAACCGTGAAAGCCGACAGGAAAGCCGTGGAAACGACGCCGGAAGACCAGGCGCGCGCCCGCGCGCTGGCACTCGCCTATGGCACGGACACCGCTGACGGCACGGCCAGCGACGTATAATGGAAGACGGCCTGCGCAGGCGACCATGCCGCGCGCCCCCTTCTATCGATTGAAACCCATGTCCGACACTTCTTCCCCTACCGTTCATCCGCAGATCCACTGGAGCGAAAACGGCGCCGAGCATTCGGCCCGCTGGCGCTCGGAAAGCGGCATGCCGCCGCCCAAGCGCGTCGTCATCGCCGACGACCGCACGACGGCCGACCAGGCTTACCGCCTGGCCTGCGAAGGCACGGCCATGCTGTGGCGCGGCGACTTCCAGAACGCGCGCCAGCTGCTGCAGGCGCTGGCGCGGCGCGCCGACCACAAGAACGACAAACCCAGCAAGAAGGCCAAGGCCGCCAAGCTGGCGAAACCCGAACCATCGGCCACGGAAGCCTTCCATCTGCACCGCCAGGCGCAGTCGCAGCGCGCCCGCACCCTGGCCATGCTGCTGCTGCCGTTCGATGCCGATTACACGATCCCGCTGCGCCGCGCGCCGGACGTGAAACTGGCTTGCAATGAAGCGTATGGCCGCGGCGAGGAAGCCTTCGTCGCCTCGCTGCGCGAGCTGCTGGGCCTGATCGGCGCACACGAATGGCGCCGCACGGGCGTGGAACTGCCGGCCCTGGGCCAGCGCATCCACCCCCACTACGGCGTGTTCGCGCCCATCCGCGGCGAATACGTGGGCCTGGTGGCGGAAGCGCCGCTGCCCGCGCGCGCCAGCCTGGCCTTCGACATCGGCACCGGCACGGGCGTGCTGGCCGCCGTGCTGGCGCAGCGCGGCGTCGCCCGCATCGTCGCCACCGACCAGGACCCGCGCGCCCTGTCCTGCGCGCGCGAAAACCTGGCCCGCCTCGACTTGATCGACAAGGTCGAGGTGGTGCAGGCCGACCTGTTCCCCGCCGGACGCGCGCCGCTCGTCGTGTGCAATCCGCCATGGTTGCCGGCCCGCCCAAGCTCGCCGATCGAATACGCCGTCTACGATCCGGACAGCCGCATGCTGCGCGGCTTCCTCGCCGGCCTGGCCGCTCACCTGGAACCTGCCGGCGAAGGCTGGCTGATCCTGTCGGACCTGGCCGAGCACCTGGGCCTGCGCCCGCGCGCGCAATTGCTCGAATGGATAGAACAGGCAGGCTTGAAGGTCGTCGACCGCCTGGACGTGAAACCCACGCACCCGCGCGCGCAGGACGCCACCGACAGCCTGCACGCGGCCCGCTCGAAAGAAATCACCTCGCTGTGGCGCCTGGCGGCGGCGTAATCGAGGGTCTGAAACCCGGCCATTGCGCATTGCAGCAAACCCCGCTATAATTCGCCTGCGGGGTGGAGCAGTCTGGCAGCTCGTCGGGCTCATAACCCGAAGGTCACAGGTTCAAATCCTGTCCCCGCAACCAGATACCGGAAAGCCGCTGATTCTTGCAAGAGAATCAGCGGCTTTTTCCATTGCGGCGCAGTATCTCAATGACCATCCTGCAAGCCAAATATCCTTCATTTCCATGCGCTCTTTCGCAATGCAGCAAACTCGGTTATAATTCGCCTGCGGGGTGGAGCAGTCTGGCAGCTCGTCGGGCTCATAACCCGAAGGTCACAGGTTCAAATCCTGTCCCCGCAACCAATACATAAAAAACCGCTGATGCCTGCAAGGGCTTCAGCGGTTTTTTTCATTCCGGGCCGGGCCCATGCTGTTACGCGGTGACGCTGGCCCTGATCTGCCTGGCCGCCGCATGCAGGCTGGCCGCCACCCGTTCCAGCTTGTCGGCGCCCGCCGTTTCGGCCAGGGCGGCAAAGGCGCTGATATGAAACGTGGCCACCATGGCGGGCGACACTTCCAGCTCCAGCGCCGTCTTGCTCAATTCCGTCGACGCCTCGAGATAGGGCTCGCTGCCCGCCTCGAACGCCTGCTTGGTTTCCAGCAATTCCTGACCGCCTTCCGCCTTGGCCAGGCAGGCATCGACTTTTTGCTGGAAGGCCGGCAAGGTATCGCGCACGGGGCCGGCATCCGGCGCCGGTTCCGGCTCCGCTGGCGCGGGAGCGGCTGGCGCCGGCTTGTCCGCCGCCGGCATGTCGCGCAAAGTGAGCCAGCGTTCGACGGCGAGGAAATCGGCAAACGGCTCCTCTACCTTCGGATTCATCAGCCAGACTTCGCCCGTGCGCCAGTCGATCCTGGCGCCGCGCTCGTTTCTCGCCAACAAAATATCCTTGCCGCCATCGGCATTCGACACGCGGCCGATGTCGAGCCAGTTCATCAATTCCGCCTGGCGCGACATCGCGTTGACCCGATGAAAAAAGGCCAACCATAAAAATCTGGCGACCAAAAGAACCAGGGCACCGCCAACCATCCACATCATTTTTCGCTCCGCACCACATCGACAGCCCGCATTTTCTCACATGAAAGCTTGCGTCAAGGAAACTTTTACATCTGCCGTGCGCAGGCGCAAATCCCTTGCCGCAGGCGGCCAGGGGCGCAGTCGCATTTCAGCAACGCCGCGTTTTCCCGATTGCCTGGCGTGCGCCGCTGCGCTATCATGAGAACAATTCTCATTTAGATTAAGATACCCTATCCCATCCTGTGCGCATGCCGTCCGCCCCTTCCCCGCCGTCCGATTTCCAGGCCCTGTATGCCGAGCACCACTCGTGGCTGCTGCACTGGCTGAAGCGCCGCCTGCACGATGCGGGGCTGGCGGGCGACCTGGCGCAGGATACCTTCCTCAAGATCTTCGTCGCGCGCAGCAGTGCCGGGATTGCGCAGCCGCGGCCTTTCCTGGCCACCATCGCCAAGCGCCTGCTGGCCAACCACTGCCGGCGCGAAGAACTCGAACGGGCCTACCTCGACGCCCTGCTGCACCAGCCGCAAGCCTGTGCGCCATCGCCGGAAGCGATGTCCATGCTGCTCGAATCGCTGCAACTGGTCGACCGCGCGCTGGACCAGCTGTCCGCCAAGGCCAGGGCCGCCTTCCTGCTGGCCCACCTGGACGGCATGACCTACGCCGAGATCGCCGCCGAACTGGGCACCACCACGCATTCCGTCAAAAAATACCTGAGCAAGGCCAACCTGCTGTGCTTTTTTGCCGTGCCCGATTTTGCCGCGCCCTGACATGCGCGCCGCCACCGTCTACGCCCAGGGCCAGCCCATCGACCTGGCCGTCGCCATGCAGGCGGCCGAATGGCTGACCACCCTGATGAGCGGCGAAACGACGCCGGCGGAAAAAACGGCCTGGCAGCAGTGGCGCCAGGCGCACCCCGATCATGAACGGGCATGGAAACACATCGAAAGCGTCAGCGGCGGCTTGCGCGCACTCGATGGGCCAGCCAGCCGCCAGGCGCTGCTGCAAAGTCCCCTCTCGCGTTCCGTCTCGCGGCGCGGCAGCCTGCGGCTGCTGGCGTGGATCTCCGCCATCGGTCTCACCGGCTGGTTCGGCGCGCGCTCGGAATATGCGCCCGGCATGGCCCGCGCCGCGCTGGCCGACCTGTCCACCGGCGTGGGCGAACGCCGCGAGCTGACCCTGGCGGACGGCAGCCGCCTGCATCTGAACAGCGGCAGCGCCGTCAACATCCGCTACACGGACACGCAGCGGATGCTGCAACTGGTGCGGGGCGAAGCCTTCATCGCCACCGCCCGCGAAACGGGCCGGCCTTACCGCCCCTTCCTCGTCGAAACGGCGCAAGGCCGGGCGCAGGCGCTGGGCACGCGCTACTCGGTGCGCCAGGACGAGGGCAGCACCCAGGTCGCCGTCGAGGAAGGCGCCGTGCGGCTGATGCCGCGCCATGGCCATGCCAGCCTCGTGATCCAGGCGGGCCAGGGCGGCGGCATGACGGCGCGCAGCACCGTGCCCGCGCACGCCGTCTCGCCCGACATCTGGGCCTGGCGCCAGGGCTTGCTGCTGGCCGACGCCATGCCGCTGCGCGACTTCCTGCATGAATTGAGCCGCTACCGTCACGGCTGGCTGGGCTGCGACGACGCGGTGGCCGGCCTGCGCATTTCCGGCGTCTTCCCGCTGGCCGACCTGGACGCCGTGCTGCTGTCGCTGCCCGATTCCCTGCCGGTGGACGTGCGCCTGCGCACGCGCTACTGGGTGCAGGTGGAGGCGCGCCAGCAGCGCTGAACATGTATTTTCACGCCAGCGCAAAAAAAGGTACCCGTTTTCGATTCTCGCGTGACCTGTGTAGGCAACGTTCTTTTTGACGACTACACCACAAGGTAACCATGTCCCAAGTTATGTCTTCCCGGTCCCGGCCACGCATCAAGCGCATGGCGCATGCCATCCAATGCATCTTCATCGGTTCGGCCCTGCTGCTGAATATCCCCGCGCCAGCCCTGGCGCAGGAAGTCGCGGCAGCGCCAGCGGCCAGCCTCGACTTCCAGGTGCCGGCTGGCGACCTGGCGGCGGCGCTGCGCCAGGTCGCCAGCCAGTCCAGGGTCATCCTCAGCTTCACGCCGGACCAGACGCGCGGCAAGACGTCCACGGGGCTCACGGGACGCCACGACGTGCTGGCCGCCCTGAACGGCGTGCTGCGCGGCACGGGCCTGAAGGCCGAGCGCAGCGCCAATGGCAGCTACGTGCTGCGCGCGGCCGACGCCGCAGCGGGTGGCGAAGCGCTGTCGATGATGCCGGAAGTATCGGTCAAGGCGCAGCAGGACGCCACCGAAGGCTCGGGCGCATATGTCTCCGCCCTGCCGATCGCCACGGCCACGCCGCTGGGCCTGTCGATCAGGGAAACGCCGCAGTCGGTCAGCGTCATCACGCAGCAGCGCATGCAGGACCAGGGCTTGAGCACCATCGCGCAAGTGATGGCGCAAACGCCGGGCGTCACCCTGTTTTCGCTGGGCAGCGAGCGCACGGGCTTTACTTCGCGCGGCTACTCGATCACCAATTATCAGCTCGACGGCGTCAGCACGCATTCGGAAAACCTCGGCCTCAATGCGATACCGTCGCAAAGCCTGGCCGACATGGCGCTGTACGACCGCATCGAAGTGCTGCGCGGCGCCTCGGGCCTGATGACGGGCGCGGGCGACGCTTCGGGCGCCATCAACATGGTGCGCAAGAAGCCGACGGCGCAGTTCCAGGCCGCCGTCGAGGGCGAGCTGGGCTCCTACGATGAACGGCGCGCCATGGCCGACATCTCGGGTCCGCTGAACGAGGCGCGCACGGTGCGCGGCCGCCTGGTGAGCGTGTACGAGGAAGGCGACAGCATCATCGACGGCTACAGCCGCGACAAGAAAGTGGTCTACGGCGTGCTCGAGGCGGACTTGTCAAACGACACGAAACTGACGGCCGGCATGACGCACCAGCGCAAGCGCTCGGACGGTTCCCTCTCCTACCTGGGCTTCCCCCTGTTCTACAGCAATGGCACCATGACGGACCTGCCCCGCTCTTTCAGCCCGGCCGCCAGGTCGAATCGCTTCGGCACCAATTCGACCGACCTTTTCGTCACCCTGGAACACGCGCTGACAAACGACTGGAAGCTGAAAATCTCGGCCAACCGCGTGCAGTCGTCGCAGGAGGAGCGCGCCGTCTACATGAACGTGAGCGCCGGCTTCCCCGACCAGGCCACGGGCGATGGCCTGGGCCTGAGCGCCGACTACCGCGATTACCAGCTCCAGGTCAACAGCGTGGACGTCAACGTGCGCGGGCCGTTCAGCGCCTTCGGCCGCCAGCACGAGCTGGTGCTGGGCATGGACTACAGCGAATTCCAGAGCAAGACGGACGGCCGCTTCGACTGGAGCATCCAGGGCAGCGACGTCAACCTGTACCGCTGGAATCGCCTGGCAACGCCCGCGTTTGGCGCTACCTACGTCACCTACGACAGCACGCGCCGCCAGGCCAGCGCGTATGCCGCCACGCGCCTCAACCTGTCCGAGCGCCTGAAACTGATCGCCGGCGCCAAGGTGCTGCGCTACAGCGAGAACTACATCTCGGACGCGCCTACCGTGCCGTTTTACAGCGCGTCGCCAGCCGCGGAAAGCCGCGTCTTCACGCCGTATGGCGGCCTGGTGTTCGACATCGACGGCACGCACAGCGCCTACGCCAGTTATTCCACCATCTACCAGCCGCAAGCCCAGCAAGACCGCTACGGCAAGCTGCTGGCGCCGCGCGAGGGCAAGACCTTCGAAGCGGGCATCAAGAGCGGCTGGCTCGATGGCCGCCTGAACACGGCCGCCGCGCTGTACCAGATCCGCCAGAGCAACCTGGCCGAATCGGACCCCGGCTACACCGTCCCTGGCACGAACAATCCCGCCAACCGCGCCATCAAGGGCGCCAAGACCCAGGGCGTGGACCTGGAAGCGACGGGCGCGCTGACGCCGGACTGGAACATCTCGGCTTCGTGGTCCTACAGCCAGACGGAAAACAATACCGGCAAGGCGATCCTGACCACCTTCCCGCGCCACCTGGTGAAACTGTGGACCACTTACCGGCTGCCCGGCGAGCTGCATCGCCTGACGGTGGGCGGCGGCGTGAACTGGCAAAGCCGCGTGTATTCCGACATCGACGCGTGGCAGATCAACAGTACCCTGCACTGGGAACAGAAGGCGTACTCGGTGGCCAGCCTGATGGCGCGCTACGACGTCAACGACAAGCTGTCGGCCACCGTGAACGTGGCCAACCTGTTCGACAAACAGTACACGGCTTCCGTATCGGACTGGTGGTACTCGGGCATGCATGGTCCGGCGCGCAAGGTGGCACTGAAGGTGCGCTACCAGTTCTAGGGCAGGCCGAATATTTCGCACTGGCGCAGGGCCGGTGATACAATTTTCCCGCTTCACGGGCGTTGCCGGCCATTGCCGCCAACGCCCGTGCCCATAGAGACACCCAAGGAGAATGTGTGAAGGACCTCGCCCCCGCCCTGCCAGCCGATCCGGCCGACCAACCCGCCAATCCCTCGCGCCGGCGCATTTTCCAGGCCGCTTCCGCAGTCGGCCTGGCCGCCAGCCTGCCGGCGCTGGCCGACGCCGCGCCAGCCAGGAAGACCATCGCCAAGGGTTCGCTCGACGCGAAACTCAAGGCGCACGTCAAGAACGTGGTCGTGATCTACCTGGAAAACCGCAGCTTCAACAACCTGTTCGCCAACTTCCCCGGCACCAGCGCCCCCCTGTCCGCCGTCACGGCGGAACAGGCGCAGCAACTGGACCGCGACGGCAAGCCGCTGGCTACCCTGCCGAATATCTGGGGCGGCCTGGTGCCGAACCAGCAAAATATCGGCGGCACCGATTACCTGATCAAGGAAGACCAGATTTCCGGCCTGCCCAACGCGCCCTACAAACTGAGCGACGCAGCCGGCAAGCCCCTGCCCGAGAGCATCATCACGCGCGACCTCGTGCACCGCTTCTATAACAACCAGATGCAGATCAACGGCGGCAAGAACGACGGCTTTGCCGCGTGGGCCGACAGCGGCGGCC
The DNA here is from genome assembly GCF_056174685.1 of Janthinobacterium sp. BHSEK. Taxonomy (NCBI): domain Bacteria; kingdom Pseudomonadati; phylum Pseudomonadota; class Betaproteobacteria; order Burkholderiales; family Oxalobacteraceae; genus Janthinobacterium; species Janthinobacterium sp. BHSEK. The sequence goes on from NZ_JBWBYV010000003.1 coordinate 83,551, forward strand.
TGGTGATGGGCCACTACGGCGAAACGTCGAAAAACCTGAACCTGTGGCAGATCGCCGAGCAGTACACGCTGTGCGACAACTTCTTCATGGCGGCCTTCGGCGGCTCCTACATGAACCACCAGTTCCTCGTCACAGGCCGCGCCAACGAATACTTCAACGCGGCCGAGACGGCGGCGAAGAAAAAGATCGCCGTACTGTCGGACGGCCCGCAAGGCGTGCGCCTGGCCATCTCGCCCGACTGTCCCGCCTCCGCGCTGGACGGCAAGCCGAAATACGTGAACGACGGCGCCCTCACGCCGGACGGCTATGCCGTCAACACCATGGCGCCGCCGTATCAACCGAGCTACATCCGCCCCGCCTTCGACGGCGACCCGCTGCACGCCGACCCGGCCGACGCGAATACGCTGCCGCCGCAAACCTACGACACCATCGGCGACCTGCTGTCGCGCAAGGGCGTCAGCTGGGCATGGTATGGCGGCGGCTGGCAAGCGGCGCTCGACCACAAAGGCGGCGGCAGCAAGCCGAACTTCCAGTTCCACCACCAGCCGCTGAACTACTTCAAGCAGTTCGCGCCCGGCACGGCGGCGCGCGCCGAACACCTGCGCGACGGCGGCACGGGCGACAGCCCGATCTCGAACAAATTCCTCGCCGCCGCCGTGGCGGGCAAGCTGCCGGCCGTGACCTTCTACAAGCCGCAGGGCAATCTGAACCTGCACGCGGGCTATTCGGACATCGAATCGGGCGACCAGCACGTGGCCAACGTCATCCAGCATCTGAAGGAATCGCCGCAGTGGAAGGACATGATCGTGGTGATCACGTTCGACGAGAACGGCGGCTGGTGGGACCACGTGGCGCCGCCAAAGGGCGACCGCTGGGGCCCGGGCACGCGCATTCCCGCCATCGTCGTCTCGCCGTACGCGAAAAAAGGCGCCGTCGACCACAGTTTCTACGACACGACGTCGATCCTGCGTTTGATCACGCGCCTGCACGACCTGCCGCTGCTCGAAGGCCTGAAAGTGCGCAACGACGCCTTCGCGTCACGCGGCGCGCTGCCGCCGGGCGACTTGACGGGCGCCCTCAGCTTCCGTTAAGCCCTACACGGTGCGGCACGCCTGTGATACACTGCGTGCCGCACTTAAATCCGCAGGTGTGCTTTTCCTGCCGATGATATTCACAATGAGCCCGACTCCTGTAGCCGGGCTTTTGTTTTGTGGATGAAGTGAAAGCGTATGGACATAGGCGGACGGCATGCTGCCCGCCCCCTGGCCTTCGCAGGCCAGGGACAGAGGTTATCAAATGAGAGATAAAAAAGACAACGCCACCATCGACTTGCCCGGTTTCGGTCCGCCGCCAGCGCTCGAGGCGCCAGAGCCGGCGCCGGAACCGCAGCGCCGCGCGCGCGCGCGCAAGGTGGCCTTGAAGCAGGTGCAGCTCGAATTGCTGGAGCCGACCGATGCCACGGGCTTGCCCGTATGGACGCGCGACGCCGGCCTCGATCTCACCGGCTTGCCCATCTGGGCGCCCGACAATTAGTAGCAGACTGAGTAACAACGCCGGCGGCCGTTTGCCGCCGGTGGCCACACCACCATCCGCACAAGGGCGTAAACGCCTGTAGACTGTGCCCATCCACCCGCTTTTTACCGGCTCCGCCCCTATGAACACCACCACTGACACCACCAATTCTTTTGCCAGCCTGCCGCTGACGCCCGCCTTTTTGGCCAACCTGGATTCGCTCGGCTACCACGAGATGACCACCATCCAGGCGCAAAGCCTGCCGGCCGTGCTCGATGGCCGCGACCTGATCGCGCAAGCGAAAACGGGCAGCGGCAAGACGGCCGCCTTCGGCATCGGCATCCTGCACAAGCTCAATCCGGCCTGGTTTGCCGTGCAAGGCCTGGTGCTGTGCCCCACGCGCGAACTGGCCGACCAGGTGGCCAATGAGCTGCGCCGCCTGGCGCGCGCGGCCGGCAACATCAAGATCCTGACCCTGACGGGCGGCGCGCCGATGCGCCCGCAGATCGCCTCGCTGGAACACGGCGCCCACATCGTCGTCGGCACGCCGGGCCGTTTGCGCGACCACCTGGGTCGCGGCACCATCAACCTGAACCACGTGCAGACGCTGGTGCTCGATGAAGCGGACCGCATGACGGACATGGGCTTTTACGAGGAAATCGCCGGCATCGTCAGCGCCTGCCCGGCGCGCCGCCAGACCCTGCTGTTCTCGGCCACGTATCCGGAAGACATCCGCCGCGCCACGGCGTCGTTCCTCGTCAATCCGCTGGAAGTGACGGTCGAGGCGCAGCACGACAACGACAAGATCGAGCAGCGCTTCTATGAGATCGGCTTCGACGAGCGCAACAGCGCCGTCGGCAAGCTGTTAAAACACTTCAAGCCGGAATCGACCTTGGCCTTCTGCAACACCAAGGTGCATTGCCGCGAACTGGCCGAGGAACTGCGCCAGCAAGGCTTTTCCGCGCTGGCCCTGTACGGCGAACTGGAACAGCGCGAGCGCGATGAAATCCTCGTGCTGTTCGCCAACCGCAGCTGCTCCGTGCTGGTGGCCACCGACGTGGCCGCGCGCGGCCTCGATATTTCCGACCTGGGCGCCGTGATCAACGTCGACGTCTCGAAAGACACGGAAGTGCATATCCACCGCATCGGCCGCACGGGCCGCGGCAGCAAGAAGGGCCTGGCCCTGTCGCTGTGCGCGCCGAACGAGAAAAAATGGGTCAAGCTGATCGAGCAGTACCAGAACAGCGCCGCCGAATGGCACGACCTGAAGGAGCTGGCGGAAGACGATGGGATGGAGGCGCTGCCGGCGCCGATGGTCACCCTGTGCATCATGGGCGGCAAGAAGGACAAGCTGCGTCCGGGCGATTTGCTGGGCGCGCTGACGGGCGATGCGGGCCTGACGAAGGAACAGGTGGGCAAGATCAACGTGTTCGAGTTCATGACCTACGTGGCGCTCGACCGCAAGGTGGCCGAGGCGGCGTTCAAGCGCCTGAACGCGGGCAATACCCTGGGCCGCGACTTCGGCAACATCAAGGGCCGCAGCTTCAAGATGCGCTTTATCGAGGCCTAAGGCCTTGCAAGGTACGCAGGGCCGCCATGGTCCTGCGTCCAGGATAGTTTTCCCACACGGGATACTCCCGGCGGTAATAGCAGCTCCAGTAGCTGATGCTGCGCCGCTCCAGCGTGTCCACATACGCTGGGTTCTCCCGCAGGTAGCGCGCCAGCGCTTCCGTATTCCAGGCCGGCAGCGCCGCGCCAATTGCCTCGATAATCTCCAGCACGTATTCGCCGCACAGGTGCACGACGAACGGTACCGTCCACGCCCGCTCCTGCAGCAACAGCTGCCTGACACACGCTTCGCGCAGATGGCCGTCATGGTGGCGCGTGCCCAGGCACAGGGCGAGCACGCCCGCGTCGCCGGGCAGCCGCGTACAAGCCAGCAGCCGCTCGCGGTCGTAGTAGGTGCGCGTCGGGATCAGCAAGGCCTCGCCATCCTGGCGCACGGCAAATGGCGGGTGTGCCCGGCCGCTCCCCAGCACGGGCAGCAGCTGCGCCACAGTGCCGGCCAAGGCCGCCGGAAAGGCGTCCGCTTCAGCCATCGCGCCCCTCCCGGCACACCTTGCGCACGCCCAGCGCAGGTTTATCCACCTTTTCAAAGATCACATTCGAATACCATGCGGCGGGGTCGCCGTCCGTGGGCTTGCCCAGCGAAATATAGTAGCCGCCATGGGTGAACAGGGCCGTCGTTTCCTTGCCCGGCGTGGCACCCCGCAGGAAGGCCGGCCAGGCCGCCTTGTCGACTTGATCAAAACGCGCGGCCAGCAGCGCCAGCAGGCGCGCATGCGTCGCCGGCGCATACGGGAACAGATACAGGTATTCGACCAGTTCCCCGCCATCGGCCAGGCGCGTGACGGCGGCCGTCGCGGCATCGGCCGTCCCCTCGTCGCCGCCAAAGCGGCACAAGGTGCCGCCGCTGTAGGCGAAGTCGATGACGGTCGCCGGCGCGCACGCCTGCCGTTCGCGGTCGACACCGACGGGCGGCAGCGCGCGCACTTGCGCCAGCAGCGCTTCGCCGGACGTGGCCAGCACGGGAAAGCCCGGACACTCGCTGGCCGTCTGCACGGACGAAAAGGCAAGACAGCAACTCAACAACAGCACACCACGCTTCACGGCATCTCCTGCGTTTATCATGCGGCCATTATGCATGGCCGCCGCAGATACGGCCACACGCTCACAGGGTGTCACAAAGCGCGCGCCTGCTGGCCCTGCGGCGTATCGTCGATGTCGTAGCCGGCCGCGCGCGCCAGTTCGCGCAAGCGGTCCGCCTCGGCCCACTGGCGCTGCGCGCGCGCATTGGCCCGTTCCGCCAGCCACGCCAGCACCGGCTGCGGCACTTCCACCTGCGCCGGCCGCCAGGCCAGCAGATCGAGCCCCAGCGCCGCATCGAAGCGGGCCATGGTAGCCTTTTTGACGGCGTCCGGCAGCGCGCTTTTCAGCAGCTCCCAGGCCACGGCCAGCGCGCGCGGATAATTCAGGTCATCGTTGATCTGCGCCGCAAAGCGCGCCAGCCATGCGGGATCGGCCTCGCCGCCTGCATCCCCCAGGCCATGCACGGCCACGCGCAGGCGCGCCAGGCCGCTGCTGGCGGCGCGCAGGGCTTCATCCGTGAAATTGAGGCTGCTGCGGTAGTGGGCGCCCAGGCACAGGTAGCGGTAAGCCAGCGGATCGACGCCCTGCTCCGCCAGGCTTTGCAGGCGCAGGAAGTCGCCCGAGGATTTCGACATCTTCGCATCCTGGGTCTTGAGGAAGGCGCCGTGCAGCCAGAAGTTGGCCAGGCGCGTGCCGTGGCGCGCTTCCGTCTGCGCGATCTCGTTGCTGTGGTGGACGGCCACATGGTCTTCGCCGCCGCAATGGATGTCGAAATACGTCCCCAGGTGCTTTTCCGCCATGGCCGAGCATTCGATGTGCCAGCCGGGGAAGCCCAGGCCCCACGGACTGTCCCACTCCATCTGCCGCTGTCCCGGCACGCCGCTGAACTTCCACAGCGCAAAGTCGCAGATATCGCGTTTTTCCCCAAGGTCCACCCTTTTCCCCGCCTGCAGGCCGTCGCGCTTCAGGCGCGCCAGCTTGCCGTAGCCGTCCTGGCGCGTCGTGTCGAAATAGATGCCATCGTCCGTGCGGTAGGTATAGCCCTTCGCTTCCAGGTCGAGGATGAAGGCGATCTGTTCCGCGATGTGGTCCGTGGCGCGGCACCAGACGGTGGGCGGCAGGATATTGAGCTGGCGCAGATCATCTTCAAACGCGCGCGTGAATGCGGCGGCGATATCCCAGGCCGACTCGCCGCTGCGCCGGCTGCGCGCCTCGATCTTGTCATCGCCGCTGTCCGCGTCCGACGTCAAATGGCCCACGTCCGTGATGTTCATCACGTGGCGCACCTGCAAGCCGTTGAATGCGAGCGCGCGGCGCAAGCCGTCGACGAACAGGTAGGTACGCAGGTTGCCGATGTGCGCATAATCGTAGACGGTGGGGCCGCAGGCGTACAGGCCCGCGTGGCCGGCGGCAAGGGGTTCGAACGGGCGCAGGCTGCGCGCGTAGGTATCGTACAGATGAAGTGTCATGCGGGACTTTCATTAACGCTGCGGAAAAAGAAAATGGCCACAGGTTTTTCAACGCTGTGGCCATCGGAATGAGGAGTAAAAAGTTTAACGGCACCGGGCCGCATCCTCACGAAGCCAGGTACACGGACACAGCGCAGCGGCGGCGGCGGATGCAGAAACTGGAGGGAGGATGAAAGTGATCATGGGACGAATATCGCATGTACGCGGGCGGGCCGTCAAGCCCTCCCGCGTCACCCGCTTATTTTTTCGCCTGCTCGATATGCGGCAGCAGCACCGTCAGGATGCCCAGCAGCGGCAGGTAGGAGCAGATTTTATACACATAGGCGATGCCGGAGATATCAGCCAGGTGGCCCATGGCGGCGGCCGCGATGCCGGAGACGCCGAACATCAGGCCGAAGAAGATGCCCGCGATCATGCCCACCTTGCCCGGCACCAGTTCCTGCGCAAAGACGACGATGGCGGAAAAGGCGGAAGAAATCACGAAGCCGATGATCACCGTCAAGACGGCCGTCCAGAACAGGTCGACATATGGCAGCAGCAGGGTGAACGGCGCGGCGCCCAGGATGGAAATCCAGATCACGCGCTTGCGGCCGATGCGGTCGCCGATGGGGCCGCCCATAAAGGTGCCGGCCGCCACGGCGGCGAGGAACAGGAACAGGTAGAGCTGGGCATCGCCGAGCGACAGGTGGAATTTGTCGATCAGGTAAAACGTGTAGTAGCTCGACAGGCTGGCCATGTAGATGTATTTGGAAAACACCAGCAGCGCCAGCACGGCCAGCGCGCCCATCACCTTGTTGCGCGACAGGTTCGGGCCATGGCCGCCCGCCTTCGGCTTGAAGCTGGCCAGGTGGCCGCTGTACCACCGGCTGACCTTGTACAGCACGCCGATGGCCAGCACGGCCAGCAGGCTGAACCAGGCGACATTGCCATGCCCCCGGTTCACGATGACGGCGGCCGCCAGCAGCGGCCCCAGGGCGGAACCGACGTTGCCGCCCACCTGGAACAGAGACTGGGCAAAGCCGTAGCGCCCGCCCGAGGCCATGCGCGCCACGCGCGACGCTTCCGGGTGGAAGGTCGAGGAGCCGACGCCGATCAGACCGGCGGCGAGCAGCAAGGTCGGGAAGGTGGTGACGACGGACAGCATCAGCACTCCGGCCAGGGTAAAGCACATGCCGACCGGCAGCAGGAAGGGCAGCGGACGGCGGTCCGTGTACAAGCCGATCCAGGGCTGCAGCAACGATGCCGTGCACTGGAACGTCAGGGTTATGAGGCCGACCTGGGTAAAACTGAGTGAAAACTCGGCTTTCAGCATCGGATAAATCGACGGCAATAATGCCTGGATCAAGTCATTGAGCAAGTGCACGAAGGCGACGGCGCCCAGGATGTGCATGGCCAGACCGGATTGTTGTTGGGAACTATGAAGCGAGGGAGCCGCCGGCACGGACTTGGCCAATGCCGCGGCAGTTGTGGTTGTGTGCATGTATCATCCGCAATAATCGGGCACGGCGGGCGGCCCGGCAAAGAAGCCAGTATAGTATGGTCACTGAACTGATAACTTCCAATAATCGTCGCTCAAGTGACAACTAAGTGACAATCAGGCGACAAGCCAACGACCGACATGTACACCCACCCACCCGTCCAGACCCACCCCGATGGCGTGCCGTTCAGCCGCAGCACGAGCTCGCACGATTACCAGCACGTGCCGCGCCCCGTGACGGCCATGTCCAGGCAATATGCGGCGGGCGACTATACGGCGCCGCACAGCCACGTGCGGGCGCAGCTGCTGTATGCGACGCAAGGCGTGATGCGCGTTTCCACCGAACATGGCGTGTGGATATTGCCGCCCCGGCGCGCCCTGCTGATTCCCGTGGGCGTCGTGCACGAAGTCCATATCTTGAGCGAATTGAGCATGCGCACCGTGTACATCGACGCGCAGGTGGCGGCCCCGTATGGCGCCGATTGCAAGGTGCTGGAAGTGAGCCGGCTGCTGCGCGAACTGATCCTGGCCTTGCTGGCCGAACCGATCGAATATGCGCTGGCGGGGCGCGGCGACTGGCTGGCCCATTTGATCCTGTCGGAACTGGCGGCGGCCGACACCGTGCCCCTCGCCATCCCCTGGCCCCGCGACCGCCGCCTGGTGGCCGTCTGCTCGGCCATCATGGACGCGCCCGGCAGCCGGCGCAGCATCGAGGAATGGGCCCAGGATGCGGGCGCCAGCGCGCGCACCCTGATCCGCTTATTCCCAAAGGAAACGGGCTTGCACTACCGCCAATGGCTGCAGCAAGTCCACCTGGCCGAAGCATTCTGCCGCCTGGACCGGGGCGAAGGCGTGGCGGCCATCGCCTATGCGCTGGGCTATGCCAGCCCCAGCGCCTTCAGCGCCATGTTCCGCCGCATCCTGGGCCGCACGCCGCAGCATTACCTGAGCGAGTGGCGCGCCGCGTAGGTCGGCTTAGCGTGGCGCAGCCGCGCGTAAGCCGACAAGCTACACTGTTGGCATTGTCGGCTTACGCCCTGCGGGCCAAGCCGACCTACGACGATGCCTGCGCACCGGGCAATGCGCCAATGACGGGCGCCGCGTAGGTCGGCTTAGCGTGGCAACGCCGCGCGTAAGCCGACAAACTGCGTTGCCGGCATTGTCGGCTTACGCCCTGCGGGCCAAGCCGACCTACTCTTTTTCGCCCGCGATCAAACGGTAGGCCAGCGCGCCCAGCAAGGCGCCGATGATCGGTGCCAGCCAGAACAGCCACAGCTGGCTGGTGGCCCAGTCGCCCACGTACAGGGCCACGCCCGTGCTGCGGGCCGGGTTGACCGAGGTATTCGTCACGGGGATGCTGATCAGATGGATCAGGGTCAGTGCCAGGCCGATCGGCAGCGGGGCGAAGCCGGCCGGTGCGCGCCTGTCGGTGGCGCCCAGGATGACGATCAGGAAGAACATCGTCAGCACGATTTCAATGACCAGCGCCGACAGCATCGAATAGCCGCCCGGCGAATGGGCACCGAAGCCGTTCGAGGCAAAGCCCTTGCTGACATCGAAACCGGCCTGGCCGCTGGCGATCACGTACAGCACGCCGCCGGCCACAATGGCGCCCAGTACCTGCGCGATGATGTACGGTAACAGTTGACTGGCAGGAAAGCGGCCGCCCGCCCACAGGCCGATCGAGACGGCCGGATTCAGGTGGCAGCCCGAGATGTGGCCGATGGCGTAAGCCATGGTCAGCACCGTCAGGCCAAACGCCAGGGCTACGCCGGCAAAGCCGATACCGAGGCCGGGAAAGGCGGCGGCCAGCACGGCGCTGCCGCAACCACCCAGTACCAGCCAGAACGTGCCGAGGAACTCGGCGCCATATTGTTTCATGATGTATTCCTTTAAAGTGACGAGAAAACGTGCCAGGGACGACCAATCGGACCGCTCACCACCTTTGCCCCCGCCTGGAGGCGACGGCAAAGCACAGCACCAGCAATGCACTGCACGCTGCAGAGCGCGAATAATGACATGCTGTCATTATCAATGCAACATTAATCTCATGCAACAATATTAATGGTTTTCCCGGAATAAACTATTGTTTTACCAACTATCATGATGCCGGGCGGCGCATGTATTTGTGTGGCGCCTCCAATGGCGCAAAGCCAAAGCCCGCATACAGGCCATGCGCATCATCGGTCCCCAGCATCCAGGTGACCGCGCGCAAGCGCTCATCGCCGAGCACGGCGGCCACCAGCTGCTTGCCATAGCCGCGCCCCTGGTATGGCGGCAATACAAACACGTCGCGCAGGTAGGCAAAATCCGTGTAGTCGGTGATGACCCTGGCGAACGCCACTTGCTGGCCATCCGCATAGCCGCCGAAACACAGCGCGTTGGCAATCCCCTTGCGCACCGTTTCGATCGCCACGCCACGCTTCCAGTACGACTGCTCGCTCAGGTAGCGGTGGATCATGGGCACGTCCAGTTCGCCGCGCTCGCTGGAAATGTGTAATGGCGCGTGCATCAGTTCTTGTACAGCAAGTCGGCTTCGGCGATGCTGGGCTCGCCGAAATACACGGTGCGCAAGCCGCCCTTGGCATCGCTGCCCATGTACACGCCCGTCATGCTGCGCGCGACCGGGTCGTACAAAATGGAGTAGCGGTGGCCGCAATTGTGCGGTTCGCAGACGCTGCTCAGCAGGCGTGCCTTGCCGTCGATCTCGACCGGCTTGAGCGGACTGGCCACGCCATCGGGCACCCAGCGCTGGCGCTTCAGGCCAGCCTTTTTCAGCCCCACGTTGAACGCCTTGCGAAAGGCGTAGTCCGCCTTGTAGACGTCGGGGAAATACGGGCAGGTATGGCCGCCATCGCAGCTTTGCGCCTGCTCGATCAGCGACAGTTTGGGCGTACGCGCTTGCGCCGGCATGGCGGCCAGCGCCACGGCGGCGCCCAGGAACAGGGGAAACAGCAAACGTGCGGACATGCAATCTCCTAACAGCATTCAGTAATGGAGGCAGCATAGCAGAATGGCATGCCGGTGCGCGCGCCTCAGGGAGAACAGCGGATGCCGACGACCCCGTTGACCTTGCCTTCCGGCCAGCCCGTCTCGCGCCAGCGGTACACGCCCGGCGCGACGATGATCAATTGCCATTCCACCAGCTTGCCAGCGTCGTTGACGCGGGTTTCATTGTCATAGCGCAAAGTCAGGCTGCGCTCCGTTTCCGCCACGACCGTCGCGGCAAAGCGGTTGGTTTCGCCCAGCTTGCTTTTCCACGTGCGGTCGTTGAAGATCGCCAGCCGCTGATGATCGTCAGACAACTGCATGCGCGTAAAGTGCCGCGCTTCTTCGCACACACTGCTCGTGTTCACGCTGTCGGACCAGCTGCCGGACAGTTGCGCGGCATCAAAAGGAGTCGGGTTGGCGGCCGCGGCCGCAGTCAGCAGCAAGATTGCAAGCATAGATTATCAAAAGAAAACAAAAGGAAAAATCATGGTCAACGCAGCGCCAGGGCGATGCTCGATGGCAGTGCGGGCGTGTGCCGGTGCAAAGTCGCCTGCTCGTAGGCATACGCCATCGCAATGAGCGGCATGTCGCCGTGGGCAGGGCCGATGAAGGACAAGCCGACCGGCAAGCCCCCAACCATGCCGGCAGGCACCGTGATATGCGGCAAGTCGGACTGCGGCGATACGCCATGGCAGGTGGGGCCCACGAGCGCATCGAGCGTATGCGAACGCAGCAGCGCTTCGATGCCGCCAGGCCCGGGCGCGGGCGGCGTCTCGACCAGTTCCGCGCCCAGTGCGCGCAACACCAGCAGCGCCTGCCCGATCACGGCATCGGTCCCCGCACACAGGCCGAACAGGTGGCGCGCCACGCCGATGCGACGCCCGTGCAAGCCGGCAAGGTCGAGCGTCAAGCCATCGGCCAGGCGCTCGCCCGTCAGGGCGGCGAGCAGCCAGGCAGCCTCGCGCACGCTGGGCGCCATCGGCCCAGCCGTGGCTGGCTCGCCGCCCTGCCCGCCAGCGGTCCTGCCGGTGGGCTTGATGGCGACCAGGCCGCAGTTTGAAGCAGGCGCGACGATGGAGCCGTCCGCCGCGCTGTCGACGGCCAGGATAGTCAGGCCGGCCCAGCTGGCACTGGCATGCGGCATGCTGACGGCGGCCCACTGGCGCAAATTGCTTTTGCCGATGATGACGGCGCCGGCCGCGCGCAAGCGCGCCGCCACAAAGGAATCGCAGCTGGCATGCGTGGCCAGGGGTGCTTGCGTGCGCGTCTTCATGCGGTCGCCCGTGGCGATATTGTCGCGCAAGACGATGGGGATGCCGTGCAAGGGGCCGCGCACCTTGTGCACTTGCCGTTCGCGGTCCATTTCCAGGGCAATTTTCAAGGCATCGGGATTGATTTCAATGCCGGGATAGGCGCGCGCGCCCGTGCTGCACAGGGAACGGATGCGCCTCAGGTACTGCGACGTCAGCGCATGCGAACTGAGTTTGCCTGCCTGCATCATCTGCTGTTGCGGCAAGACGCCCGCATCGAGCAGATGGGCCATGGGGCTGGCGGGCGCCGTGGCACGGGCCAATACGGGGCGCGCCACGCCCCGGGACGCACCACTGCGTAACATCTGACTGCGCTGCATGCTATCTCCAGGAAACTTCAATGTTTCTACCGCAATAATGTGCTAGCCATAGCATAGCAGTCCTAGCAACACAATTGTTGTTGAAAGGAATTATTTTTCAAGCAAAAAAAAAACGCCGCCCGAAGGCAGCGTTTCTTGATGGTCAAGCACTGGGGCGTATCAGTTGCGTACGACACGCTTGTATTCGTTGGTACGGGTGTCGATTTCGATCACGTCGTCCTGTGCCACGAACAGCGGCACTTGTACGGTGTGGCGGTGTGCGTCGATGGCGTTTTCGATCTTGGCTTCTTTCAGGACGTTGCCCGACGTGTTGCCCTTGACCGCAGGCTCCGAGTACACCACTTGACGGGCGATGGTCGTAGGCAGTTCAACGGAGATAGCCTTGCCGTCGTAGAAAATGGCTTCGCATTCCATGCCATCTTTCAGGTAGTTCAGCGCTTCGCCCAGGTTTTCTTCTTCGATTTCGTACTGGTTGTATTCAGCGTCCATGAAAACGAACAGCGGGTCGGCGAAGTAGGAATACGTCACTGGCTTTTTATCCAGAACAACAACGTCGAACTTGTCGTCGCCGCGGAACACGTTTTCCATCGGGGTGTTCGTCAGAAGATTTTTCATCTTCCATTTGTAGGTGAAGCCCGTGCGGCTCGAACCGTTGACATCAGAACGCAACACGATCATTGGCTTGCTGTCGACCATGATGATATTGCCAACACGAATTTCTTTTGCGGGTTTCATAGGAATGTACGTAAAAAGTGGGTTGCATGAAGACCATCTGCCGCCTGTGCGCCATCAGCGCCGCAAGCTTGCGTTTGATCGGTTAAAAATACGTTAGAAATAACCGAGCATTTTACCTTAATTTTTGGCAAGCGCCTATCTCGTCGCGCCGGCGAACGCCAGCAAGTTACTTGCCAGATCGCCATGCGCCTGCATCTGCCGCTGCCAGGCCTGCGCGCGCGCCCGGATGCGCGGCAGATCGGCCTGCAATGCGGGCCACAGCCGCGCCCACGGCAAGGCGTCCGCGCTGGCGCCATTCCAGGCCAGCGCCGCCTGCACCAGGCTGTCGATGGGGCCGTCCGCATCGACAGCATAGCGCCGCAGGAAGGCGCGCAATTTCACGTGATGCAAGTTTTCATCCTGCAGATAGATATGCCAGAGAAACGGCTGGCCCGCCCATTGCGCACGCACGAAGGAATCCTCGCCGCGCACGAAATTGACGTCGCAAGCCCACAGCAGGCGGTCGTAATCGTCCTGCGGCACGAAAGGCAGCACGCGCACGGTGAGCGCGCCGCGCGTGCGCGCCGCGCCGGCCACTGCCGCATCGTCGCCTATAAACGCCTGAACGGCGTCGAACGCGACGCCTTCCGGCGCCAGACATACCACAGCTTGCTCACCCGCCCGCCAAGCCGCGAACAGTTCGGCGACGGGCGCGGACGGATAGCAGAACAGCGATACCTTCAAGGCGGACATTTCCGCCGCCGTCACGCCGAATTGCCCGAGGAAGGCCGCCATGGCGGGCGCATCGGCCTGGAACGCCAGCCTTTTCTCATCCAGCGCCGCTTCGCGCAGCAGGCCACCCGTTTTATCGGTAAAACCGGGAAAGAAGAAATGCTTGATCATGCCGTGGCGCGGCGACGTCAGCGCATGGCAACCCTCGACCCACTCTTCCGCCGTCAGTCCTTCCAGATTCAGCCACACGGGCTGCGGCGTGCATTGCGCCATGGCGGTGATATAGCCGGGCGGAATATCGCAGGCAAAAAACTCGATGACGATATCGGCGACGTCGGCGGGCGCAAACACGCCATCCTGGCCGCGCCAGTGGCGGACCGTGACGCCGGATGCCTGCTGCGCCTCGGCCGCCACGTCGATGGCGGGGCAGATGCGCCGGAAACTGGATAAATCATCGACCCACAGGGTGACGGCGACGCCGTGCTCGCCGCTCAACTGCCGCGCCAAGCGCCAGCAAATGCCGATATCGCCGTAGTTGTCGACGACTTTGCAGAAGATGGCCAGGGATGGTGCGCGATCGGTAGGTAGTGGCATAGTCGACGGGAAGAGAAAAACGTGGGCATGGCGGCCAATAACAAAAAAGCCGCGCTGTTACCAGGCGGCTTTTTTGTTGGCTGATTCAGCCGGTCTGGCGTCCCCAAGGGGATTCGAACCCCTGTACTCACCGTGAAAGGGTGATGTCCTAGGCCTCTAGACGATGGGGACAGAAAATCTGTCCTGGATGCGCTGCTTTGCATCCCGACCTTTTTACTACGCGAATCTGGCGTCCCCAAGGGGATTCGAACCCCTGTACTCACCGTGAAAGGGTGATGTCCTAGGCCTCTAGACGATGGGGACAGAAATCTGTCCTGAATGCATTATTTCGCATCCTGACCCGGTACTGCAGCAATATGGCAGAAACAAAAAAAGCCTGACTTGTCAGGCCCGTTCAGCACTGCACTCTTGCTTTACAACTAAATCCTGGCGTCCCCAAGGGGATTCGAACCCCTGTACTCACCGTGAAAGGGTGATGTCCTAGGCCTCTAGACGATGGGGACCTGTGCTGGCTTTACTCTCAGCGGACTCTTCGTTGAAGGCTTTGCTTAGCCCCTCAAAAAAGCGTGCGCGAAGTATAGCATGGGGCGATTCACGAAATCAACTGCCGGGAGTTTTATTTTCCATCTTATTTGCGGGGCTCCTCCTATGTGGCGGAAGATCCTCGCAGGATATGGAAATACTGCGTATTGCAATTTTAGCTGGCGCAAAAAAAGCCGCATATGCGACCTAGCATGCACGTGGAGTTGATGCAGGCCGACGGCGCTGTCGGATTACGCTGCGCTAATCCGACCTACGCGACACCCCAGAGGGGTATGGCACTTAATTCGCAGACGTAAAAAAAGCCGCCCAAGGCGACTTTGATTTATTTACTGCCTGCTTCTGCGCTGTTGGTGGAGGTTGGCGGGAGCTAACCACTGACCTCTTGCATGCCATGCAAGCGCGCTAACAGCTTAGCCATATTCCCCCGAGGGGTATGGCGGGAAGTGTCGCGGAAATAAAAAAAGCCGCCCGAGGCGACTTTGATTATCACGTGATTTCTGCGCTGTTGGTGGAGGTAAGCGGGATCGAACCGCTGACCTCTTGCATGCCATGCAAGCGCTCTCCCAGCTGAGCTATACCCCCCGGGCGCAGAAACACTGCTACTTCTTTACGACTACAACACCAGACTGAACTGGCGTCCCCAAGGGGATTCGAACCCCTGTACTCACCGTGAAAGGGTGATGTCCTAGGCCTCTAGACGATGGGGACCTGGGTACTGCATTTTTGCTTCTACAATTTGCCGCCTTACTTCTGCGCTGTTGGTGGAGGTAAGCGGGATCGAACCGCTGACCTCTTGCATGCCATGCAAGCGCTCTCCCAGCTGAGCTATACCCCCCGGGCGCAGAAATAATAAAAGCCGCACTTGGCGACTTTGTTCCACTACTTGCTTTCCATCCAGAACCCGTCTTTTAACTGGCCTGAACTTACAACAATCAGTACAAACAACTGCCACTACTATACCACAACTACCTGGCGTCCCCAAGGGGATTCGAACCCCTGTACTCACCGTGAAAGGGTGATGTCCTAGGCCTCTAGACGATGGGGACCGCGGAACTTCCAAACAACATCTGCACCACTTCAACAAGCAACATCATTGCTGCTGGTGGAGGTAAGCGGGATCGAACCGCTGACCTCTTGCATGCCATGCAAGCGCTCTCCCAGCTGAGCTATACCCCCGTTGGTGCAGAAACAAGAGTATAGCAAAGAAGTTTCACTCTGCAAATACCCTTTTTCGTCTATGAGCAACTTTTCATAGGGGCGGTTTCCGCACTGCGTTTACGCGCTCAATTCAGCGCGGCGATTACAGCCACTTTGCCAGGCGCGCCAGCACGGTGTCGCGACCGAAGATCACGACCACCTGGTCGATGGCCGGCGTCTGCAGCTGGCCCGTCAGGATCAGGCGCAAGGGCATGGCCAGCAGCGGCATCTTGATGGCGTTGGCGGCCAGCACTTCCTTGATCATGGCGGCCACGGCTTCCTTGCTCCACTCCACCGTGGCGATGCGCTCGGCAAACTGCGCCAGCACGGGCTTGATGGCGTCCGTGATGTGCTGCGTTGCCAGTTCAGCTTCCGGCTGCGGCGCGCGGAAGAACAGCATCGAGGCGGCAGCCAGCTCATTGACGGTGTTGGCGCGCTCTTTCATCATGCCCAGCACTTGCGCCAGATCAGGCGCGCCTTCGAAGACGGCGCCGGCGGCGACCATTTGCGGACGCGCCAGGTCGGCCAGACGGGCATTGTCGGCCTGCTTGATATAGTGATTATTCAGCCAGGCCAGTTTTTCATTGTTGAACTGGGCCGCCGATTTCGACAGGTGATTCAGGTTGAACCACTCGCAGAACTGCTCGGTCGAGAACACTTCATCGTCGCCATGGCTCCAGCCCAGGCGCGCCAGGTAGTTCAGCATCGCTTCCGGCAGGAAGCCCTGCGCCGGGTAATCCATCACGCTGACGGCGCCATGGCGCTTCGACAGCTTCTCGCCGTCCGCGCCGAGGATCATCGGCAGGTGACCGTACAGCGGCAGCGGCGCGCCGATGGCGCGCAGGATGTTGATCTGGCGCGGGGTGTTGTTGACGTGGTCGTCGCCGCGGATCACGTGGGTGATCTGCATGTCCCAGTCATCGACGGCCACGCAGAAGTTATAGGTCGGCGTGCCGTCCGGGCGGGCGATCACCAGGTCGTCCAGCTCGCGGTTCGAGATCGCGATCGTACCCTTGACCACATCGTCCCACGTCACGTCGCCATCGAGCGGATTCTTGAAGCGCACGACGGGCTTGCGGTCGGCAGGGATGGCCGGCAGGGTCTTGCCCGGCTCCGGGCGCCAGGTGCCGTCGTAGCGTGGCTTTTCGCCGGCGGCGCGCATGCGCTCGCGCATCGCTTCGACTTCTTCCGGCGACGAGTAGCAGTGATACGCCGTGCCTTCGGCCAGCATCTGCGCCACCACTTCGCGGTAGCGGTCCATGCGGGCCATCTGGTAGAACGGGCCTTCGTCGTGGTCCAGGCCCAGCCACTTCATGCCTTCGATGATGGCTTGCACGGCTTCCGGCGTGGAACGCTCCACGTCCGTGTCCTCGATGCGCAGCACGAAGGTGCCGCCGAAGTGGCGGGCATACGCCCAGCTGTATAAAGCGGTGCGGGCGCCGCCCAGATGCAGATAGCCGGTCGGGCTGGGAGCGAAACGGGTACGGACGGGAGTAGCGTTTGTGGTCATCGAAGTAATCAGGCTTGAATAAGTAAAACGCCATTTTACTCTGTTGACCGCCGCCGCTCCACAAGCGCCGTCACAGCTGCAGCAAGCGCCTTTTCACCTCGCCCGCCTGCGCATGCAGCGCCTGCTCGAACAGGGCCACCAGCTGCGACAAGGGCCGGTGCAGGGGCTTGACCAGATTCACCGTGAACGGCAGGGACACGGCAAAGCGGCGGATCTGCAAGCCCTGCCCCGCGTAGTCCAGCGCCGTGAGCGGATTGACGATGGCCAGGCCCACGCCTTCGCGCACCATGGCGCAGACGGAGGCGGCGCTGTGCGTGTCGAGCGCCATGCGCCGCTCCACGCCGGCCTGCGCGAAGATCGCATCGATCTGCTGGCGGTAGGGGTCGACGGCGGCCAGGCTGATGAAAGGCTGGCCCGCGAAATCGGCCGGCTGCAGCACGGCCTTGCCGGCCAGCGCATGGCCGTCGGGCAGCACGCACACTTCATCGACGGACATCAGGGTGTCGAGCGCGGTGCCCGGCGGCGCATTGCCCACTTCCGTCAGGCCAATGTCATGGCGCTGCGCCGACAGCCACTCCTCCAGCAGCGGCGATTCCTGCGGCGTGATACTGATGCTCACCTTGGGAAAATCGGCGACGAAACGCTTGCAGGCCTGCGGCAGCAGGGATTGGGAAAACACGGGCAGGCAGGCGATCGACAGCTGCCCCTGGTCGAACTGGCGCAGGGCAGTCGCCGTGCTGACGATGCGCTCCAGGCCGAAATACGCGCGCTGTACTTCTTCGAACAGCTGCAGCGCCTGGGCCGTGGGGCGCAGCCGCCCCCGTTCGCGCTCGAACAGGGTCAGGCCCGTCAAATGCTCGAAGCGCGCCAGCTCGCGGCTGACGGTGGGCTGCGAGGTGTGCAGCATGGCGGCGGCGGCCGTCACGCTGCCCGTCGTCATGATGGCGCGGAAAACCTCGATATGGCGCAATGAGATGGTCATGCGCATATCATAAATGAATAAGGTCGCCTTAAATGGATATTTTATGTTTACACAGAAAAGCCGCATCATGGCCAGCATCGTAGGTCGGATTAGCGGGCAAAGCCCGCGTAATCCGACACCACCTCCGACACCACCCATCACACGACAAAGACCACCACCATGAAACCAGTGCCAGACGCCACCCTCGCCCAACTCGCCCAGGAACACGGCACGCCACTGTGGGTGTATGACGCGGCCACCATCCGCGCACGCATCGCGCAGCTGGCGCAGTTCGACACCGTGCGCTTCGCGCAAAAGGCCAACTCGAACATCCATCTGCTCACCCTGATGCGCGAAGCGGGCGTGCACGTGGACGCCGTCTCGCTGGGCGAGATCGAGCGTGCGCTGCAGGCAGGCTTTACGCCGGCGCAAACGAATGGCGCCGCCGGCGTGGTGTTCACCTGCGACCTGTTCGACCGCGCCACCCTGGCGCGCGTGGCGGCAGCGAAGATCGAAGTCAATTGCGGCTCCGTCGACATGCTGCGCCAGCTGGGCCCCGTGTCGCCCGGCCACCGCGTCTGGCTGCGCATCAATCCAGGCTATGGCCATGGCCACAGCAACAAGACGAATACGGGCGGCGAAAACAGCAAGCACGGCATCTGGCATGAAGAGCTGCCGGAAGCGCTGGCCGTCATCCGCGCGCATGGCCTGCACCTGGTGGGCCTGCACATGCATATCGGCTCGGGCGTCGACTACAGCCACCTGGAAACCGTCTGCGGCACCATGGTCGACCTGGTCAAGAACATGGGCCATGACCTGGAAGCCATTTCCACGGGCGGCGGCCTGTCCGTGCCCTACCGCGAAGGCGAGCAGCCCGTCGACACGGACCACTACTTCCAGCTGTGGGATGCGGCGCGCAAGCAGATCGAGGCGCACCTGGGCCATCCCGTGCACCTGGAAATCGAACCGGGCCGCTTCCTCGTGGCCGACGCGGGCCTGCTGGTGGCCGAAGTGCGCGCCACCAAGCAAATGGGCGGCAACCATTTCACCTTGCTCGATACGGGCTTCAATGAACTGATGCGTCCCGCCATGTACGGCAGCTACCATGAAATGTCGGTGATCGCGCACGACGGCCGCGCTCTCGATGAGCAGCACGCCACCGTCGTCGGCGGCCCCCTGTGCGAATCGGGCGACGTGTTTACCCAGCGCGATGGCGGCGTGGTGGAAACCCGCCTGCTACCTGCAGCGCAGGTGGGCGACTACGTCGTCTTCGAAGGCGCGGGCGCGTATGGCGCGTCGATGTCGTCGAACTACAACAGCCGCCCGCATGCAGCCGAATACCTGGTCGATGGGGCGCAATCCCGCCTGATCCGCCGCCGCCAGACGGTGGCCGAGCTGATCGCGCTGGAACAACTGTAAATCCTCGCCCGCGTGCGGGCATGCGCATCTGCTAACATCGGGGCAACTCGATGAAAGCCCGCCATGCCCGCCCAAGCACTTCCCTTCCGCAGCGCCACCCGGCTGCTGCTGCCCCTGCTGCTGTCCGCCGTCCTCGCCGGCTGCACTACACTGCCCTCGCTGGACGGCCGCAGCCCCTCCACCGTCATCGCAGACACACAGCACACCCAATTGGCCACGGCCATCGCGCCTATGGTGGCGCAGCATCCCGGCGTGTCCGGCATCTATCCGCTGGTCGACGGCCGCGACGCCTTTGCTGCGCGCGCCCTGCTGGCCGCCGCCGCCCAGCGCAGCCTGGACGTGCAGTACTACATCTGGCACAAGGACATCACGGGCACCTTGCTGTTCGACGCCCTGCGCCAGGCGGCGGAACGGGGCGTGCGCGTGCGCCTGCTGCTCGACGATAACAACACGGCGGGCCTGGACCAGACCCTGGCCATGCTGGGCAAGCAGCGGAACCTGGAAATCCGCCTGTTCAACCCCTTCCTGCCCCGCGCTCCCCGCGCGCTGGCCTTTGCCATGGATTTTTCGCGCCTGAACCGGCGCATGCACAATAAATCGTTCACGGCAGATAACCAGGCCACCATCGTTGGCGGACGCAATGTGGGCGATGAATATTTTGGCGCGGCCGGCGAGGTGCTGTTCGCCGACCTGGACGTGCTGGCCGTCGGCCCCATCGTCGGCGAGGTCTCGCAGGATTTCGACCGCTACTGGAACAGCGCCTCGGCTTACCCTGCGCAACTGCTGCTGACCAGCCCTGTCGATGGCGACGCGGCCACCATCGCCGCCGAGGCGGACCGCATCGACGACACCAGGGCCGCCGAGGAATACGTGCAGGCGCTGCGCACCTCGCCCTTCGTCAAGCAGATGATGGAACGCACCCTGCCCTTCGAATGGGCGCGCACACGCATGGTCAGCGATGACCCGGCCAAAGTGCTGGACCAGGCCAGGCCAGGCACGGGCGTGGCGGAAAACCTGCAAAACCTGCTGGGCGTGCCGGAAAAGGAAGTGGACCTGGTGTCGCCGTATTTCGTGCCCGGCAAGGCCGGCACCCAGGCCTTTGCCGACCTGGCGAAAAAAGGCGTGGGCGTGCGCATCCTGACGAATGCGCTGGAAGCGACCGACGTGGCGGCCGTGCATGCGGGCTATGCAAAGTGGAGGAAACCGCTGCTAGAAGCGGGCGTGCTGCTGTATGAATCGCGCCGCTCGTGGGAGGCCGGCGACGCGCGCGAGCAGCCGGGCCGCTTCGGCAGTTCCGCATCAAGCCTGCATGCGAAGACCTTTGCCGTCGACGACCGGCGCATCTTTGTCGGCTCGTTCAACTTCGATCCGCGCTCGATCGAATTGAACACGGAAATGGGCCTCGTCGTCGACAGCCCCGCGCTGGCCAGCCAGCTGGGGCAAGCCATGCGCACCACTATCCCGCAACGCGCCTACCAGGTGCTGCTTGGCGACGACGGCGCGCTGTACTGGATCGCCCGCGACGCCAGCGGCGCCACCACGCGCTACGACACGGAACCGGGCACCAGCGTGTGGAGGCGCATGGGAGTGGCGATTCTGTCGGTGCTGCCGATCGATTGGTTGCTGTAATCGGTTTTGCCGACGATGTTGTCGGATGACGCGTGGCTGCGCCCCGCTAATCCGACCTACAAGGTCATCGTAGGTCGGGTTAGCGCAAAGCGCGTAAGCCGACAAGCGCGCAGCACCGCCCTTTACCGCACCGCTTCCGTCAAGATTCGCCCTTCCGACGCGGACGGCTGGCGTATGCGCAGCAGGTGGGCCAGCGTAGGCGCGATGTCGACCACTTCCGCGTACTGGCCATAGGCGCCCGGCTTGATCCAGCGGGGGCCGAACACCATCAGCGGCACGTTGGTGTCATACGTGTACGGCGTGCCGTGCGAGGTGCCGCCGCTGCCCTTGCCAAAGTACCAGGCCGGCTTTGTGACGACCATCAGGTCGCCCGACAGCTGGCGGTTCCAGGCGCGGCGCATCAGGGTATCCATGCGGGTGACCACGGCGCCTGCTTCCATCTGCGTGCGCGTGTAGACTTGCGCCAGGCCGTCCTGCTGCAGCAGGAAGCGGGCCGCCGCGTCTTCCAGGGCGGCGCGCTGGATGCCGCTCTTTTCCGCCAGCGCGTAGTCGAGGTAGATATTCGGCAGCGACGACGTCGTCACCAGTTTATCGATGCCCAGGCTCGTCGCCAGGTGCCGGCTCAAGGCATCGACCAGCTTGGCGCCATCGATGCGTTTGGCGGAAAAGCCGCGCGTTTCGGCAAATTCCGGCACGTTGGCAAAGCCATGGTCGGCCGTCAGCACCACCAGCACGTTATCCATGCCGACTTTTTTATCCAGGTCGCTAAAGAAGCCGGCCAGCATGCGGTCCAGGCGCTGCAGGTGGTCGTGCGACATCTTGCTTTCCGGGCCGTAGGCATGGTTCACATAATCGTGCGCGGACAGGCTCACGCCCAGGATGTCGGGCACGCCGGCCGGATTGCGGCCCAGATTCTCGCCATCGATGGCGGCGCGGGCGAATTCCAGGGTCAGCTCATCGAGGAAGGGACCAGACTTCAAACGGCTGTAGTACTCGCCATCGAGCTTGCCGCTGTCGCTGTAATAGGCGAACGGGAAGGTATTGCGCGTGCCCGGCTTGGCCGCCACCAGATCATCACGGGCGTCGCGCGCATAGGCAGCATCGGCCAGCAGCGGCGTCCAGCTCTTGCCATAATAACGGTCCTGCGGTTTGGCCGCCTGGTAGCGCTGCACCCATTGCGGATGCTGCTGCATGTAATAGGTGCTGCTGGCGAAATTGCCCGTCTTTTCCATGTACATATAGGCCGTGCCCGTTTTCCCGGCCAGCAGGATGGCGCCCCGGTCCTTGCCCGACACGGTGACGACCTTGGCCTGGTCGCCCGTGGCATAGCGCAGCTCGTCGCCGAGGGTGCTCACGCGCAGCTTCGTCGGCGCCGTGCCGTCGTCCGGCTGCGTTGCTTCGCCAATGTAATGGAAATTACCGTCCTCGGTGCAGTACACGGACTTTTTCGTAACGGGATCGATCCAGTTATTGCCGATCACGCCATGCTGGTACGGGTAGGCGCCCGACAGCACGGCCGAGTGGCCGATGGCGGTGACCGTGATGCCATGCGCCTGGTGCGCATCGCTGAACCACGCGCCCTGCTCCAGCAGGCGGCGGAAGCCGCCCTGGCCGAACTGGTCGCGATAGCGCGTCACCTGTTCCTGCGGCAAGCCGTCCACCACCAGCACCACGACCAGCTTTGGCTGCGCCACGGCAGTGGGAACCACCTTGGCCGCATGCGCCTGGCACGCCGCCACGCCAGCGACCACCAGCAGCGCCTGCGCCACTTGCCGGGAAAGGGAGAAATGTTTCGTCATATCCACTCATCAAAAGTTAGGCCACCGGGCAGCATACGCCGACTATATGACGCAATGATGACAAAAGGCAATAACAAGAAAAAGACCGGGCTCCATCGCTGGAACCCGGCCTATGCCGCAACAGACAATATATCTGACTTACTTGACCGTCACCTTGATGCTTTTGCTCAACTCCGGTCCATATGACTGGTGCGCGCCATTGGCAAACTGCATGGTGAGGGTGTACTGGCCCGGCGGCAAGGTGACGTCCGTTTCCGTTTGACCTTTGCCAAAATGCAAATGCTTGTCATCCATGGGTATCATCTCGCCCGCCTTCATCGGCCCCGAATTGATGAGCAGATGATGGTGGCCCGTCTTGGCCGTCATGTCGCCGGCCGGCTTGACGTCCATGCCTTGGATCGCAAACTTGACCTTGAACGGGCTGCTGACGGTGGCGCCGTCAACCGGCTCGACGAACGAGACGGATTGGGCAAAGGCGCTGGCGGCCAGCAGGCTGCCGGCGATCACGGCGATACTACGACGCAGGAATACGGTGTTCAATTGCATGATGTCTCCTCTTGTTTAATAACAACATGGACTGCATGAAACCATATTCCTGGCGGTCATGGCGCCGGGGACGAGTTAAGCCAATGGTGCCACTGGTGGCCTTGAAAACCGTAGCGAGCAAGCTCAATGTCGGGTTGAGTAACGCAACCGTACTTTAGTACGGTGAGTAACGCCGACCCGAAAGTGAGCTGCGCAGCAGGTTTGCAAGGCCACCCAACCATCAGTCGTTCTTGATGACGATCGACGGGAATTTACTTGTCATATCCTTCGCCTTTTCCGCCACTTTAATGGCGATGGTGCGGGCGATCTGCTTGTAGATCACGGCGACGGGGCCTTCCGGCTCGGCCACGACGGTGGGCGTGCCCGAATCCGTCTGCTGGCGAATCGCCATGGTCAGCGGCAAGGCGCCGAGGAATTCCACGCCGAAGTCCGCGCACATCTTCGCACCGCCGCCGGCGCCGAAGATTTCTTCCGCATGGCCGCAGTTCGAGCAGATGTGCGTGCTCATGTTTTCCACCACGCCGAGGATCGGAATGCCGACCTTCTCGAACATTTTGAGACCCTTGCGCGCGTCCAGCAGCGCGATGTCCTGCGGCGTGGTGACGATCACGGCGCCCGTGACGGGTACTTTCTGCGACAGGGTCAGCTGGATGTCGCCGGTGCCTGGCGGCATGTCGACGATCAGGTAATCGAGGTCGCGCCAGTTGGTCTGGTCCAGCAACTGCTGCAAGGCTTGCGTGACCATCGGGCCGCGCCACACCATCGGCTCGTCCGGATCGATCATGAAGCCGATCGACGACACTTGCAGGCCGTGGTTTTCCATCGGCTCCATGCTCTTGCCGTCCAGCGTCTTCGGCTGGCCGCTGATGCCCAGCATCATCGGCTGCGACGGGCCATAGATATCGGCGTCCAGCATGCCGACGGTGGCGCCTTCGGCGGCCAGGGCCAGGGCCAGGTTGACGGCCGTGGTCGATTTGCCAACGCCGCCCTTGCCGGAAGCGACGGCGATGATGTTTTTCACGTTGCTCATCGGCTTCAAGCCGCGCTGCACCGTGTGCGAAATGATCTTCGACGACACGCCCACGCTGACGTTGCCCACGCCCGGCAGCACGCGCAGGGCGGCCAGCACGGACTTGCGGATCAGGTCGATCTGGCTCTTGGCGGGATAGCCCAGTTCGATGTCGAGCGAAATGTCGCTGCCATCGACCTTCAGATTCTTGACGGTTTTACTGGAAACGAAATCTTTATGTGTATTTGGATCAATAACCTGGGCCAGCGCGGCCTTGACGTCTTCTACTGTGATGCTCATGTAAATCTCCATGTGTACTACATATGTGCAATAAGGCGCAGTCTAGCGCAAATTTGCATGGTGCGATGGCGGCAAAAGCATCACTTGCCGGCGCTGCATCTGCTCATATTGCCTTTCCGCTGTTAAAATGTCCTATTATCCATCCCAAAAGTGCATCAATCATGACTCGCAAGCTGTTCGTCACCACTGCCCTGCCTTACGCAAACGCCGCTTTTCACATTGGCCACATCATGGAATACATCCAGGCCGATATCTGGGTCCGGTTCCAGCGAATGCAACGCGATGGCGCAGCCGGCCGTGAAGTGCACTTTGTGGGCGCCGACGATACGCATGGCACGCCCATCATGATCGCCGCCGAAAAGGAAGGCATCACGCCGCAGCAATTCGTCGCCAACATCGCCGCCGGCCGCGCCCAGTACCTCGATGGCTTCCACATCGCCTTCGACAACTGGTATTCGACCGATTCGCCGGAAAACGTTGATCTGTCGCAATCGATCTACCGCAAGCTGCGCGATACGGGCCTGATCGTCACGAAAACCGTCGACCGCTTCTTCGACCCGGTGAAAGGCATGTTCCTGGCCGACCGCAACATCAAGGGCGAATGCCCGAAATGCGGCGCCAAGAACCAGTACGGCGACAATTGCGAGGTCTGCGGCGCGGCTTACCAGCCGACCGACCTGGTCAACCCGTTCTCGGTCTTCACCAACGCGACGCCCGTGATGAAGCCGTCGGAACAGTATTTCTTCAAGCTGTCCGACCCGCGCTGCTTCGAATTCCTCAAGGATTGGCTGAATACGCCAGGCCGCTTGCAGCCGGAAATGGTCAACAAGGTCAGCGAGTGGCTGGGCGAGGCGGGCGAAAAGCTGGCCGACTGGGACATTTCGCGCGATGCGCCCTACTTCGGCATCCCGATTCCCGATGCGCCGGGCAAGTTCTTCTATGTGTGGATGGATGCGCCCGTCGGCTACCTGGCCAGCCTGAAAAACTATTGCGACAAGAAAGGCATCGATTTCGACGCCTTCCTGAATGACCCGTCGACGGAACAGATCCACTTCATCGGCAAGGACATCGTTTCCTTCCATTTGCTGTTCTGGCCCGCCATGCTGAAGTTCGCCGATCACCCCGTGATCGACAAACTGAAAGTCAATGTGCACGGCTTCCTGACGGTCAACAACGAAAAAATGTCGAAGTCGCGCGGCACGGGCATCTCGCCGCTGCGCTACCTGGACCTGGGCATGAACCCGGAATGGCTGCGCTACTACATCGCCTTCAAGCTGAACTCGAAAGTGGAAGACCTGGACTTCAACGGCGAAGATTTTGTTGCCCGCGTGAACAGCGACTTGATCGGCAAATACGTGAACATCGCCAGCCGCTGCGCCGGCTTCATCGCCAAGCGTTTCGACGGCAAGCTGGCGTCGACGCTGTCGGAAGGCGCGCAAAGCTGGATCAACCGCGCGCTGACGGTGGACGTCAACGGCGTCATCGTCGAGCGCCAGGCCAGCATCGCCGCGCACTTCGAGAACCGCGAATTCGGCAAGGCCTTGCGCGAGATCATGGAAATCGCCGACATCACCAACCAGTATGTCGATGAAAACAAACCATGGATTCTGGCCAAGGATGCGGACAAGACGGCCGAGCTGCACGACGTGTGCACGACGGCCCTGATCCTGTTCCGCCAGCTGACGATTCTGCTGTCGCCGGTGCTGCCGGGCGTGGCGAAGAACGTGGCATCGTTCCTCAATGACGCCGAGTTCACCTGGGCCGATACGCAAGTGTTCGGCGACGCCGTCTCGAACAGCATGCTGGGCCGTACCATCGGCGCCTACAGCCACTTGATGACGCGCATGGATGCGAAGATGATCGAAGCGCTGTTTGACGCGCCGCAAGCAGCCGCCGCCATCGCCGCACCGGCTGGCGACGCCGCCAACGACGCCACGGCCCCTGCTGCCGCCGCTGCCGCCATCGAGGAACTGGCGCCCGAAATCAAGATCGACGACTTCCTCAAGGTCGACCTGCGCATCGCCAAGATCGTCAACTGCGAACTGGTCGACGGCTCCGACAAGCTGCTGCGCCTGACCCTGGATGCGGGCGAAGGCCGCTTGCGCAATGTGTTCTCGGGCATCCGCTCGGCCTACCAGCCGGAAGAACTGATCGGCAAGCTGACGGTGCTGGTGGCCAATCTGGCGCCGCGCAAGATGAAGTTCGGCATTTCGGAAGGCATGGTCATGGCCGCCTCCGCCGCCGACGAGAAGGCCAATCCGGGCATCTACATCCTGAACCCATGGCCGGGCGCAGAACCTGGCATGCGCATCCGCTAAGCCCGCACAAGGACCGATGATGAATATCGTGGTGCGCGAAGCAACAAATGCCGATGCACAACTGATGGCCGAGCTGACCCGCGCCGCGTGGGCCGGCAAGGTGGCGGCCTCGTCCAGCGGGCACCACGAGACGGCGCAGCAGGTGGAAGCGCAATTGCGCCACGGCGGCGGTTTTCTGTTGCTGATCGACGACATTCCAGCCGGTTCGCTGCGCTGGATGCCGCTCGACAGCGACCCCGCCATCTGGAAGATTTCACGCATGGGCGTGCTGCCCGCTTACCGGGGCAGCCACGTCTCGCAGCACTTGCTCGAAGCCATCATTCATCACGGCCTGTCGTGCCAGGCCGAGGAATTGCGCCTGGCCGTGCGGCGCGACCAGCGCAAGCTGATCGATTTTTATGCGGCCTTCGAATTCGAGCTGGCCGAAGAACTGGAATATTCGCACGCCAACCCCGCCGAACCGGCGCCGATGGTGATGCGGCGCCTGCTGCGTTATTGATTTTTAGCAATTTCGCCCCGGACTTGCCGATACAACAACCCGCCAAGCGGCACGGCGCGGTAAAATACGGCCGGCTGACCTTACCCATAAGACACTCAGAAGAGAATATGAAACTGCCTGCAAAACACAACAACTACGTATCCGACCACACCTTGTTCATCGCCGAACTGAAGGCCAAGAATCCTGGCATGGAAGCGGGCCAGCAAGCGGGCCGCGCCCTGCTGTGGGACAAGCCAGCCGTCAGCATCGATGAGCAGGAGCGCCAGCTGGCGTCGGCCGTCAAGCAACAGGCTTACGTTTACCAGAACAAGAACTAAGACCTGGAACCGGCACGATGTTGCCTGAAGAGTCTGCAGTCACCCCGGAAGCCGACGCTTCCGGTGCCGGCGCAGTCATCGAGTCGCCCGATCCTGTCGCCGATGGCGACGGCAGCGGCGACCCTGCAGCATCCGCAAGCACGGACGCGGCGCCCGCCGCCGACCCGCTGGGCATCGCCCGCCTGTATGGCGAACCGATGCTGCGCATGCCGACGGATCTGTACATTCCGCCGGACGCGCTGGAAATCTTCCTCGAAGCCTTCGAAGGCCCGCTCGACTTGCTGCTCTACCTGATCCGCAAGCAAAACTTCAACATTCTCGACATTCCGATGGCGCAGGTGACCCTGCAATATCTGAAATACGTGGACCAGATCCGCGTGCGCAACCTGGAACTGGCCGCCGAGTACCTGCTGATGGCGGCGATGTTGATCGAGATCAAGTCGCGCATGCTCTTGCCATCGCGCAAGAGCGACGTCGAGGAAGATGGCGGCGACCCACGGGCTGAACTGGTGCGCCGCCTGCTCGAGTACGAGCAGATCAAGCTGGCCGCCTACGACCTGAACGCCATTCCCCAGTTCGAGCGCGATTTCGTGCGCACGCAGATTTTCATCGAGCAAAGCCTGACGCCCACCTGGCCCGACGTGGAACCGGTGGACTTGCAGCAGGCATGGCTCGACGTGCTGAAACGCGCCAAGCTGACCCAGCATCACCGCATCAGCCGCCAGGAACTGTCCGTGCGCGAGCACATGTCGAGCATCCTGCGCCACTTGCAGTCGTCACGCTTCGTCGAGTTCAGCGAGCTGTTCGACATTGCCGGCGGCGTGCCCGTGGTCGTGGTCAACTTCGTGGCCCTGCTGGAACTGGCCAAGGAAACCCTGATCGAAATCACGCAGGCAGAACCGTTTGCCCCCATCTACGTCCGGCTGGCGTATTCGCCCGCCTGATCCCTTCCCTTTGTCACTGACCACCGTACAACGGGGTTTTAGCGAAAGCAATCCATGAAAATTATTTCCGACATTGAAGAATTGCGCGACCAGCTCAGCGGACAGCTGCGCACGGCGTTCGTCCCCACCATGGGCAACCTGCATGAAGGTCATCTGTCGCTGATGCGTCTGGCGCGCAAGCATGGCGACCCCGTCGTCGCCTCGATCTTCGTGAACCGCCTGCAATTCGGCCCGAACGAGGATTTCGAGAAATATCCGCGCACCATGGCGGCCGATATCGCCAAGCTGGAAAAGGAAGGCGTGTACGTGCTGTTCGCGCCGACGGAAAAGGAACTGTACCCGGAACCGCAGGAATACCGCGTGCGTCCGCCCGATGACCTGGGCAATACACTGGAAGGCGAATTCCGCCCCGGCTTCTTCGAAGGCGTGTGCACGGTCGTCACCAAGCTGTTCTCGTGCGTGGGCCCGCGCGTGGCCGTGTTCGGCAAGAAGGATTACCAGCAACTGATGATCATCCGCAACATGGCGCGCCAGTTCGCGCTGCCGACGGAAATCATCGCCGCCGAAACCTACCGCGCCGACGATGGCCTGGCCTTGTCCTCGCGCAATATGTACTTGTCGGAAAGCGAACGGGCGGAAGCGCCGGAGCTGTTCAAGGGCCTCAATTTCGTCGCCGAGGAAGTGCGCAAGGGCAACCTGGCCGTGGGCGAACTGGAACAGGCCAGCATGCAACTATTGAACAGCCGCGGCTGGAAATCGGACTACATCGCCGTACGCAAGCGCGCCAACCTGCAAGCGCCGAGCGCCGCCGAACTGGCCGCGGGCGAACCGCTGGTGGTGCTGGCCGCCGCCAAGCTGGGGCAGACACGTTTGATCGACAACCTGGAAATTTAAGCGCAGTCACAGCGGGGCCGTTCGGCCCCGTTTCTTTTATTACTTCTCCATCCCCACCAGCTTGAGTTCGGCAAACAGCGGCTTGTTGCTGCCGCGTGCCGCTTGCAACATGTCATAGCTGGCCGCATCGAGCACGATTTCCTCTCCCGCCCACAGCTTGCGCTGGTGCGCAGGCAACCTCAGGCTGCGCAGGATGGCACGGACCTGGGCCGGGTCGGCTGCCAGCAGGCGGATGGCGTGCGCATGGCGCTGCGTCCCCGTGAGTATCGGCAAGCCGCCCTCCGGACCATGCTGGCTCAGGCTGACATAATCGCGGCCACCCACACGGTGCAGATAGGCATGCCGGCCATCGCCTTCGGCAGGCCACTGCGCGGCCGGCTCCTGCATCTCTACGGACGCGACAGGCACGACTGCGGTTTGTTCAAGGCTCACGCCGCAAGCTGCCAGCAAGGCCGTGCTCAGGGCAAAAAATAATACGGGTGCTCGGCGCATGTTGCGCTCCTTCTTGTCGGGGTCGGGGACAAAGGGGGAATACTGCAGCGATCATGGGCCAAATTATTTGACGTGTAAAGTTAACTTTGGGAAATATTTCATTCCTTTGCGCAATTACTTATGGTCAGCGGCACCACGCCTGTCCATACCAGCGAGGCCAGCAATCATTGTTAATGGAATTTGCACATTGAAATCAAGATTCCCATCTTTATCCATGCATTGATAAAGATCACAATGGCTGCACTGGCCCATGCGGGTCGCCACCACGACAGGAGAACACCATGAACACAGCAACCATCCCCGCCAGGGTCGCCATCGTCACGGGCGCCTCGCGCGGCATCGGCGCGGCCATCGCCCGCCGCCTGGCGCGCGACGGCGTGCAGGTCATCGTCAATTACGCCAGCGGCAGGGAGGCGGCGGATGCGCTGGTGGCGGCCATCGCGGCCGAAGGCGGCGCCGCCATCGCCGTCAAGGCCAACGTGGCCGATGCGGGCGAGGTGCAAGCGCTGTTCGATGCGGCCGAGGCTGCCTATGGCGGCATCGACGTGCTGGTCAACAACGCCGGCATCATGCCGCCCGCGCTGCCCACCCTGGCCGATACGGACGACGCCACCTTCGACAGCCTGTTCGCCATCAACGTCAAGGGCAGCTTCAACACCATGCGCCAGGCGGCGACGCGCTTGCGCCACGGCGGCAGCGTGCTCAACTTCTCGACCAGCGTGACCGGCCTGGCCCTGCCCGGCTATGCCGTCTACGGCGCCACCAAGGCGGCCATCGAGACGATGACGAATATCTTCGCCAAGGAATTGCGCGGCAAGAACATTACCGTCAACGCCGTCGCCCCCGGCCCCACGGCCACGGCCCTGTTCTTGAACGGCAAGACGGAAGAAACGATAGAACGCATGAGCAAGATGGCGCCGCTGGAACGCCTGGGCACGCCGGACGACATCGCCGCCGCCGTAGCCTTCCTGTGCGGCCTCGATGGCCGCTGGATCAACGGCCAGACCCTGCGCGCGAACGGCGGCCTGGTATAAGCAAGTTCAGCCGATGAAAAAAAACGCCGCCAGTTCGCACCGGCAGCGTTTTTTCTTGAAGCAAATCAAACCGTGATCAGGCGCCGGCTTTTTCCAGCTTCTCGAAAATCTTGTTCAGCTTTTCATCGAGGGTCGCGGCCGTGAACGGCTTGACGACATAACCGCTGGCGCCGGCTTGCGCGGCGGCGATGATGTTTTCTTTTTTCGCTTCGGCGGTCACCATCAGCACGGGCAGCTTGGCCAGTGCGGGATCGGCGCGGATATGCTGCAGCATCGTCAGGCCATCCATGTTCGGCATGTTCCAGTCCGAGACGACGAAATCGAACGATTCCGCGCGCAGCTTGGCCAGGCCCATCACGCCGTCTTCCGCCTCATCGACGTTGGCATAACCCAGTTCCTTCAACAGATTCCGGACAATGCGGCGCATCGTCGAAAAATCGTCAACGACTAAAAATTTCATCTTTGGATCAGCCATGAATAACTCCGTTGTTTCTGTAGCGGTTTGTTAATAATATCGACATGAATGCCGACATTATGGTCGACACTACGGCAGCAAGTTGTAGGATAGCATTTTCGTTGCTTTTAGGCGAACAAACTTGCCTCAGATCATATAAAACGTGGCTTACACGCGCAAAGCACGCATGCCGTGCGCCGCCAGGTGTCCCAGCACCATGCCAGGCAGCGCCGTCAGAGCGCCGACCTCATGCGTAGCGCCGACGGCGATCGCCTCGCGCGGCATGCCGAACACCACGCAACTGGCTTCATCCTGCGCAAAATTATACGCTCCTGCGGCCTTCATCTCCAACATGCCTTGTGCGCCGTCCTTGCCCATGCCGGTAAGGATCACGCCGACGGCATTTTTCCCGGCCGATTGCGCGGCCGAACGGAACAGCACATCGACGGACGGGCGGTGGCGGTTCACCGGTTCGCCCTGGTCGATCTTGGTCATGTAGTTGGCGCCGCTGCGCGTCAGTGTCAGGTGCGAATGGCCGGGTGCGATATAGGCGTGGCCGGGCAGCACGCGTTCGCCGCCCGCCGCTTCCTGCACCGAGATCTTGCACAGCGAATCGAGGCGGCGCGCAAACGAGCGCGTAAAGCCTTCCGGCATGTGCTGCGTGATCAGGATGCCGGGGCAATCGGACGGCATCTGCATGAGGAATTCGCGGATAGCTTCCGTGCCGCCCGTCGAGGCGCCCACGATGATCAGCTTCTCGCTCGACGTCAACGGGCTGCGCAGCGCAGGCAGCGGCGCGGCCGCCTTGTCGCCGGCCGACGGCAGGGTGCGCGCGCGGATGCGCGCCTTCGAGGCGGCGCGGATCTTGTCGGCGATCATGTCCGTGTACTCGCGCATGCCGCTCTGGATGGAAATCTTCGGCTTGGTGACGAAATCGACGGCGCCCAGTTCCAGCGCGCGCATGGTGATTTCCGAACCGCGCTCGGTCAGCGACGACACCATCAGCACCGGCATCGGGCGCAAGCGCATCAGCTTTTCCA
This sequence comes from Janthinobacterium sp. BHSEK, assembly GCF_056174685.1. NCBI lineage: Bacteria > Pseudomonadati > Pseudomonadota > Betaproteobacteria > Burkholderiales > Oxalobacteraceae > Janthinobacterium > Janthinobacterium sp. BHSEK. The sequence continues at coordinate 116,224 of NZ_JBWBYV010000003.1, forward strand.
GGAAGTCCAGGCCATCCATCTTCGGCATCTCGACATCGAGGGTCAGCACGTCGGGGTTGGTCTGCTTGATCATCTCGCGCGCCACCAGCGGATCGGGCGCCGCCCCCACCACTTCCATGTCGGGCTGGCTGTTCACGATTTCCGTCATGACGCTGCGGATCAGCGCCGAATCATCCACGATCAATACCTTGATCTTCATAAATATCCTTCCAGGCCTTGCGGCCCTTATTCTTTATTAAATTAGTAAACGGACAAAACCGGCGCAAGCCGCACAGCGCGACGCGCAGCAGGTTTGGTCCGCTGTCACTAGAACAGTTCGACCTCGCCGCCCACCGGCGCGACCTTGAGGCGGCTGGCGTAATCGAGTTCGCGGCGCACCAGCGTGTCGTTGTGCGTCTGCATCAGCTTTTTCACCAGCACCTTGCCGCTGCGGGGGAAGAAATACACCTTGCGCGGGTGGATGTCGTTGAGGTCTTCGGCCACCACGCGCATCTTCTCCGCCTTCAAGTAATTGATGACGAAGGCCGCATTGCGCTCGCCCACGTTGATCGCCGTGAAGCCGCGCAGCACGGCGCCGCCGCCGAACACTTTCGCTTCCATGTTCTCGCGCCGCGCGCCGGCCTTCAGCAAATCGTTGATCAGGATTTCCATGGCATAGGTGCCATAGCGCATCGACGCGGAAATCGGGCTGTTCGGATCGCTGCCGCCGTCGGGCAGCATGAAATGGTTCATGCCGCCCAGGCCCGTGACACGGTCGCGGATGCAGGCCGAGACGCAGGAGCCGAGCACGGTGACGATCAGCATGTCCTTGTTGGTAAAGTAATACTCACCAGGCAAGATCTTGGCGGCGTCACAATTGAACGTCCTGTCGTAATAGACGTTAGTGGCGAATTGCTCTTTGGATTCCAGGCTCATATCTCACTCTCATGTACGATGCGACGATGCCTTGGGCGCGGCGCCCCGAGGCTGATCGAGCTCATAGACTGTTTTACCGCGCAGCTTCAATGAATCCGACACGTACAGAAAATTCTCCGAATGGCCCGCGAACAGCAGGGCATCGGGCTTCATCAAGGGCACAAAGCGCGACAGGATCTTGCGCTGCGTCGCCTTGTCAAAATAAATCATCACGTTACGGCAAAAGATGACGTCGAACTGGCCCGTCAACGGCCAGCCGTCGGCCAACAGGTTGAGCGGCTTGAAGGTGATCATCTGGCGCAGTTCCGGGCGCACCCGCACCTGCCCTTCGCGGTCGCCCTTGCCGCGCAAGAAGAAACGCCGCGCGCGGTCGGCCGGCATCTTGTCGAGCCGGTCCAGGTTGTAGACGCCATTGGCGGCCGTGGCCAGCACGTTCGTGTCGATGTCCGTGGCGATGATGGTGACCGGCGGCGTGAGCGTATTGAACGCCTCGCACACCGTCATGGCGATCGAATACGGCTCTTCGCCGGTGGAACTGGCCGAACACCAGATGGTGATCGGCCCGCTCAGTTTTTTCACATGCTCGGCCAGCAGCGGGAAGTGATGCGCCTCGCGGAAGAACGACGTCAGGTTGGTCGTCAGCGCATTCGTGAACGCTTCCCATTCGTCGCCCATGCGGCCCGCCTCCAGGTCGTCCAGGTAGCGGACGAACGAGGAGATGCCCGTCGCGCGCAGGCGCCTGGCCAGGCGGCTGTACACCATCTCCTGCTTGCTGTCGGCCAGCGCGATGCCGGCCCGCTTGTAAATCATGGCGCGGACCCGTTCGAAGTCCTTGCCAGTGAAATCAAATTCCTTGACCGAATCCGTTTTAGTTTGCGGCATTTTGTTTTTACCTCTCTATGACTACTCTGACCAATGCCTTTGCAAGTATAACTAGCGGGACCGGGTCGGCGTCAGAACTCTTCCCAATCGTCGCCGCCGGCCGCCGCCAGCTTTTTCGCCGGCGGTGGCGTGCCGGCTTGCGCCGTCTTTGCCAACCGCCGTGTAGTTGCCGCCACTGCAGGCGCCGGCCGTGCCGCCGCTTTGACTACTGGCGCGGGCGCGGGCATGGCCGCCTGCGCCGCGCTCTCGCCGTCCAGCTTGAAGATGCTGACGGCGTCGGCCAGTTTCTGCGCCTGGTCCTGCATGCTTTCGGCCGCCGCCGCCGCTTCCTCGACCAGCGCCGCATTTTGCTGCGTCATCTGGTCCATCTGCGCGATGGCCTGGTTCACTTCCTCGATGCCATGGCTCTGTTCCTGCGTCGCCGCCGTGATCTCGCCCATGATGTCGGCCACCTGCCGGATCGACGTGACGATCAGGCCCATGGTCTGTCCCGCTTCGTCCACCAGGCGGCTGCCGGCATCGACCTTGTCGACCGAGTCGCCGATCAGGCCCTTGATTTCCTTCGCCGCGCCGGCCGATCGTTGGGCCAGATTGCGCACCTCCGACGCCACCACCGCAAAACCGCGTCCCTGTTCGCCCGCGCGCGCCGCTTCGACGGCCGCATTCAGCGCCAGGATATTCGTCTGGAACGCAATGCCGTCGATGACGCCGATGATATCGACGATCTTGCGCGAACTGTCCTTGATGGAACCCATCGTGTCGACCACTTGCGCCACCACCTTGCCGCCCTGCTCCGCCACCGACGACGCCGACACGGCCAGCTGGTTGGCCTGGCGCGCGTTGTCCGCGTTCTGCTTCACGGTCGACGTCAGTTCTTCCATCGACGATGCCGTCTCTTCGAGCGAACTGGCCTGCGTTTCCGTGCGCGCCGACAGGTCCGCATTGCCGCTGGCGATCTCGCGCGACGCCACGGTGATGGTGTCGGTTCCCGTGCGCACGTCGCTGACCGTCTGCACTAGGCTCGCGTTCATGTCCTTCAATGCCTGCTGCAGGGCGCTCGTTTCATCCTTGCCCTCGACCACCACGCGCGAGGTCAGCTCGCCGGCAGCCACTTTCTGCGCCACGGCCAGGGCGCCCGACAGCGGCACCGTGATCGAGCGCGTGATGAAGATGGCGCACCAGGCGCCGATCGCCACCGCCGCGCCGCCCAGGACGAACAGTACCGTCATCAGGCGCGCATCGGCCGCCAGCGAGTCGCCCATGAAGCTTTGCTGCGCCACGTGCTGCAAGTCGAGCAGCTTGTTGATATCGGCCAGGGTCGCCTTGTTCAAGGGGTCGATGCGGGTGGCGATCACCTTCGCCGCGCCCTCGCTGTTAAACGCCAGCACCTGCCCCATCGCCTCCTTGAAGGCGGCATCGACTTCGCCGTCGGCCTTGGCGATGTTGGCCAGCAGCGCCTTCTCGCCATCGGACAGGCCCAAGGTGGCCAGCTTGCCGCGCGCGCCGTCGTACAGCTTGCGCTGCTCGCGCACCTTGCCCTCTTCCACCTGCATCAGGCCCACATCGCCCTGCAGGCCGATATTGCGCATGGCGATGCCGGTTTCCAGCATCGCGCTTTTCATCAGCGACGCCTGCGTATTCTTTTCGCTTGCCAGCTCCAGGCCCGAGAGCAACTGGGCCTTGTTACGGTAATTCAGGGCATTCGCCGAAACGATCACCACCACCAGGATGGCGAGGATGCTGCCAAAACCTATCCCCAGCCGGGTGCCTATCTTGAAATCGCGCAAACTCATTACAGTCTCCAATATTTATGTGAACGGCGCCCGTTCAACCGGACGGCGCCGTGTTATGGCCGGGTCTCTGTCGGACCTTGCAGCCTGCCGGCGCGCCTCTAGCAAGTAACCCCCAATAAATTATTATGATTTCTGACTTCCATAACCGGCGCTGTGCGGCGTTGCCCGCAGCTGGCAGTGCTCGCACTGCGTCGCTGCGGGCGCCTTGCACAGCATCCGGTTCTGTTCGTCATAAATTCACAATAATTTCCCGAGGATTACTTTCCCGCGCCGGTACATGCATATCTGTAGTGATTCTTTGCGTGGTAAAACGGCGGCGCACCGCGCGCCGCCATGCTGCAGCTTACGCCGCCAGCTTGTCGATCAGGCCCATCTCGCTGCTCGACATCAGCTTGTCGATGTCGACCAGGATCAGCATGCGCTCGTCGATGGTGCCCAGGCCGATCATGTAGTCGGTCGAGAAGGCGGTGCCCATTTCCGGCGCCGGCTTGACCTGCTCCGGCGTCAGAGTGGTGACGTCGGAAACGCTGTCGACCACCATGCCGACGATGCGGCCGCCGATGTTCAGGATGATCACCACCGTGAACTGGTCGTACACGGGCGTGCCCAGGTTGAACTTGATGCGCATGTCGACCACGGGGATGATGATGCCGCGCAGGTTGATCACGCCCTTGATGAATTCAGGCGCGTTGGCGATGCGGGTGACCGCTTCGTAACCACGGATCTCCTGGACCTTCAGGATATCGATGCCGTACTCTTCGGAGCCCAGGGTGAAGGCCAGGAATTCACGGCCGGCGATGTCCTTGCCGTCGCCCGCATTGCTTCCGGATGTTTGTTGAGTATCTGACATGGTGCGTTTTCCTATCTTTATCTATCGGTATTACGAAAAAATGGACTCGTCGGCCAGCTGGCGAGAGGAACGGATCAGGGCGGCGACATCGAGAATCAGCGACACGCCGCCATCGCCCAGGATGGTGGCGCCGGAAATGCCCACCACCTTGCGGTAATTCGATTCGAGGTTTTTCACCACGACCTGCTGCTGCCCCACCAGGTCGTCGACAAACAGGGCCGCCTTGCGCCCTTCCGTCTCGAGGATCACGCAGATGCCTTCCGAGGGACTGGTAAAGCGCGGCGCGATGTCGAACATCTGGTACAGCGGAATCAAGGGCAGGTATTCGCCGCGCACTTTCACCACCTGCCCCTTGCCACTGATGTCCTTGATGTCCTCAACGGCCGGCTGCAGGGATTCGATGACAAAACCCAGCGGTAAAATATACACTTCGTCGCCGACGCGGATCGACATGCCGTCCAGGATGGCCAGGGTCAGCGGCAGCGAAATGGAAATCGTCGTGCCGAAACCCTTGGCCGAACGGATGTCGACGACGCCGCCCATGGCGCTGATATTGCGCTTGACGACATCCATGCCCACGCCGCGGCCCGACACGTCGGTCACGGCTTCGGCGGTGGAAAAGCCGGGCGCGAAAATCAGCTGCCACACTTCGGCGTCGCTCATCGACTCGGACACGTCCAGGCCCTGCTGCGCGGCCTTGGCCAGGATGCGCTCGCGGTTCAGTCCCGCGCCGTCATCGGACACTTCGATGATGATGTTGCCGCCCTGGTGGCTGGCCGAGAGGAACAGACGTCCCGCCTCGGTCTTGCCGGCTGCCACGCGGGCGGCCGGCATTTCCACGCCATGGTCGATGCTGTTGCGCACCAGGTGCGTGAGCGGATCGACGATGCGCTCGATGAGACCCTTGTCCAGTTCCGTGGCGGCGCCATTCGTGATGAAATCGACCTTCTTGCCCAACTTGGTGGCCAGGTCGCGCACCATGCGCGGGAAGCGCGAAAAGACGAAATCCATCGGCATCATGCGGATCGACATCACCGCTTCCTGCAAGTCGCGCGTATTGCGCGTCAGGTGGCCGACGCTGTCGAGCAGTTTTTCATGCAGCATCGGATCGAGCGCGCTGGCGCGCTGCTCGATCATCGCCTGCGTGATCACCAGCTCGCCCACCAGGTTGATCAGCTGGTCGACTTTCTCGATCGAGACGCGGATCGACGACGATTCGGCGCCGGCCTTGTCGCCCTCTTTCTTGGCCGGTTTCTTTTCCTGCTCCGCTTCGGCCACGGCGCTCGCCACGGCTGGCGCGGCGGCGGCGCTGGCGTTGCCCGCCTTGGCGGCATCGGCGCGGATCTGTTCGAGCGGCTGGAAGAAACCGTAGCCCTGTTCGGCGTCGCTCTGCACGCCGGCGGCGGCGCGGATATCCTCGATCGGCTGGAAGAAGCCGTAGCCGGGGTCCGTCGCGCCCTGTGCTGCAGGCGCGCCTGGCAGCGGGTCGAAGAAACCGTAGCCCTGGGCCTTTTCCTGCGCCGCGCGGGCCGCATCGGCTTCGCCCGGCGCCAGCGGCGGCGCCTGCGTGATCACCATGTCGTCGGGATTGAGCACGAACGAGCAGATGGCCAGGATATCGTCCAGGCTTTCATGCGTCGTCACTTCCAGCACCTTGCGCGCATCGGGCAGGCTGGATACGGCGACGTCGCCCAGCAAGCCCAGTTCGGCCGCCAGCGCATCGACTTCGCGCGGCTCCATGGCCGGCAGCTCCAGGCGGATGCGATGGCCGCCGGCATGGCTGACGGCGGCCTTTTCCGCCGTATGGAAGGCTGGCGCGACGGGCGTGAGCGCGGCCACCGGCACGTCCTGCGAGAACGACTGCAGCATCATGCGCACGTTGGCCACGGCATCCTGGTCGACGGCGCTGCCCAGGCGATGGCCGTCGAGCTGCATCTTGAGGATATCCTTGGCCGCCAAGAAGGCGTCGACGTGTTCCGCCGTCAGGGCCATCTGGCCCTGACGGATGCGGTCGAGCAGCGACTCGAGGATGTGCGTCACCTCGCTCATGTCGGAGAGGCCGAACGTCGATGCGCCGCCCTTGATCGAGTGGGCGGTGCGGAAAATGGCATTCAGATCTTCGGCGTCGGGCGCCGCAATATCAACGGCCAGCAGCAGCCGTTCTTTTTCAGCCAGCAGTTCTTCGGCCTCATCGAAAAAGACCTGAAAAAACTGGCTAATATCGATGGTCATAGGGTGACTCCGTCAATTGCATCGTTGTGCTGCGCGGCTGGCATCAGCCGATCACCTTCTTGACCACTTCGATCAGGCGTTGCGGATCGAACGGCTTGACCAGCCAGCCATTGGCACCGGCGGCACGTCCCTTCGATTTCATCTCGTCCGACGACTCCGTCGTCAGCATCAGGATGGGTACCTTCTGGTAGGTCGGCAGTTCGCGCAGCAGCTTGATCAGCTCCAGGCCATCCATGCGCGGCATGTTCTGGTCCGTCAATACCAGGTCCACGGTTTGCAGCTTGGCTTTTTCCAGTCCATCCTGACCGTCGACGGCCTCCACCACCTGGTAACCGGCGGCTTTCAGGCTGAACGCCACCATCTGGCGCAATGAGCTGGAATCGTCCACTGCAAGTATCGTTTTGGCCATCTTTGCTCCCACTTATTCCGGGCATCCTGCCCGAGTATTTGATTAATCAATCCATGCAACCACAAGCGCTCCGCACTGGCATGCTAGAACAGCTCGATGTCGCCGCTTTCCAAATGCTGTTGACTGACAGCCTTGCGCAGCACGCTGCGCAACTCCAGGCTTTGAATCGCCAGCGCCATGCTGACCCGCCCCAGCAAAGCGACAATTTCTTCATTGTCGCTCTCCGGCAACATCTCCGCACCATGCTCGCCCAGGGTCCCGAGGAACTCGCGCAAGCCCGTCACGCGCTTCAAGGTGCGCTCGATCAGCTGGCTGGTCATGTCCTGGAACTGCAGGCTGGTGATGGCGGCATTCACATAGCCTCCCACCTCATCCTGCAAGGCCAGCAGTTTTTCCCGCTGCTGCTCGGCAGGAATACCGCCGTCGAGCAGCAAGGCGATCGTGTCTTGCTGCGCAGCGACGGCTGCGTGTATCGCCATGAAATTGAAGGACAGCTTCTCGATCGCCTCTTCCAGCAAGATGCCGGTCTGCACCAGGTCGGTTTCCACCTCCGTCAAGTGCTTGCGGCCATGGTCCGACACGCCAGACAGCAGGCGCTTTACATGCGAGCCAAGTATTTTCTTTCTTGTCATAAAGATCTCATTGTTTCAATACACCACGCGTCGACAGCCTTGCGTGTTATTTTTTCGCCGCTGCCGGGGCGGGGACTGGCGCCGCCGCGGGCGGCGCGCCGGCCGCCAGCCCGGAAGCGACAGCGGCGGAAGCGGCATCGGTCACCGGCAATTCGATCGCCGCGCCATCGCGCAGGACATTTTCTTCCGTGCGCTTGTTCATGACGATGATGCTGATGCGCCGGTTGATCGGATTGAAGGGATCGAGCTTGTCCAGGTGCGCGGCCGAACCCAGGCCCACCACGCGCAAGACCTTTTCTTCCTTCATGCCGCCGATCACCAGTTCGCGCCGCGACGCATTCGCGCGGTCGGCCGACAATTCCCAGTTGCTGTAGCCGGCATCGCTCATGTAGGGCGTCGAATCCGTATGCCCGGACAGGCCGATGCGGTTCGGCACTTCATTGAGCACGGAGCCGATGGCGTGCAGGATTTCCTTGGTGTACGGTTGCAGGTTCGCATTGGCGAGCGCAAACATCGGACGGTTCTGCTCGTCGACGATCTGGATGCGCAAGCCTTCGCTGGTGATATCGAGCAGCAACTGGTTCTTGTATTTTTTCAGCAGGGGATTGGCGTCGATGGTCGCTTCGATGCGCGCCTTGAGCGCCTGCAGGCGCTTGCCTTCCTCGCGCTCGAGCGCGGCCTTGGCGGAATTGAGGTCGAACGATTTGCGCTGCTGCTCTTCCTGCGCCTTGCGTACCTGCCCATCCTGACGCGACAGGTCCTGGCCGCCGCCCTGGATCACGGAATTGCTTTCGCCGCTGCCGGAGCCGCCCGCCATGGCCACTTTCAACGGTGTCTTGAAGAATTCGGAAATGCCGTTCAAGTCGCCCTTCGAGGTGGAGCCGAGCAGCCACATCAGCAGGAAGAAGGCCATCATGGCCGTAACAAAGTCGGCGTAGGCGATTTTCCACGCCCCGCCATGGTGCCCGCCAGCCGTCTTCTTGATACGCTTGACGATAATCGGGCGCATGCCTTCATCGGCCATGGCGTCCCCCTTCCGTGTGCTGCAAATGACTCATGGTGTCCAGGCGTATATTCACTGCTTACTTCGTTTTCGATTTCTTGATGTGGTCTTCCAGCTCATTGAACGTCGGGCGCTCGGTCGAGAACAGCACCTTGCGGCCGAACTCCACGGCCAGCGCCGGCGCATAGCCGTTCAGGCTGGCCAGCAGGGTCACTTTCACGCACTGGAACATCTTGCTCGACTCTTCCAGCTTCTGCTCCAGCAGGCTGGCCAGCGGGCCGACGAAACCATAGGCCAGCAAGATGCCGAGGAAGGTGCCGACCAGCGCGTGCGCGATCAGCATGCCCAGCTCGGCCGGCGGTATGCCCACCGATTCCATCGTGTGCACCACGCCCATCACGGCGGCGACGATACCGAACGCGGGCAAGCCATCGCCCACCTTGGCGATCACGTGGGCCGGCACGGCGCCTTCATGATGGTGCGTCTCGATTTCGTTGTCCATCAGGTTTTCGATCTGGAACGCATCCATATTGCCCGACACCATCAGGCGCAGGTAATCGGTCATGAATTCGACGATGTGATGGTCGGCCAGCACGGCCGGGTATTTGGAAAACAGCGGGCTCTCTTCCGGCTTGTCGATATCGCCTTCGATCGACATCAAGCCTTCCTTGCGCACCTTGCTGAGCACTTCGAACAACAGCGACATCAGTTCCATGTACAGCTCTTTGGTATAGCGCGAGCCCTTGAACAGGCTGGGCAAGGCGGCGATCGTCGCCTTGATGGCCTTGTTATTGTTACCAACAAGGAAGGCGCCCAGGGCGGCGCCGCCGATCATCAGCAACTCCAGCGGCTGGAACAGCGCCGCCAGATGGCCGCCGGCCATTGCGAAGCCGCCAAAGACCGAGGCGCAGACGATGATGTATCCGATTATGACTAACAAGTGCCCTGACTCCCAATAATGGCCGAGGCTGTGCGCCCGGCATGTTCAAACCTGTTTCCGTCTTCTGGCGGCTGCGCCGCCGGCAAGGACAGTGGCAAAAAAAGTAACCGGAAGTTAATTGAAATGTGCTGCTTTTCAATGCAATTCCGAGAAAATGCCGTGTGGAACTACAATAACGTGAGATTGCCCTCCGGGCAAGCAAATAACGCAGACAATTGCTTAAAAGCACCATATGTAAAGCAAAGGGCCACCCTCTGTGGCGGCGATGGTCTTATCGGGCTCGCGCGCCGCGATCCGGAATTCGTAACTAATAAGCATGCTACCGGGCAACATCTCCCTTTCCGCCTTGATCCACAGGGCCGCCATCGCCGCCGGCGACAGGTAGGCAAACACGGCATCGTAGCGGCCGAAGTCGAGTCCTTCGTAGTCGCCGCGCAGGAAGCGCGCGCGGCTACCCGCCAGCCGCGCGCGCAAGCGGCTGGCCAGCCACGGCAGCGGCGCCAGTTCGATGCCGGAAAACTGCCCGTCGGGCCGGCGCCGCGCCAGGTCCAGCACCAGGCCGCCCAGGCCGCTGCCGATATCGACCAGCCGCACGCCGGGCCGGTCCGCGATCAGCTCGGCCACCGCCTGCCACACCTTCGGCCCCGACGGATAAAACGGCACTTGCGTACGGAATGTGGACCAGTACAGGCTCAACAGGAAAACAAAGGCCGCCAGGAATACGCCCGGAGGCAAATCGAGCAGGCTGGCGCCCAGCAAGGCGGGCGCAAACAGCAGGCCGATGGCGCACCACCAGCGCGCCAGACCCGCGCGCCAGGTAAGAAGCGCCGCCAGCACGCCCTGCACCAGCGCCACGGCCGGCAGCGGCATGGTCGCGCCGGCGCGCGCCAGGCCATATACCGATAGCAACATCAAGGGAAAGGCCAGCGCCTGGATCAGGATCGCCTTGAACGCGGGTGCGCGCAGGATTTGTTGCAGCATGGGACAGCCATCGGAGGAAAACGCCAGTGTAAGCGAAAGCACCATGAAAAAACCGGAGTCCGGTCTGGCGACCGCTCCGGTTTTCACTGAGGCTATTCTTGAAGCAGGATCAGGCGACGACGCCGGGCGGCGCGACAGCGGCCGCCTCATCGCGCGCCTTCTTGGTCTTGCCGGCGCGCGAAGGCATGTGGCACAGGCCGCACACATAATCGGCGTTCAGGTCGAGGCAGTTGACGACAAACTTGCCGCCGCACTTGCCGCAGGGCGCCATGTCCAGCATCTTGCTGCTGAAAAAGCGCACCAGGGTCCAGGCCCGCGTCAGCGACAGCAACGGTTCTTCGCCCGCTTCGGGCGGCATCTGCTCCAGATACAGCTTATACGCCTTCATCACGGCTTCGATGCCGGTGGCGCCCGCGTGGTCGATGAGGAATTTGTGGATGTTGATGAACAGCGAGGAATGGATATTCGGTTGCCAGGTAAGGAACCAGTCGGTGGAAAACGGCAGCATGCCCTTGGGCGGCGAGACGCCCTTCAATTCCTTGTACAGATTCAGCAGGCGTTCGCGCGACAGCGAGACTTCCGTCTCCAGCAGTTGCAGGCGTGCGCCCAGCTGTATCAATTCGATGGCCAGCTGGATTTCCTGCGCTTCCGATACGACACTTTTCTTGGCCATGCTGTGTGCTCCGCGACTGACTGATACTGACTAACTGATACTGACTAAAAGATTGCCGGCAAAATGTTCAGGGCAAGGCGCGTTGCCGAAGACAGTACGAATGTACGGCGAGGCAATGCAACGCAGCCATGGACGTTTTGATGGGAACCTTAAGCGATTTCTTCGACGCCCTGGCCGGCCATCAGGATGGCAGCGTGCGACTGGGCCAGCGAGCGGTCTTTATTGTAGTTCGTCAGCATGCCCAGGATGGCGCTGTCGTCGAAGCGGAAGCGGGCCAGCATCATGTTGCCGCCAGCGAGCTTCAGGATCTGCGCATTGCTCATGCCTTCGATCAATTCGGCGATGTCGGCGGCAATGCCCAAACGGAAGATGGCCGTTACCTTGTCCGCACGAATCATTTGCTGCGCCAGCATCAGGTAGCTCAGGTTAGCGTCGCGAATCTCAGCCATCATGTCGTTAGCAGTCATTTCCATCTCCTCAATCCGTTGAATTCAGCCAGCATTGTTTGTTGCCAGTGAGATACATTCTGCAGGAGCAACATTAAACGCAACAGAGGCGCAGCGCTGTATTTTTGGTCGGGGAATGGCGGATGGGACCGTAGGTGTTTGTCTGACAAACACTGCTCGATCATGGTCGCACGCCAGTAACGGCGCGGATGTGGGTGCGTGGCTCTGCGACGGGTTTACCCGACTTTTGGCCTGTAAAAAATATCACTTTTTTACAACAACTTGATCAGAATCAAGCCTGTCTACCTAGATAACGGCTGCCTTGGCAGGAACTTTAGGGTTTTTTTGAAAAATATTTCAAAGACCCGCATTCTTTTTCGGCCGGTTTGACACCGTTCATGTAATCGTTGACGGCGGCGCCTGGCAAAACTTTAGGGCGATTTGAAAATATTTTTGAAAATCGTGATTTTTTTCGTTGACGCCCCGCAGCCAGGCACTTTTCGCGCTGCAGCCAGGCTGGAAATTCCGCTTTCCGGCGTGGATTTGCTACACTGCCTGCTTCCGCACAATACTTTAAGCTTCAAGCAATATCGTGCCATTGAGACAAGTATCAACATGAAAGCCACCATGATTTCTCGACATGACTGCAGCGCGCGCGACCTCGACGATCCCCTGGCGCCCCTGCGCCAGCAATTCGATTTGCCGCAAGGCGTGATTTACCTCGACGGCAATTCCCTGGGCGCGCGGCCGAAAGCGGCGCTGGCCCGCGCCCAGCACGTCATCACGGCCGAATGGGGCACGGACCTGATCCGCAGCTGGAATACGGCCGGCTGGTTCGACTTGCCCAAGCGCCTGGGCGACCGACTGGCGCCGCTGCTGGGCGCCGGCACGGGCGAAGTGGCGATCACCGACACCACCTCCGTCAACCTGTTCAAGGCGCTGGCCGCCGCCCTGCAGATGCAGGCCGGCGATCCCGCGCAGGCCGCGCGGCGCGTCATCGTCAGCGAACGCAGCAACTTCCCCACCGATCTGTACATGGCGCAAGGCCTGGCCGCCTGGCTCGACCGGGGCTACCAGCTGCGCCTGGTCGACAGCCCGGACGAACTGGCGCAAGCCATCGATGCCGATTGCGCCGTCGCCATGCTCACGCACGTGAACTACCGCACCGGCTACCAGCACGACATGGCCGCCATCAGCAGCCATTGCCACGCGCAGGGCGCGCTGGCGCTGTGGGACCTGGCCCATTCGGCCGGCGCCGTGCCGCTGGACCTGAACGGCGCCGGCGCCGACCTGGCCGTCGGCTGCACCTATAAATACCTGAACGGCGGCCCCGGCTCGCCCGCCTTCATCTGGGTGCCGGCAAAACACCAGGCGCGCTTCCGCCAGCCGCTGTCCGGCTGGTGGGGACACGCCACGCCGTTCGCCATGGACCCGGGCTTCGCGCCTGCCGACGGCATCGCCCGCGCCCTGTGCGGCACGCAGCCGATCGTCTCGCTGGCCCTGGTCGAATGCGGCCTCGATATCTTTGCGCAAACCAGCATGGAAGCCATCCGCCGCAAGTCGCTGGCCCTGACGGATCTGTTCATCGCGCTGGTGGAACAGCGCTGCGCCAGCCATCCGCTGGGCCTCGTCACGCCGCGCGAGCATGCGCGGCGCGGCAGCCAGGTCAGCTTCACGCACCCGCACGGTTATGCCGTGATGCAGGCGCTGATCGCGCGCGGCGTGATCGGCGACTACCGCGAGCCGGCCATCATGCGCTTCGGCTTCACGCCCCTGTACACGAGCTTTGCCGAGGTGTGGGATGCCGTGGACATCCTGCGCGACATCCTCGACACGCAAGCCTACGACATCGCCGCCAAGCGCGATGCCGTCACCTGACCCATCCCATGAGCGACGACAAGAATATGAACAAGGAAAACACCAGCGGCTGCCCCATGCATGCCGGCGGCCAGGATGCGCAGTGGCATGGCGCGCAGATGGACTTCAGCGAATCGATGAGCTACGGCAACTACCTGGCGCTGGACCGCATCCTGACGGCCCAGCATCCGCTCTCCCCCAACCACAACGAGATGCTGTTCATCGTGCAGCACCAGACGAGCGAATTGTGGATGAAGCTGATGCTGCACGAAATGCACGCCGTGCGCGCCAACCTGCAAAGCGGCGACCTGGCGCCCGCGTTTAAAATGCTGGCCCGCGTCGCGCGCATCATGGACCAGCTGGTCCATGCCTGGGACGTGCTGGCCACCATGACGCCGCCCGAATACACGGCCATCCGTCCCTACCTGGGCGCCTCGTCCGGCTTCCAGTCCTTCCAGTACCGCGAGATCGAATTCATTTTGGGGAACAAGAACGCGGCCCTGCTCAACGTGCATACGACGGCTCCCGACACCTACAAGGTGCTCGACGCCGCCCTGCGCGCGCCGTCCGTCTACGACGAAGCCATCAAGCTGCTGGCGCGCAGCGGCCTGCCCATCGCCCCCGAACGCCTGGACGCCGACTGGACCCTGCCGACCGCCTCCGACGCCTCCGTCAAGGCGGCCTGGCTGGAAGTCTACCGCGACCCGTCGAAACACTGGGCCCTGTACGAGCTGGCCGAAAAGCTGGTCGACCTGGAAACGGCCTTCCGCTTCTGGCGCTTCCGCCACGTGACGACGGTCGAGCGCATCATCGGCTTCAAGACGGGCACGGGCGGCACGGCGGGCGTCAGCTATTTGCGCAAGATGCTCGACGTGGTATTGTTCCCGGAGTTGTTCGCCCTGCGCACGGAGTTATAACTTAAGGAGCATCGATGTCGCCTCTCGTCCTGACCCTGGCCGGCCTGTGGAATTCCGGGCCGCAGCACTGGCAAACCCATTGGGAAGCGCGCCACCCGCAATGGTCGCGCGTGCAGCACGGGGAATGGCAGACGCCGGACAAGGACGAATGGGTGGCGGAGCTCGACCGTGCCATCGCCGCCTGCGAGCGAGCGCCCGTGCTGGCGGCGCACAGCCTGGCCTGCACGTTGGTGGCCCACTGGGCGGCCAGCGGCTCGCCGCACAGGATCGCCGGCGCCTTCCTCGTCGCCCCCAGCGACGTGGAAACGCCCTCCTACCCCGCCGGCACGACGGGCTTTGCACCGATGCCGCTGCAAGCCTTGCCGTTTCCCAGCCTGGTGGTGGCCAGCGGCGATGATCCCTACGTCAGCTTCGCGCGGGCGCGCGCATTTGCCGCCGCCTGGGGCAGCGATTTCACCATGATCGGCGACGCCGGCCATATCAACGGCGATGCGGGCTACGGTCCCTGGCCGGACGGCGAACAGCTGCTGCTCGATTTTTGCGCCGCGCACCAGCCCTGAACCGCAGGCACGCACACGATACGCGTGCGCGCATTTGCCCACAAGTAAGAACGCAGGCAGAATCGTGGCCTTTCCATTGCGGCGCACCGGTGCCAGCCCCACGATGAAACGTCCGCTCTTGCCAGTTCTCCTGCCCTTGCTGCTCTGCTCCGCCCTCGCCCACGGCGCGCCCTTCTACGAAGGCAAGAGCCTCGCCCATCCCGCCATCACTGCCTCGCAAGACAGCGGCCTCGACATCGCCTTCATCAAGGAAAAAGACGGCGTCAACGGCTATTACTGCGAGTGCACGAACAGCGCTTCGAAAACCTTCCTGCTCGACCAGTTCGGCAATGCCGTCATCCGCTCCGTCTTCTATGCGTCGCTGGACAAGGAATCGGACACCAGCGTGCAAACCATGCTGGTGCTGTTCCGCCAGGGCGACAAGAACGGCTTGCGCGCCTACCGCTACCACCGCAGCTCCGGCAAGTACCGGCGCCTCGACGGCTTGCAGCCGGCCCTGAACCGCATCGTGGCGCAAAGCGCCGCTCCCAACGCGGGCCAGGTCAAGGCCGCGCTGGCGAAACTGGCGCCGATGGACTACAGCGTCGCGCGCGGCAAGAGCGGCAATGCGGACTTCGACGCCATCGACCATACGCAAGGCAGCATCGTCGGCTACTACAGCGACGAAGGCAAGCCTGTGGCGCCCGGCGGCAAGGACGCCATCACCTACAAGAAAACCTTCCTGAAAAAAGGCGAGCGTTTTCTCACCGCCAGCTACACGCTGTACAGCGATGCAGGCGCCGGCATCCTGCCCAATTACCGCCTGTGGCAAGTGACGTGGGAAACGGCGCCGAAACAGTTCACGGGCAGCGAAGACGGTCCGTCCGTCATCTACAGCCTGGCCTGGGACGACGGTTCGGTGGTCGAGCGGGGCCAGTACGCGAAAGGCAAGCGCCAGGGCCTGTGGGTGCGCGAGGGCATGCACGAAGGCAGCGAAAAGGGGCACTTCGTCGACGGCCTGCAAGAAGGCATGTGGTACTTCAATTATCCCAAACAGAGCGAGAGCGGCATGTACCGGGCCGGCAAGCGGGAAGGCCGCTGGACGGTCGTCAACTATGCCGATGAAGAGGAAGTGACGGGCTTCGACACCTACGCGGATGGCCAGCTGAACGGCCCGCACGAACGCCGCATGGGCGGCAAGCTGCGCACGCGCGGCAGCTACGTCAACGGCGCGCGCCATAGCGCGTGGATCACGGAAGACGGTGACGGCAGCTTTATCGACGGTTTGCGCGACGGCCCGTGGACGCTCAAGCTCAAGGACAAGGCCACGCAAAGCGTCGCTTTTGTGAAAGGCAAAAAACAGGGTGAGGCCCTGGACACGGATGCGCAAGGCGCGCTGCGCGTGCGCGACCATTACCAGGCGGGCGTGCTCGATGGCAGCCGCACGCGCTATCTGGGCCCGGCCGGCAAGGAATACGTGGTCTACACGGCCACCTACCGCAACGGCCAGCTCGATGGGCGGGAACAGGCGTTCGACGACAGCGGCAAGATCCTGCGCCTCGACACCTTGTGGGACAACGGCAAGAAGCAGGGCCTCGATGCGCGCTACTACCCGGACGGCAAGCCGGAACGCCTGGCCGTCGTCGACCAGGGACGCCTGCTCACGCACCTGCGCGAATACTATGAGGACGGCCAGCTGTTCAACGACATCCACCGCTGCACCTTCAAGGAGTACGGCAGCACGCGCGACGACGTGTGCGAGTACCACCACATGTACTACCCGGACGGCAAGCCGCAGTACTATTACGCCTTCCAGTACGGCCAGCGCCAGGAAGGCTATTCGAACTACCCGAACGGCAAGCGCAAGGATGAACTGCTGGTCGACCGCGCCGCCGACACTTCCGTCGTCAACGCGTATTACGAAAGCGGCCAGCTCAAATGCACGGAGCCGCGCAGCGGCCACAGCACGCGCACGGTGAATGGCCAGACCATGATCAGCTACGCTTCGGCCGACCGCGATGGCGACAATATCTGCTACCACCCGAATGGCAAGGTGGCCAGCATCTACACCTTCCGCAAGCGCATGCTCGTCGAATGCGGCAAGCGCTACGACGACACGGGCAAGCAGACGTTCCCGGGGCCGGAAGGCTGCCCTCCCCCCAGGAAGGTCGACTACCCGATAGGACTGTGACGATGACGCAAACAAGACAGCCGCAGCGCATCCAGAATCCCGAGCGCATCGATGCCGGGGCGATCCGCGCCGCCATCGCGGGCGGCCAAGAGGTGCTGGTGCAGTTCAATACCCTGGCCGAGCCGGCGCCGCTGCTGGCCGACCTCGACGCCCTGGCCGCCACTTGCGGCACGGCGCTGACCATCCGCATCTACGGCTACGACCCGAGGGTGTTCGATGCCCGCATCCTGCGCGCGCTGCCGCATGTGGCCAGCCTGTCCATCGATTGCCACCGGCAAGCCATCCATCTGGAAGCGCTGGGCGAACTGCGGCACCTGAAGCGCCTGAGCCTGGGCGTGTACGAGCTGGCGCAAGGCGACATCCTGCAATTGGAGAATTTGCGCGCCCTCGAATACCTGAACCTGGGCGAGTCGGCCAGGAACAATATCGACCTGGCGCCCCTGCGCCAGTATGCGCACCTGGCCTGCATGTCCATCGAAGGCCACCACCAGCATATCGAGACCCTGGCCAGCCTGCCGGCGCTGCACGAGCTGTCGCTGTACCGCATCAAGAACAAGGTGGCGCTCGATTTCATCTCGGAGATGAGCCGCCTGGACAAGCTGCTGTTGCAGCTGGGCGGCCGCGCATCGCTCGCGGACATCGAGGCGCCGCTATTGAGGAAACTGGAAGTGATACGCGTGCGCGGCCTGGAAACGCTGGGCGACATCGGCCGTTTCCCGCTGCTGCAGGCGCTATGGGTGGAAGACCAGATCAAGCTGCGGCAGATCGCGCTGGGGCCCAATCCCGTGCTCGAACGCCTGAATCTGCACACCTGCAAGTCGCTCGACAGCCTGCCCGGCCTGGCCACTCTGCCTGCCCTGCGCCAGCTGTCGGCGTCGGAAACCCTGCTCGACGTGGACGCACTGCTGCAGGATCTGCCCGCGTCGCTGACGCACGTGCGTCTGCGCACCGGCAAAAAAACACGCGACGACGCCATCGCCGCGCAGCTGGCGGAGCGCGGCTACGCCACGCCCCGCCCGTAAGCAGCATTCCATTCACCTTCCGGAACCCGCCCATGTACCAGCCACACGTGCAGGAACGCATCCATCAACCGGCCCACATCGATGCCGCCGCCATCCGCGCATGCATAGACCAGGGCGAGCAGGTGGTCATTCAATTCACGCAGGACCGCCTGCCGGCGCCGCTGCTGGCCAGCCTCGATGCGCTGGCCTCCACTTGCGGAACGGCGCTGGAGATCCGCTTCTTTGGCGCCAGTACCCGGCCTTTCGACGCCCGCGTGCTGCGCGCGCTGCCGCATGCCGTCAACCTGTCGCTCGACTGCCACATGCGCGCCATCCACCTGGAGCAGCTGGGCGGCCTGAGCCACTTGAAGCGCCTGTGCCTGGGCGTGCATCATCTGGCCGAAGGCGACATCCTGGCGCTGGACAACCTGCGCGGCCTGGAATCCCTGAGCCTGGAGCCAACGGCCAGGGCGCATATCGACCTGGCGCCGCTGCGGCACTGGAAGCGGCTGACGCAGCTGCAGACTGCCGGCCACGCGAAAAACATCGAGGCGATCACCGCCGTGCCAACGCTGGCAAAGTTGACGCTGGCGCAGATCAAAAGCAAGGATGACGTGGACTTCATCGGCGCCATGCCGGCGCTGGAGCGGCTGTGCTTTATCCTGGGAGGGCGGACATCGATCGCCCACGTCACGGCGCCGCAGCTGCGGGAGCTTGAAGTGGCGCGCGTGCGCGGACTGGAAGACCTGGGCGACATCGGCCGCTTTCCGCACCTGGAGCGGCTGTCGGTGGAAGACCAGAGTCAGGTGAAGGAAGTACGGCTGGGCGCCAACCCGGCGCTGGCATGGCTGGTTCTGCGCAATTGCAAGGCCATCGAGCACCTGAGCGGCCTCGCGGGCTTGCCTGCGCTACAGGCGCTGGCCGTGCACATGACGCGGCTCGATATCGATGCGCTGCTGGCCGCGAGCATGCCGGCCGCATTAAAGCAGCTGAGTTTTTCGACGGGAGCAAAAAAGCGCGACGACGCAATCCGCGCGCAATTGACGCAACTCGGTTACGCCATGGCGCCCTACTACTGACAACAGCTCTGACAGCAACGCTGAAATCAGCGGCTGGCCGCCAGCCTGCGCTGCCACAGCGCCACGTCGATCATCACGCCGTCCGCGCCCGTGTTGCGGATGTAGACGCGGTAGCTGCCCTGTCCCATGTCGCCATCGAGGTAGGCCGTGCGCTCGTTGCGCTGCAGCCTGGCGCCCTTGGCCAACTGGCGGTAGCGCTCGACCACCGTGTCGAAACTGGCATAGCTGCGCAGCGCCACTTCCAGGTCGCGCGGCGGGCGGCCTTCGGCATGGTCCAGCACATTGTTCTGTTTCTTGCCCTTGAGCGTGAGCGGATAGGCAAACACGCCGGCGCCGGCCGACGTCAGCACCGTCGATTTATCGAGCAGCAGCGGCAGCAGCGCCGGCGGATAGGCGGGCGGCAGCTGGGCGCGGTTCCAGCCCGGCAGGGCCGGCTGCGCCAGCACGTATTCGACGCTGGCGATCTTCTGCCCATCGGCGCCCGCCTCCTTGTCGCCCGCGATCAGCGCCAGCATGGGCGGCAATTGCCGGGCCCAGGCCAGCAAGGGCGCCGCATCCCCGACCAGCATGCCCTTGCGGTGGAATACCGTCAGCACGGCATTCGGATCGGGATTGCAGACTTTCGCCAGCGGCTGGCCCTCCAGGCGGCAATGTCCGTTGACCAGGCCGAAGGCGATGATGACGCCGCGCTTGTCGAGCAGCATGGCGCCCCGTTCGCGCCCCTGCTTGCGGTCGTTCATCGACGCCAGCAACTGGCGGCCATCGGCCAGCACGGTGCGCGTGGCGTCGCGCTTTTCGCTGATCGCCTCGAGCGCCTGCGCCAGCAGCAGTTCATCGTCCTCCGTGTAGCTGCCGCGCGCGTAGCCGAAGAAATCGAACAGGGCCGCGCGCACTTGCGGGTCTTCGCTCAGGCGCGGCAAGGGGCCGCGGGCCAGCAGGGCGGACAGGCTTTTCCCGGCCGGCGCCGAGGGCGCCGCCGTGGCGCGGGCGGGCTGGGAAAGGACGCAGGCCGCTGCCAGCAAGGCGCCGCCCAGGGTACGGTAATTCGAAAAGATGATATGCATGATTCTGTCTGTCGGGGGATTTGGCCGCCACCAGTGGCCGCTGGCCACGCATGGCGCGCTGGCGATTCTAGCATGGCGCCAGCGCCCATGCCGTGCGGCAGGCGGACGGCGCGCGCATCGGCGGGCTGGTATGATGGCCGCGATGACGATCCCCTCCCCTGCCCCGACACTGCTTGTCCTCCTGCCCGGCATGGATGGCACGGCCCGGCTGTTCCACCGCTTTGACGCCGCCGTGCGCGCGCGAACCGCCATCGACACCCAGGCCATCGCCTACCCGGCCGCGCCGTTGGACTATGCGGCGCTGGAAGCGTTCGTGCGCGCGCGCTTGCCGCAGGGCCGCCCGTTCGTCGTGCTGGCCGAATCGTTTTCGGGTCCGCTGGGGACAGCTTTGCGCGCCGATCCGCCGCCCGGCATGCGCGCCCTGGTCCTGTGCTGTTCGTTCGTGCGCAATCCGCGCCCGATGCTGGCGCCGCTGCGCCACCTGCTCGGCCTGGTGCCCTTTGGCGCCCTGCCCGGCTTCGCCCTGCGCCAGGCGCTGCTCGCGCCATGCGCCACGCCGGAGTTGCAGGCCGAACTGGCCGCGGCGCTGGCGCAAGTGCCGCCCAGCGTGCTGCGCCAGCGCCTGCGCGCCGTGATCGATGCCGACGCCACGCGGGCGTTTGTGCGCGGCAGCCTGCCCGTGCTGTATCTGCGTGGCCGCCACGACCGCCTGGTGCCGCCGGCGAACGCCGTGCAGATACTGCGGCAGGCAGCGGGCGCGCAACTGGTCGACATCGCCGCGCCGCACATGCTGCTGCAGGCGGCGCCGGAAGCGGCCGCCGATGCGGTGGCCGCTTTTATTACAAGCCTGTCAGCCCCGCAAATACCCGCTTAAGCGCGCGCTGGCCAGCACGGCCAGCCAGCTCAAGCCGCCCGACAGCACGCTGAAGTAGATGGCCCGCAGTGGATGCTGGGGCAGCAGATACGCCAGCACGGCCGCGCCCAGCACGGCGCACAGCAGCGGTTTCACCCTGCCGGGCGGCAGCAGCGCCAGCAGCAGATTCGTGCCCGCATACACATAAAACACCAGCAGCAGGGCCAGGCCGCCGGCCACGCCGCGCGAGCCGAGACTGCCGAACACCTGCGTGTACAGGTAAAAACCCAGCCAGCTCAATACAATAAACAGCAGGCAGCCCAGCGCGTGCGCGCCCAGGCCGGCCATCAGGCGGATTTTCACGGTTGCTTGAGTACAGGAATGAAGCGGTGGCCGCAGGCATGGCACATGAAGGTACGCGCATATTTATCCTGCAAGGCGGCGGCCTCCTTGTCCCAATTGGCGACGAAGGACGTTTGCGACAAGGCGACGGAGACGACACCCCCTGCCACGAAGATCCAGAACAGGCCATTTGCGCCAGCCTGGTAAAAGATGACGGCGGCGATGACAAAAATGATCACGCCCAACACGATCAGCCCTACCTTCTGGTGGGTCTGCATCGTTGGTCCGGCGGCCTGGCGCGACAACAAGGTCTGGCTGCGCGTATGCGCATGACCGTGGATGAAATCACCATCGATCCTGCCCGAGATATGGGTAGAGGTGCCGGAAATGCCGGAGGCATGCACCATGGAGAGGCGTTGAATGTTGGAACTGTCACATGCCGGGCAATGCGCCATTGCTATTTCCATAAAATAAAATAATCGCGCACTGTAGCATAAAAAAAAGCCGGCCCTTTCATGACGAAAGGGCCGGCTTCGCTGCATCAGTCGCCGCTGCGGCTGTCGGATTACGCTTGGCCTCGGCGGCCCCGCTAATCCGACCTACGTACATTGCAGCGATTACTTCGCCGTATTGAGCAGCAACTCGTTCAGGCGCTTGACGAAACTGGCCGGGTCGGCCAGCGAACCGCCTTCGGCCAGCATGGCCTGGTCGAACAGGATGTTGGCCCAGTCGCCGAACTTGCCGCCTTCCGCGTCCTCGTATTTCAGACGCGTCACCAGCGGGTGGTTCGGGTTGATTTCCAAGATCGGCTTCGATTCCGGCGCGCTCTGTCCCGCCGCCTTCAGCATGCGCAGCAGGTTGCCCGACAATTCGTTTTCATCGGCCACCAGGCAGGCTGGCGAATCGGTCAGGCGGAACGTCACGCGCACGTCCTTGGCCTTGTCGGCCAGCACGGTCTTCATCTTGCCCACCAGGTCGGCGTACGAGGTTTCCGTTTCTTCGTGCTCTTTCTTTTCCGCCTCGTCTTCCAGCGCGCCCAGGTCCAGCCCGCCCTTGGCGACGGAGACCAGTTCCTTGCCTTCGAAATCCTGCAGGAAGGACAGCATCCATTCATCGACGCGGTCCGTCAGCAGCAGCACTTCGACGCCCTTCTTGCGGAAGATTTCCAGGTGCGGGCTGTTCTTGGCGGCGGCGTAGTTGTCGGCCGTGACGTAATAGATCTTGTCCTGGCCTTCCTTCATGCGCGCCACGTAGTCGGCGAACGAGGTGATCTGCCCGTCGCTGTCGTTGGCCGTCGAGGCAAAGCGCAGCAGCTTGGCCAGGCGTTCCTTGTTGGCCGCGTCCTCGCCGATGCCCTCCTTCAGCACCTGGCCGAATTCCTTCCAGAAGACGGCGTACTTGTCCTTCTTGTCCTGCTCGTCCGCGTTCGCCAGTTCTTCCAGCATGCCCAGCACGCGTTTGGTCGAGCCTTCGCGGATCACCTTGACGTCGCGCGACTCCTGCAGGATTTCACGCGACACGTTCAGCGGCAGGTCGGCCGAGTCGATCACCCCGCGCACGAAGCGCAGATAGGTCGGCATCAGCTGCTCGGCATCGTCCATGATGAAGACGCGCTTGACGTACAGCTTGATGCCGCCGCGCTTGTTGCGGTCCCACATGTCGAACGGCGCCTTGGCCGGGATGTACAGCAGCTGCGTGTATTCGCTGCGGCCTTCCACGCGGTTGTGCGTGTGCGTCAGCGGCGACTGGAAGTCGTGCGACACGTGCTTGTAGAATTCGTCGTACTGTTCCGGCGTGATGTCGGCCTTGTTGCGGGCCCACAGGGCGCTGGCCTGGTTGACGGTTTCGAATTCGTCCTTCAGGACGGTTTCTTTTTTCTCGTCGTCCCACTCTTCCTTCCGCATCACGATCGGCAGCGAGATATGGTCCGAGTATTTGCGGATGATGGACTTGATCTTCCAGCTCGACAGCAATTCGTCCTCGCCTTCGCGCAGGTGCAGGATGATGTCCGTGCCGCGCGACGGCTTGTCGATGCTCTCGATGCTGTAATCGCCTTCGCCCGCCGACTCCCAGCGCACGCCTTCGGAAGCGTCCACGCCGGCGCGACGCGTTTCGACGGTGATCTTGTCGGCGACGATGAAGCCCGAATAGAAGCCCACGCCGAACTGGCCGATCAGGGCCGCGTCCTGCTGCTGGTCGCCCGACAGCTTGCCGAAGAATTCCTTGGTGCCCGACTTGGCGATGGTGCCCAGGTGCGAGATCGCCTCGTCGCGGGTCATGCCGATGCCGTTGTCGGAAATGGTGATGGTGCGCGCATCCTTGTCGAAGCTGACCTTGATCTTCAATTCGTGATCGTTGCCGTACAGGGCGTCGTTATCGATCGCTTCGAAGCGCAATTTGTCGGCCGCGTCGGACGCGTTCGAGATCAATTCGCGCAGGAAGATTTCCTTGTTCGAGTACAGCGAATGGATCATCAGGTGCAGCATTTGCTTCACTTCGGTCTGAAAACCCAGGGTTTGCTTTTCGGAGACAGCCATTTTTACCTCATAGTCTTGTGGATGGGACGGATTTGATGAAGTTGGGGATTATATAAGCGATTTCAAGGGCTCCCGTTTCACGCCGTGTCTTATCCCAGCGCGCGGCCGAAAAAGTCCCATACGCGCTGGTCCTGCACGGTGGCCAGGTTCAGGCGCATGCGGGTCGACGGCAGCTGGCGCGGCGAGAACAGGCTGCCCGGCCCCAGCACCAGGCCTTCGGCCAGCGCCTTCTCGGCCAGCACATTCGTGTCGCAGCCCGCATCGGCCCAGATGAACATGCCAGCCGGCGCGGGATCGAAGCGCAGGCCGGCCCGCTCGGCGCGGCGGTACGTGCCCTCGCGCACCTTGTCGAGCCGCGCGCGCAGGCGCTCCGCATGCTTGCGGTACAGCCCTTGCGAGAGGATTTTGTACACCACGCGCTCGCCGATGTCGCTGGTGGTGAGCGTGGCCAGCATCTTGCGGTCGGCCAGCCGCTGCGCCCATTCCGGCGAGGTGGCGATGAAGCCCACGCGCAGGTTGGCCGACAGGCTCTTGGAAAAGCCGCCCAGGTAAATCACGCGGCGCAGCTGGTCCAGCGCGGCCAGGCGGGTGGCCGCCTGCACCGCGCCGCCCGGGTGCATGTCGCAATAAATGTCATCCTCGACGATGAGGAAATCGTGCTGTTCGGCCAGGCGCAGCACCTGGAACGCCTTGGCGGCCGACAGCGACGTCGAGCTGGGGTTGTGCAGCACCGAATTGATCACGTACAGCTTGGGGCGGTGCAGCGCCGCCAGCTCGGCCAGCACGGCGATATCGGGGCCGTCCTGCAAGCGCGGGATGCCGATGACGTGCATGCCCATGGCGGCAAAGGCGCCGAACATCAGCCAATACGCGGGATCGTCGACGAAAATGGTGTCGCCGGGGCGGGCAAACTCGCGCGCCACCAGGTCCAGCGCCTGCATCACGCCCACCGTGGTGACGATCTGCTCGGGCGGACAGGCGATTTCCAGGCCGGCCAGCTTCAGCTGCAACTGCTGGCGCAGCGGCAGAAAGCCCTGCGGCGATCCGTACCCGAGCAGCAGGCTGCCCGGCTGGCGGCTGACGTCGCGCAAGGCACGCGCCACCAGCTCGCCATCGAGCCATTCGGCGGGCAGCATGCCGGTGCCGGGCGCGGGGATGGCCGGCGTCTGGCGGAACATGTTACGGATCAGCCAGACGACGTCCATCGGCTGCGCCGCCGCGTCCTGCGCGCCGGCGGGCGGCGCCGGCGTGTTCAGCGGCGAGCGCTCGCGCACGAAAAAGCCGGCGCCGCGCCGCGATTCCAGGTAGCCGCGCGCCACCAGCTTGTCGTAGCTGGCCACCACCGTGGCGCACGACACGTCCAGGCTGGCGGCGCACTGGCGGATCGAGGGCATGCGCGCGCCGCCGCGCAGCAGCTTGTCGTCGATGCGCGCCGCCAGCGAACGCGCGATCTGGTCGATCAGGGTTTCGCCCGAGGCGCGCGACAGCAAGGGCAGGGACGGCAAGGCGGGTGTATTGCTCATATGACCATGACAGTATGTGAAATTATGCGTGAAAGTGTATTTGTACTGTATTGCTATTCACCTCTAGGATAGCAGCACGGGGCGGATTGATCCACCCCGCTTTATTTACCCATGCCACCCGTACCAGGACAGCCATGCCATCGCACGCCACCACCTCCCCCACTTCTCCCCTGCGCCTCGGCGCCGACCGCAAGGGCCTGCTGCTGGGCCTCATCGCCGTCGCCCTCTTCAGCCTGACCCTGCCGTTTACGCGCCTGGCGGTGGCCGAACTCGATCCCACCTTTGTCGCCCTGGGCCGTGCCCTCGTGGCCGCCGGCCTGGCCGGCCTGTGGCTATGGCAGCAGCGCGCGCCGCTGCCGCGCCGCGAACAATGGCTGCCGCTGGCGCTCGTGTCGCTGGGCTGCGTGCTGGGCTTTCCCTGGCTGACGTCGATCGCCATGCGCAGCCTGCCCGCCTCGCATGGCGCCGTGCTGGTCGGCATCCTGCCGCTGGCGACCGCCGTGTTTGCCGTAATGCGCGGCAAGGAACGTCCGTCCCCGGGCTTCTGGCTGATGGCCCTGCTCGGCACTGCGCTGGTGGTGGCGTTCGCGCTGCGCCAGGGCGGCGGCAGCTTCCACCTGGCCGACTGGCTGATGTTCGCCGCCGTGCTGCTCGGCGCCCTCGGCTACGCGGAAGGCGGACGCCTGGCGCAAGCGATGCCGGGCCAGCACGTGATTTCCTGGGCCCTGCTGCTGGCCGTGCCTTTTGTCTTGCCCGTGGTGCTGTGGAGCGCCTGGCCGCAGCGCGCGCTGATGGCGCAGGCCAGCGGCGCCGCCTGGCTGGGCTTTGCGTATATCTCCGTGTTTTCCATGTTTATCGGCTTTTTCTTCTGGTACCGGGGCATGGCGCTGGGCGGTGTGGCCCGCGTGGGCCAGACGCAGCTGCTGCAGCCCTTCCTCACCCTGGTGGGCGCGGCCGTGCTGCTGCACGAGCCATTGACGGGCGAAAGCCTGCTGTTTGCCGGCGCCGTGATCGCCGTCGTGGCCATCGGACGCAAGCTGAAGTAAGGTTCCTTGACGCCCATTTGCAACGCCGTTGCGCGTGCGGATGGGCACGGCGGCGTGCAAGCCGTACAATACCGCAGCACCATGGCGGCGCCTATCCGGCGCCGCTTGCGCACGCACCGCCACAAGCGGGCCAACAAATCCAGCCGGCGCAGCTCGGCATCTTCTGTGAGACTCGTATGAAAATTGAAAATCCGAATCCGATCCAATGGCGCTTTGCCGAACGCGCGGAACAGCTGCAAAGCTCGTTCATCCGCGAAATCCTGAAGATCACGCAGCGTCCCGAGATCATCTCGTTTGCCGGCGGCCTGCCCTCGCCCGCCACCTTCCCCGTGGAAGAAATGAAGACCGCCTTCGACAAGGTCCTGTCGAACAATGGCAAGGTGGCCCTGCAATACGGCCCCACCGACGGCTACCTGCCGCTGCGCCAGTGGATCGCCGACTCGCTGTCCAGCAATGGCAGCACCATCCTGCCGGAACAGGTGCTGATGACGTCCGGCTCGCAGCAGGCGCTGGACTTGCTGGGCAAGGTCCTGATCGACGAAGGCAGCAAGGTATTGGTGGAAACCCCCAGCTACCTGGGCGCCCTGCAGGCGTTTTCCGTCTACCGTCCCGAATTCGTTTCCGTCGATACCGATGACGAAGGCCTGGTGCCGTCGTCGATCGACCCCGTCGCCGATGGCGCGCGGCTCTTGTACGCGCTGCCGAACTTCCAGAACCCGACGGGCCGCAGCCTGTCCGTGGCGCGCCGCGTGGAACTGGTGGAGACCTGCGCCCGCCACGGCCTGCCGCTGATCGAGGATGATCCGTACGGCGCCCTGAGCTACAGCGGCGAGCCGTATCCGAAGATGATCAACATGAATCCGGACGGCGTCATCTACATGGGCTCGTTCTCGAAAGTGCTCACGCCCGGCATCCGCCTCGGCTACGTGGTGGCGCCGATGCCGCTGGTGCGCCGCCTGGAACTGGCCAAGCAGGCGGCCGACCTGCACACCTCGCAGCTGACGCAGATGGTCGTGCATGAAGTGATCAAGGATGGCTTCCTGGAGCGGCACATTCCCAGCATCCGCAACCTGTACGGCAACCAGTGCCAGGCCATGCTGTCGGCGCTGGAAGAGCACTTCCCGGCCGGCGTCACCTGGACCAAGCCGGAAGGCGGCATGTTCATCTGGGTCACCCTGCCGAAACATATCGATGCGATGAAACTGCTCGACGAAGCCATCGCCAACAAGGTCGCCTTCGTGCCGGGCGCGCCGTTCTACGCGAACACGCCGGACACGCACACCCTGCGCCTGTCGTTCGTGACGGTGCCGCCGGAACGCATCCGCGAAGGCATCGCCATCCTGGGCAAACTGATCGCCGCAAAAATGTAACTCGCCTCTTCACGCCCCGCAGCCGCGGGGCGTGTCCCAGCTGCCCCAGCGCCACCGGGCACGCGTCTTTTCCGCCTAAAAAACGCTTTCACGATAGCAACTGCGTGTATTTATTTTTAAAAATATCATAAAAATAATACTTTCCCATCTCGCGAAACATCGATTTTTTCACCCAAAAAATTAGCAAGGCGGTATGATTTGACCGCTGTATCAGATTTGAATCCGCTCAGCATCACCGACAATGCAGCAAATGCTGGCAGCGCAGAGTACATCCGAGAAGGCCGGTAGCAATGAGTCCAGGCAGTGTGGGGCATTCCCAGCGGCAAGAAGCCGCGATTTTGATTGTCGACGATGCGCCGGCCAACCTTGAGCTGCTGCGCAAGCTGATGAGCGAGCAGGGTTATCAGACCTATGTCGCCACGTCCGGCGCACGGGCGCTGGAGATCGCCCAGCGCGCCCAGCCCGACCTGATCCTGCTCGACGTGATGATGCCGGACATGGATGGCATCGAGACGTGCCGCCGCCTCAAGCAGCACCCGCTGACGCAGCGCATCCCCGTCATCTTCATGAGCGCGAAGACGGAAACGGAAGACGTGGTGGCCGGCTTCGACTGCGGCGCCGTCGACTACATCAGCAAGCCGCTGCGCATGGCCGAAGTGCGCGCGCGCGTGCGCGCCCAGCTGCAAATCCGCAGCAACAATGAAACCCAGCAGGAACAGGCCGAGCGCCTGCGCACCATCGTCAACAACATGGCCGAGGGCTTGCTGATCATCGAGGCCGACGGGCGCATCCAGTACACCAACCCGGCCTGCGACCAGTATCTGGGCTACCGCGAAAACGAACTGGCTGGGCGTTCCATCGGCGAGCTGCTCAGCCCCCTCGTGACGCAGGAATACCTCGATTACTTCGCCATGCACGCGGCCAATCCGGAAAAGGCGCACAACCACGGCACGCGCGAAGTGGCGATCCGCCACCGCAACGGCGCGGCGCTGAGCATGGATCTGACCCTGACGCCCATGTATCTGCGCCAGCCCCTGTATATCGGCCTGCTGCACGATATCACGCACCACAAGCAGTCGGAAGACGCGCTGCAGCGCGCCGCCTATCTCGACCCGCTGACGCAGATCGCCAATCGCCGGCATTTCGACAGCTTCCTGGACAAAGAGTGGCAGCGCGCCGTGCGCGGCGGCGGCGCCCTGTCGCTGGTGGTGCTCGACGTCGACCACTTCAAGCTGTACAACGACAGCCTGGGCCACCCGGCCGGCGACAGCTGCCTGCAGCAGGTGGCGCAAGCCATCGATGCGCATGCCAGCCGCTCCGGCGACCTGGCGGCCCGCTACGGCGGCGAGGAATTCGTCCTGCTGTTTGCCGACACGGACGCGGCCAGCGCCCTGCACCTGGCCGAGGCCATCCGCGCCAGCATCGAAGCGCTGCGACTGCCGCACCCGCGCTCCAGCACCTCGCCGTGGATCACCGTCAGCATCGGCGTGGCGACCATCCGCCCGCACCAGCTGGACGACCGCGAAGCGCTGTTCGTCGCCGCCGACCGCGCCCTGTACGTGGCCAAGGAAGCGGGCCGCAACCAGGTCCGCGCCACGCACTCGGGCAGCACGGCCTGGGAAACGGTCAAGGCGATCGTTTTACGTTGACGTTTGAAGTTGGAAGTTGGAAGTTGGAAGTTGGAAGTTGGAAGTTGGAAGTTGGAAGTTGGAAGTTCAACGGAACATGCAACGGACCGGGAGTAGGCCCAAGTCACCAAAAAAGGCACTCCGGGCCAAGCGGGCCTGAAAAATGTCGAGGGCAAGGCGCAGCGACGCAGACAGTACGCATGTACGGCAAGGAAGCTGCAACGCCGCCATCGGCATTTTCTCAGGCCCGCGTCTCCGGCCCGCTATTCCTAAAATTAATCAAAACTTCCTCGACACGCTCAACTTCGCATTGCGTCCCACACCGGTGACCGCCTCGCTCAGGTAAGGCATGTAATTGCGGTTGAAGACATTATCGACCGTCAGCCGCACTTCCGTGCCGCGCCACACGCCCTGCCTGCCATTCCACGACGCGAACAAGGTATGCAGCGCATAGCCTTTCGACGGCGGCAGACGGTAGACATTCCCCACCGGCAGCACGCGCTCCTGCTTCGCCACGAAGCGGCCCTGCCAGCCCATGCTGGCGCCAAGGTCGGGCATGCGCCAGCCCAGGCCCGCCATCAATTTATCGGGCGCGATGGTCGATACGGGTTCGTCCCGGCCCCACGGGTCGCGCTGGGAACCCGTGCGCGTGCCGCGCTGCTTCGACAGCGAGGCGCTGGCGAACAGGCGCGGCGAATTGTAGTAGGACTCCACCTCCACGCCCTGCGTATGGAAACCGGCCAGGTTGCGGTAGTCGGACAGCGCCGGCGGCACCTTGCCCGATCCCGGCACATAGCCTTCGATCAGGATGCCCAGGCGCGGGCCGATATTGTCGCTGACCTTGTTGCGGTACGCCGTCAGGCGCAGCTGCACGTCGTCGCGCTCCATGAAGACGTTCTGGCGGTGCAGCATGACGCCCGTGCGCACGGCCGTCACGCGCTCGACGGCCAGGTCGCGGCTGGTGCCCGGCGTCGATGAACCGAGCCGGGACGACACATAGTATTCGTTCGAATACATCTCGTCGATCGTCGGCGCGCGCCAGGTGCGACTCAAGTCGCCGAACAAGGCCAACGTGCCGGACGCCTTCCAGAACAGACCCAGGCGGGGCGACCAGTCTTCGTGCGCCTTTTCGCTGAAGTCGTGGCCGGCCGCCGCCAGCTGGCTGTTGTAGCGCGACGCCTTGTTCGGCACGCCTTCGGAGACGACCCGGTCGTGGCGCAGGGCCGCCGTCAGCGTCAGGTCGCCATACGTCATCGCATCCTGCAGATACAGGCCCGTGGTTTCCTGGCGCCCGGCCGGCATGTAATAGGGCTGGAAGTAGCCGTAGTTGTAGCTGGGGTCTTTCAGCGCCGTCGACGACGGATAGTACATCAGGGTGTCGCGCACATTCTTGTGCCATTGCAGGCCCGTTTGCAGCACGTGCGACACGGCGCCCGTCGCAAACACGCTTTCGTTGCGCACCTCCGCGATGCGGTCCACGTACGAGGCCCAGCTCTCGTTGCCGAGGGAGCCCAGGTAGGAACCGAGCGAAGCGGACGGCAGGCGCTTGTCATGCTGGTCCGTGTGCGAATAGCCGGCGCTGGCCGTCAGCTTGATCCATGGATTATCTTGCGGCGCGTACTGCCACTTCACGGAATAGGTGTCGTCGTCCTGGTCGCGGTAGACGGCCTTGCGCTGCCACGCCTCTTCCAGTCCATACTTTTTGATTTCCGCCTCGGTCGGCGTGGGCACGTCCTCGCCCATGGCGGCGAACGGACCCCAGCCCGAACTGCCGCCCTTCATCGCCGTCAGGGTCAGCAGCTGCTCCGGCGTCAGCCGGATATTCAGCTTGGCCAGGCTCGATGGCGCGTCGATGGCGGAAAAGCGGAATGGCTTGCCGTCGGGTTTGCGCAAATCGTCGGACTTGCGCTGCGTGGTAAACGCCATCGCATCGAAGCGGCCGTCTTGCGTGCGGCCGTAGACGGCCACGGTGGCGTCGTTTTCGCCATTGTTCGAGTGGCGCGAGTACTTGAGCATGGCGCCCACGCTCTCGCCGCCTTCCAGCAAGTCCTGCGCATCCTTGGTCTCGACCGTGATGACGCCGCCGAAGCCGCCATTGCCGTACAAGCTAGTATGCGCGCCCTTGTTCACTTCGATCTGCTTGATCAGTTCCGGCTCGATGAAGATGGAGCCCTGGCGGTATTTCTCGAAGCCCTTGGGCACGCCGTCGAGGATGACTTTCACGTCCTGCACTTTATTGAAGCCCCAGATATTCAGGCTTTGGCCGCTGGGGCGGGCCGTGCCGGCCAGGTCCACGCCGGGCAAGGTATCGAGCAGCGAGGCGACATTGTCGGCCTGCTGGCGCTCGATGTCGGCGCTGTTGATGTACGAGCGTCCGGCCGTGCCGGCGCTGATGGCGTCGCCAAACACGCTGATGGCGGGCATCTGCACGGCGCCAGCCTTCTCGGCCTTGTCGGCCATGGCCGCCGCCCACGCATGGCCGTGCGCGCCGCCCAATGCCAGCGCCAGCGCGGCGGCCAGCGGGGTCAATCGTTGTTTGTTGCTGCTCTTCATCGCTATCCTTGCCTGGGTTTGCTGCTTCATGCTTGTGGAATGAAAAAATGCTGGGCAGAGGAAGGCGGTGCACGATCAAGCGGCGGCGTTGACGGAAGCGTTGCGGCGGAACCCTGCCCGCGCGGACACGCCGCCGGCGCAAGGCCGGCGGCGCACTGCAGTCACCGGGGATAAGTTGCCTTAGTGAAATGCGGAACACATCATATATCAGATGAGAATGATTCGCAATAGCATTTAAGACCTAGCTATTCCGGATAGCCGGTGATGTCTGCGATCTCGCGGTACAGCGGTTGCAGCCGCGCATACATCTTGCGATACACGCGCCGGTACAGCTGTTCGTAGATCTTGCGGTGCTCGGGATGGGGCTGGAAGACCTTGCCCTTGCGCGTCATCGCGTGCACGGCGGCGGGAAAGTCCGCATGCCAGCCCAGGCCCACGGCGGCGGCGATGGCCGCGCCCAGGCCCGAGCTTTCATACACGTGGGCGCGCGCGGCCGGCAAGCCGAAGATGTCGGCCGTCAGCTGCATGGCCGCGTCGCTTTGCGAACCGCCGCCGGCGATGCGCAGCTCCGTGATGGCAATGCCGCTGCGCCGCTCGATGCGCTCCTTGCCTTCGCGCAGCGCATACGCGAGGCCCTCGAGGATGGCGCGGTAGATGTGCGCGCGCGTGTGCACGTCGCCAAAGCCGATCATGGCGCCCTTCGCTTCCGGCCCAGGCACCTTGATGCCTGGACTCCAGTACGGCTGCAGCATCAGGCCCATGGAGCCGGGCGGCACGGCGTCGACCAGGCGGTCGAACAACGCTTCGGCGGACAAGCCCATGCCGTCTTCGGCCGCCGCCGCCCGTTCGCGGTCGCCGAACTGCTCCTTGAACCAGTTGACCATCCAGTAGCCGCGGAAAATCTGCACTTCCGTGCTGTAGGCGCCCGGCATGGCGGCCGGGTACGGCGGAATAAAGCGCGTCATTTCCACGTACTTGCGGCTGGTCGTGTTGATGGTGGCCGTGGTGCCGTAGCTCAGGCACGCCACGTGCGGCTCGACGCAGCCGGCGCCCAGCACCTCGCAGGCCTTGTCGGCCGCCGCCGCCAGCAGGGGCGTGCCCTCCGGGATGCCCGTCGCCGCGGCGGCCGATGCCGTGATGGCGCCCATGCGCGTGCCCGGCGTCACCAGTTCCGGCAGCATCGAGCGGCGAATGGCCAGCGCCTGCCACTTCCAGTCGAAGCGCCCTGCCCAGGCATGGCGCTTGTAGTCGAACGGGATGTAGGCCACTTGCGAGCCCGTTGAATCGATGTATTTTCCGCAGAGGCGGTGGTTCAAAAAACCCGACAGCAGCAGGAATTTGTGCGTGCGGCGCCAGATGTCGGGCTGGTGCGCGCTGATCCAGTTGATCTCGGCCTCGCGGCGGAAATACCGGATCGTGCCATCGAGGCGCGTGGCGCGGAACAGGGCGCGCCACCACGGCGCCAGGCGGGGAATATCGCGCGTGCTGCGCTGGTCCAGCCAGGTGATGGCGGGCCGCAACGGCGCGCCGTATGCATCCACGTTGACCACCGTGCCCCGCTGCGTGGTCACGGCCACGCCGGCCACCGAGGATTTGGCAATGTCCGTGCCGCGCCACAGCTGCTGGCACGCTTCGCACACGGCTTGCCAGTAACCGTCGGCGTCGTGCTCGGCCCAGCCGGGGTGGTCGGAGTAATACGCTTCGAGGAAAACCTGCGCCTTGGCCGCCAGCGTCCCTTCCCGGTCGAACAGCAGCGCGCGCACGCTTTGCGTGCCATTATCGATGGCAAGGATGTACGGTCCGGCGCCGCACTCGGTCGCCATGGCCTCAGCCCGCCAATGCGGCCAGCGCGGCGCGCAGCGCCTGCAGCAGCGCTTGCGGATCTTTTTCCGGCTGCGCGCTGAAGACGGGCGCTTCCCATTCCTGCCCCCGCACGGCCACCACGCGCAAGCGTCCCTGCTCGCTCCAGGCCGGATACCAGCCCACGTCGACGATGTCGCCATTCGCGCACGTGATTTGCAGCAGGTCTTCGCCCAGCTCGTCGACGAGGGTATCGACGGGCTGGCGAAGGTCCAGCGGCGACAGGCTGTCGTAGGTGATGCGCGCGTCGCCCAGCGCCAGGGGCTGGCCAAACAGGGTGGTGTCGATGATGCTCTCCTCTTGTTTATTTTTATGGTTTTTCAGTCGCCCTGCGGCACGCTGTAATGGCGGCGCCACAAGGCCAGGTAGCGCTGCTGCTCTTGCTCCCAGCGCGCATCGTCCCAGCCCAGTTCATGCTGGCAGATGGCGCGCAGGCGCGGCATGATAGCAAGCGCGCC
Organism: Janthinobacterium sp. BHSEK; assembly: GCF_056174685.1. Taxonomy (NCBI): domain Bacteria; kingdom Pseudomonadati; phylum Pseudomonadota; class Betaproteobacteria; order Burkholderiales; family Oxalobacteraceae; genus Janthinobacterium; species Janthinobacterium sp. BHSEK. The sequence goes on from NZ_JBWBYV010000003.1 coordinate 150,798, forward strand.
GCCGGCCAGCTGCAAACCGAGACGCGTGCGCCGCAACAGCAAGTCGTCCAGGTGCTGCACGTCCTCGCTGCGCGCGCCCCAGCGCAGCTGCGCCCACAGGGTCTGCGTGCCGGGCACCGGCTCGAATTCGCCGTCCAGCGCCGCATCGCACAGCGCCTGCGCGGCAGCGCCATGACGGCCCAGCAGACGTACACGCTGCTCGCCGTCGAGCGCCAGGGCCTTGCCTGACAAGGGCGGCGTCGCATCGAAAATCGGCAAGGGACGCAAATCCGCTTGCCAGCCCGGCAGCAGCGGCGCGGCGCGGCGCAAGGCATCGAGGGCGATCACGCGGAACGTCGTCAGCTTGCCCCCCGCCACCGTCAGCAAGCCGTTTTCCAGCCATAGCGCATGTTCGCGCGCTTCCTTCGACGGGTCAAGCTGGCCGCTGTCGATGACGGGGCGCACGCCGGCAAACGTGGCCAGCACGTCGTCTTCGCCCAGCGCCAGCTGCGGAAATTGCCAGCGCAGCGCCGCCAGCAGGTAATCGAGTTCGCCGCGCGTGATGGCCGGCTCGCTTTCCAGGCCGCCGGCGTGATCGACATCGGTGGTGCCGACCAGGGTCACGCCCTCCCACGGATACGCAAACACGGGGCGGCCATCGTGCGGGTGCATCAGGCTGACGGCTTGCGCCAGCGGCAAACGCCAGGCCGGCAGCAACAGATGGCTGCCGCGCAGGGGCCGCAATTTCGGCGGCGCTCCCACCTGGCCCCGCAAGCCGTCGGCCCAGGCGCCCGTGGCGCTGATCACCAGGCGCGCGCGCGCGGTGCATGCCGTGCCATCGAGCGCATCGATCAAGGTGGCGCCGGCGACCTTGCCATCTTCCCGCAGCAGCGATGCCACGCCCAGGTAGTTGACGGCCACGCCGCCATGGCGCCGCGCCTCCTGCAGCACGCGCAGCACCAGGCGCGCATCGTCCGTCTTCGCGTCCTGGTACAGCATGCCGCCCCGCAGCCCGTCGCGCCGGACGTGCGGCGCCAGCATGGCAAAATCAGGCGCATCGACATAGCGGCGCGCGCGCTTGCCCGCCATCGCATCGTAGATGGCCAGGCCCAGCATGAACTGGCGCCGCCCCGGCTTCCTGCCCGCGTAGTCGCCGAAGGCGAAGCCCTGCGGCTCGACCAGCCCGGCCGCATCCGCCAGCAAGGCTTGCCGCTCATGCACCGATTCGCGCGTCAGCGCGAACTGGCCCTGCTTCAGGTAGCGCAAGCCGCCGTGTACCAGCTTCGACGAACGGCTCGACGTGCCCCAGGCGAAATCGCGCTGTTCTACCAGCAGCGCCGCCAGGCCGCGCCGCGCCGCTTCCAGCAGGATGCCGGCGCCCGTGATGCCGCCGCCGACGATCAGCACATCCCACTCGCGCGCCAGGACGCCCGGCAGCGCCTCCCTGTTCATGACGCACCGCCGGCGTCGGGCAGCAGTTTGCCGGGGTTCATCATGCCCTGCGGGTCGAACTGGCGCAGCAGCGCGCGCATGGCGGCGATGCCCAGCTCTCCCTTTTCCGCCGCCAGCCACGGCGCGTGGTCCGTGCCCACGCCATGCTGGTGGCTGATGGTGCCGCCGTTGGCGACGATGGCGGCGCCGGCCGCGTCCTTCAAGGTGCGCCAGCGCGCCATGTTGGCTTCAAAGGTGGGCGCCAGCCGGTACACATACGTGGTGTAGACGCTGGCGCCCTGCGCATACACGTGCGACAAATGCGTGTAGGCGTGCACCTGCTCGCCGTGCGCGGCCAGCGCGCTGACGCCCGCCTGCTCCAGCGCCGCCATCATCGCCGCCACGCGGGGCCAGTCGACGGCCGTTTCCACCGTGTCGATGACGTAGCCGTGTTCCCACGCGCCGTTGCGCAGGTAGACGTTGCGAAAGCGCCCCTGCTTCCATTTGTCGCCCATGTGGCGCCCCACGTGCACGCCCCCGTGCCGCCGCGCCAGCGCCAGCGCCCCGCGCAGGGCCGCGCGCGCCGGTTTCTCGTCGCCGCTGACGCCCAGCATCAGCATGCACCTGCCTTCGCCGCAGCCGCGCAGCGACAGGTAGCGTTCCAGCAGTCCCACGAGTTTTTTATGCCCGGCCAGGGTCAGCATGGTTTGCGTTTCGACCGCGTTCGACAGGCGCAGCATGCACAGGGGCAGGCGCGACTGGACCAGCGCCCGCACGGCCGCCTGCGCCCGGCCCCAGTCCGCAAAGAACACGGCGTGGAACGCCTCATACGACGGCAGCGGCGAGACGCGCACGGTGGCCTGCGTCAGGATGCCCAGCCGCCCTTCGGAGCCGAGCACCATTTCGCGCAGGTCGATGCCGGCCGCCGAGGCGGGAAACGTGGGAATCGTCAGGGTGCCGGACGGCGTTTCCATCTCGCCGCCCGCGAATAGCTGCTCGATGCGGCCGTAGCGCAACGATTGCTGGCCCGACGAGCGCGTGGCGATCCAGCCGCCCAAGGTCGAATATTCGAACGACTGCGGATAGTGGCCCAGGGTGTAGCCCTGCGCGCGCAGCTGCGCTTCCAGGTCGGGGCCATACACGCCCGCGCCGAACGTGGCCAGCTGCGCTTCGCGGTCCAGGTGGGCCAGCGCGCACAGGCGGGTCAGGCTGAGCGACAGCACGGGACGGGGTCCCGCCGCCACCGTCAAATGCCCGGCCACGCTGGTGCCGCCGCCGTGGGGTATCACGGCCACGCACGCCTGGCGCGCATACGCGAGCAGCTGGCGCACCTGCAGCGCGCTGTCGGGAAAGGCCACGCCGTCGGGCACCGCGCCGATGCGGCCGTGGCGTAATTTAAACCAGTCGGGCAGGCTTTGACCGAGCGCATGACGCACGCGCGTGGCAGGCTGGGTGTCGATCAGCGGATGCGGCGCCAGGCGCGACGCGGGCACCTGCGCGCAGGCGTCGTCGAAGCTGGCGTCCGCGATGGGACTGCCCGGCCCCAGGCGCCCGCGCAAAAAAGCCAGCGCATCCTCGCCCAGCGCATACGTGATGCTGTCGTCTCCCCAGCCATTCCAGCGTTGCATGAACATCCCCTGTGTTGCGGCCAGTTGCGCGCCACGACGGCTTGCTATACTGTGTTTGCCTGATTTTCTTGCTAGATCAATAGCATATGCCGCCACAGACGAAGGGTATTGGTTTTTCATGACAATCGCATTGTTCCATCATGACAAGCACTGACGGCCGGGTCGCCGGCGCCTATCTGCTGCCGCTGCTGGAAGCGGCAAGCGCGCACGGTATCGATAGCGCCACCCTGGCGCAGGCGGCCGGCGTGGCGCCGCACGGACTGGAAGCGGCCGCGCCTGGCCTGGGCCTGGCCGCGCGCGACTACGTGCGCCTGCTCGATGCGGGCGCGCAGCTGGCGGGCGATGCGCATTTCGGCCTGCACGTGGGCCAGCGCGTGCGCATGGGCACGTACAGCGCGTATGGCTTGATCTTGCTCAGTTGCGGCAACGTGGGCCAGGCGCTGGAACAGACGGCCCGCTACGAACGGCTGGCGCACGACCTGGGCCGCTCGACCCTGGAGCGCGACGGCGCCATCGCGCATTACCGCTGGGCCAGCAACTACCCGGGCGCCAGCCGGCACCTGGTCGACAGCGTCTTTGCCGGTGTCAAAGTGTGCGGCGACTGGCTGGCCGGCATGCCGCTGCCGCCGGCCCGCCTGGCATTCACCCACGATGGCGGCGGCGACTTGCTGCGCCACGCGGCCCACCGCGACGAATACGTGCGCGTGCTGGGCAGCCTGCCCGCCTTCAACGCCCCCGCCAACACGGCCACCTTCGACGCGCAATTGCTGGACTGGCCCGTGCCGAACGCCGACGTCAGCCTGTATCCCGTGCTGTGCCGGCATGCGGAACAATTGCTGGCGCAGCGCGAGGCTGAAACAGGCACTGGCGGCACCATCGACGCGCAGGTGCACGCGGCCATCGTGGGAGGCTTGCGCCACGGTTCGGCGCGGCTGGCCACCGTTGCCGCCGCCCTGGCCGTCACGCCGCGCACCCTGCAGCGCAAGCTGGCCGACGCGGGCACCAGCTTCCAGGCCCTGCTGGACCAGGCCCGCTACGGCCTGGCGCGCGACTATCTGCGCGAGCCGGACCTGTCGCTGGTCGACATCGCCTTCCTGCTCGGCTACCAGGAACAAAGCGCGTTCAACCACGCGTTCCGCACCTGGTCGGGCACCAATCCCGGCGCCTGGCGCCTGCAGGAGATGCTGGACAGACAGCTTGATCGGCTTGACCGGCAGCAAGCCGTTTAGGCGTGCGCGGGGCATGCGTGGCCCGTTTTCTGGCTATACTGGCATAGTCAGGTTTTCCACGATCACTCCAACCCGCAATGCAAAGGATTAATATGCAACTCAAAGACAAAGTCGCACTGATTACCGGCGCCGCCAGCGGCATCGGCAAGGAAATGGCCGTCGAATACGCGAAACAGGGCGCCAAGGTCGTCATCGCCGACCTGGCCCTGGAAGCGGCCAGCAAGACGGCCGAGGAAATCAAGCAGTCGGGCGGTCAGGCGTTTGCCGTCGCCATGGATGTCTCCAGCGAAGCGCAGGTCGACCAGGGCGTGGCGGACGCCGTGGCCCACTTCGGCGGCATCGATATCCTGATCAGCAACGCGGGCATCCAGATCATCAGCCCCGTCGTCGACTACCCGTTCGAGCAGTGGAAAAAGATGCTGGCCATTCACATGGACGGCGCCTTCCTCACCACGCGCGCCTGCATGCGCGAAATGATCAAGGCGGGCCGCGGCGGCGCCATCATCTACATGGGCTCCGTGCACTCGCACGAAGGCTCGCCGTTCAAGAGCGCCTACGTGGCGGCCAAGCACGGCTTGCTGGGCCTGGCCAAGGTGGTGGCCAAGGAAGGCGCGAAGGACGGCATCCGCGCCAACGTCATCTGCCCCGGCTTCGTGCGCACGCCGCTGGTCGACAAGCAGATCCCCGAACAGGCGGCCCAGCTGAACATCAGCGAAGAAGAGGTGATCAAGAAAGTGATGCTGAAAGACACCATCGACGGCGAATTCACCACCACGCAGGACGTGGCGCAAACGGCCATCTTCCTGGCGGCCTTCCCGTCAAACGCCCTGAGCGGCCAGTCCATCGTGGTCAGTCACGGCTGGCACATGCAATAATAGTGACGCCCGCCCACATCGGCTGCGCGGCGCCCTGTGCGGCCTGCGATGCTCGCTGTGCTCCAGCACAGCTGCGCGTCTCGGCCACACATCGCTGCCGCTCGCGATGATGTGGACGGGCGTTGCAGCGTCAGCGTATGAATCTTCCTGCGCCTTTCCAGAAAGTTCCCAATTGCAAGACAACACTTACCGCCACCCGCGCGCGGGCCGGTTCGGTCGGCTGCTTGCCGCGCTCGCCAATTCCACGCGTTTCGCCAACATGCGCCAGGCCGTCATGTCGCGCCTGCCCTTCCTGAAACTGCACAGCGACGTGCGCGACGTCGTCTACGTGAGCTGGCTGGTCGACGCCGCTGCGGCGCAGACATTATTGCCGCCGGGCGTGGCCCTGTGGCAGCGCGACGGCAAGACGCCATTCACCGTGCTGACCTACCGCCACGGGCATTTCGGCCCCGCCCTGTTCGGTCCGTTACGCAAGCTGCTGCCATCGCCACTGCAAAGCAACTGGCGTTTATATCTGGACCACACGCCAGCGGGCGCACCCGCCGTGCCCTGCGTGTACTTTCTGAAAAACATCATGGCCAGCCTGCCGCATGCGCTGGGCACGCGGCTGTTCAGCGATATCCTGCCGACCCACCTGGCCGCCGGCATGACGCTGGACGTCACGGCCACGCAGGCGCACTGCAGCATTGCCGGCGGCACCGGCAGCGCCCCGGCGCTCGACGTGCAGGCGGCCATCACGGCGGCGCATGGCCTCGATGCCGACTGGCAGCAACTGTTCGGCAACTGGCGCGACGCCGTCGCCTTCCTCGCCTGCCAGGATGCGGCCATCGCGCACGTGCCGCGCAACGGCAAGCTGGTCTTCGGCGAAATCGACTTGCCCGTTGATGTGGATCAAGTGCAAGCGCTGACGGCCTGGCGCGCCGACTGCGGCTTGCTGGGGCAGTTGCCGCCCCTATCGAAGCCGTTCGCCTTTCTCGTACCGCAAGTGGCCTTCAAGGCGCTGTCAGAGCGCCTGCTGTAGCACGGCGGCGCTCGGGTGCGCGCAGGGGCGTCGCCTGGCCGCCGCGCCGCCGTTCCAGCTTGAACAGAGCCATCGCCTGTTCCAGCTGCAAGGTCTGGTCTTGCAGCGATGCCGAGGCGGCCGCCGACTCCTCCACCAGCGCCGCGTTCTGCTGCGTCACTTCATCCATTTGCGTGACGGCCATGTTGACCTGGCCGATGCCGTGGCTTTGCTCGCGCGAGGCCGAGGCGATCTCTTCCATGATGCCGTGCACGCCCTGCACGGCGCCCAGCATTTCGGCGCTGCTTGCGCCCGCCTGCCGCGCCAGCTTCGCGCCCGCCTGCACCTGCTCCAGCGATGCCGTGATCAATTGCTTGATTTCCGTGGCGGCCGCCGCGCTGCGGTGGGCCAGGCTGCGCACTTCGCCCGCCACGACGGCAAAACCGCGCCCCTGGTCGCCCGCGCGCGCCGCTTCCACGGCCGCGTTCAGGGCCAGGATATTCGTCTGGAAGGCGATGCCTTCGATAATGCCGGTAATGTCGCCGATCTTCTTCGACGAGGCGTCAATGTCCGCCATCATCGTCACCATCTGGCCGACGATCTCGCCGCCGCGCCCTGCCAGGCCGTGCACCTTGCCCGCCATGTCGCTGGCCTGCACGGCATTGCCGCTATTCTGCTGCACCGTGGCCGCCAGCTGCTCCATGCTCGACGCCGTCTGCTGCAGGGCCGACGCCTGTGCTTCCGTGCGGCCCGACAAGTCCATATTGCCGGCGGCGATTTCCTGGCTGGCCATGCTGATGCGCAGGAAGTTGCCGCGCACGTCGCCGACGATGGAATGCAGGTTCACGCGCAACTGGCGCAAGGAGCGCAACAGCTGCCCCATCTCGTCGCGCCGCGTGGTGTCGAGCTCGCCCGTCAGGTCGCCGCCCGCCATCACGTCACACGCCTGGCGCGCCCGCTGCAGCGGCTGCAGCACTACCTTGTGCAAGGCATGCCAGAAATACAGGGTCAAGCAGAGGGCCAGCACGGACAGGCCCGTCAGCCAGCCGTGGGCCGCCTCCGGCAGCACGCCCGCATCCCACGCCAGTTGCAGCAGCAACAACAGGGACAACGAACCCAGGTTCCAGCCGATGCGCTTGCCCAGCGGCAGGTCGCGCAGGCGCGCCAGCCTGGCCAGCCAGCCCGTGTGCACGGCGGCGCCCTGGCTGAGGGCGATGCCGCCGGCCTGTCCCGCCTTGATGCGCGCGTACAGGGCCGACGCCTGTGCCACCTGCTGGCGCGTGGGCTTGGTGCGCACGGACATGTAGCCGACGGCCACGCCGTCCTCGACCACGGGCGTCACGTTCGCCAGCACCCAGTAATAATCGCCGTTCTTGCAGCGGTTTTTCACCATGCCGCTCCACGAGCGCCCCGAGCGGATGGTGGCCCAGAAATCGGCGAACGCTTCGACCGGCATGTCCGGATGCCGGAGGATGTTTTGCGGCGCGCCGATCAATTCTTCCGCGCTGTACCCGCTGACGGCGATGAAATACGGATTGGCATACGTGATATTGCCTTGCAAGTCGGTAGTCGAGACGATGGTCTCGGTATCGCTCAAGTTGACTTCGGTATCGCTGACGGGAAGATTGAGTCGCATGGTCACATCCTCAGTGGTAGCCCGTACGGTGACGGGGAAGCGGACAAGGAACGGTCGCCAGCCAGCAAAGCGGGCCCGGCACTGGCACCATTATTTTAATATTTTATTATTAACAAAATGCACTTTATTACGGCCGTGCCAGCCGTCATGCCACGGCAGGTTCGCCGGCCCAGTAACGGTCGATGTCCTGCAAGCGCCACTGGGCTGCGCTTTCCGTGGAAACGATGCGCTCCTGGCAACCCGGCGCGGCCAGGTCCATGACGGTCGGCGCGATGCAGGTGCCGGCGCGGATGGAGAAAAACACGCGCACGCTGGGCTGGGTCAGCGGCTTGCCCGGCGCCTGTCCCACCACCACGGCCAGGCGCTCCGACTGCAGCCGCACGAGGGTGCCCAGCGGATAGATGCCCAGGCATTTGACGAAGGCGGCAAACAGTTGCGCGTCCAGGTGCCCGCCGCGCCAGCCTGCCATGCGGCGCAGCGAATCGGCCGGGCACCAGCCCTGCTTGTACGGACGGTTCGAGGTGATCGCGTCGTACACGTCACAGATGGCGCCCATGCGGGCAAACAGGCTGATTTCCTCGCCGCGCAGTCCCTTGGGGTAGCCGCTGCCATCGAATTTTTCATGGTGGTGCAGGCACACGTCGAGCGCCACCGGATCGATCTCGCCCACTTCCTGCAACATGCGGTGGCCGGCGGCCGGATGGGCGCGCACGGAGGAAAATTCCGCTTCGTTCAGGCTGCCCGGCTTGTTGAGGATGGTGGACGGCACGGCCATCTTGCCGATATCGTGCAGCAAGCCCGCCAGGCCGGCCGAGCGCACCTGTTCAGGCGCCAGGCCCAGTTCTCTGGCCAGCGCCGTCATCAACGCGCACACGGCCACCGAATGCATATACGTGTAATTGTCGGCGGTTTTCAGGCGCGCCAGGCCCAGCAGTACATCGCCGCCGCGCTGCACCGAGGCGGCGATATCGTCGACCAGTTCGTAAGCTTGCTCCGCAGACAAGGCCTTGCCCATGCGCACCTCGTCGAACATCGTCTGCACGGCCTGGCGCGAGCGTTCGATCAGGCGCCGGGCACGCGCCAGCTCCTCCTCGCGCGAGCGGGGCGGGTCCGCCTCGGCGACGGCGCCGGATTTGTTTGCGCGCACGGCGGCCGGCGCGGCTGCGGGAGCGCCTGCCGCGGCAGGCGGCGCGACGGGCGGCGCCACTTGCGGCGCCTGCCCGCGCGCCGTATCGATCCACACTTCGCACAAGCGTGCCGAGCGGATACGCTCCAGGTCAGCCGGCGACTCCAGCAAGAACGACCGCGTCCAGAAAGGGGTATCGAGCCAGGAACGGCCCAGACGTTCGACATACATTCCCAGCATGAGTTCGCTACTCGTTATTTTTTTCAGCACGGCGGTTCTCCAGACATTCAGATCGCAGCATTTACTTGCGCATTATCAATATCATACGCCAAAAAATAACGATTAAACCAAATAAATTGTTTTATATGGAAAAATCACAACAATCATAAAGATAATCACTAATTCTATCATTTTCGTTGTTGAAAAATATTAAATCAACAAATATATCAATTAATACATATTGGATTTACTTGACTGAATGTCTTGTACGGATGAGGGATGCGATATGCCTGCCGGCGGCCGCATGGGCCGCCGCACGGGCTTGACGTGCAGGAGGGAAAGACACCAGCGCCGTGCGCCCCGAACTGGGGCTGGCGCTATGGGAGGAGGAGTGCAGCTTAGCGCGGCACGTAGCGCCAGCCGGCGTTTTCCAGCATGAAGGTCAGTTCCGTCTTGATGCCTTCCGGACGGCTCGGCACGCTCAATTCCGTGTCGCACACGAGGTAGCCCGTTTTGCGCTTGACATCGCACTCGTTGACGGCCTTGACCTGCATGGTGCTTTGCGCTTCCTGCATCTGCACGTCCTTGGCCGCCTCCGGATTGCGCGCCACTTCTTCCTTGGCCCAGGCGCGTATCATCGCTTGCGCCTCGGCCGGCGACGGTCCCGCGAACTTGGCGTCCTTGCGCTCGACGCCGACCCAGGTGCCGTTATCGTTACGTAGCGGCAAGACCATAAAACCGTCGCGCATGCCGGCGCTCATGCCGACCAGACACACCACCTCGCCCGGCACTTCCTGCGACTCCTGGCAACCCTGCAGGCTGGTGGCCTTGACGGGAATGGGAACCGGTATCGACGATTGCATCCTGGCTTGCGTTTTGGCCACGCCCGCCTGCACGGCGGCCTGGATGTGTTCGAGCGTGGGCATGGTAGCGGCCTGGGCCGGCAAGGCGGCGAACAGGGCGGCGGCGGTCAGGGCGAGAGTAGTCAGGCGCATGGGTGTCTATAGTAGTGGTCAAAGGCCGGCAGTCTAGCACTTTGCATAAAAAACAGCTGTTTCTATAGAGAACTATCCACGGCATCGGGCGCGAGAAAGGCGCCGCCCCCGTCCGCCTGTCCGCGCAGGCGCAAGCCGATGGCGCGCAGCATCTCGACCAGCTCGCGCAGGCGCTGGCCCTCGTCCGTCAGTTGGTATTCCACCTTGACGGGCACTTCCGCATAGATCGTGCGCGTCAGCAAGCCCGCCGCTTCCAGCGCGCGCAAGTCCAGGGTCAGCATGCGCTGCGAGATATTCGGCACGGCGCGGCGGATTTCGCTGAAGCGCTTCGGCCCCGCCATCAGATAGCTGAGCAGCACCGCTCTCCAGCGCCCGCCCAGCAGACGCATGGCTTCTTCCACGGCGCAGCCGGAAACATTGTCTTTCATGGCGATCCCTACCTGGTATAAAAAATGTACCTATACCACATTATTCTGCCTTCTTCCAAATAGTAACTTATGCCGCTAGACTTCCCTTCCCTCACCTGAATGGAACTCCAGCATGGAAACCACCCTGATCTACAGCGTGCCGTTCGGCTGCTCGTTTGCCGCCATCGCCGCCCTCGAATGGAGCGGCCTGCCGTATCGCCTGGCCCGCGTCGAAGCGCGCGACCCGGCCAGCAAGCAGCATCCGGCCTTTCTCGCCATCAATCCCCTGGGCCAGACGCCGGCCCTGCTCACGCACGCGGGCGCGCCGCTGCTGGAAAGCATGGCGATCCTGCTGCATATCTCCGCCCGCGCGCCGGCCAGCGGCCTGGGCTTTGCGCAAGGCACGCCCGCCTACGACCGCCTGAACAGCGTGCTCTCGTTTTTGCACACGACCTTTCACGCGGCCTTCATGCCCGCCTTCCAGGCCAGCCGCGCGGCCGATGGCGATGCGCGCGCGGCCGTCTGGCGCGAAATGGCTGTCGACAAGGTCAACAAAGGCCTGGCGCACCTGGAGCGCCTGCTCGCCGGCCGCGTCTGGCTCGCTTCCGATGCGGCGCCGACGATTGCCGACGCCTACCTGGCCGCCACGGCGCGCTGGGCCGAACCGCTGCAGCTGGCACGCTTAAGCGACTATCCGCACGTGGCGCGCGTGCTGGCCGCGCTGGAACAGGATCCCGGCATCCGCTTTGCCCACGCCATCGAGGCGGGCTTGCCGGCCGCCAGCCAGGGCGGTTTCCTGGGCCACGTGGCGCTCGACCAACTGGCAGCGCCGGCCGGCTAACCGGCGGTCAACTCCCGCAGCAAGCGCGTCTTTATTGCTATGATGTCGGGCTGCCGGCGGTACAGCCGGCCACGTCAATACCATATCGATAACGTCGTCATCAGAATCGGGAGTTTGAATGAGTTTACGTCTGCTGCTCTTGGGAGCATTCAGTGCCGCCATGGCCACCACCGCCGCTGCTGCGGCACCGGCGCTGGCCGCGCCACGCGGTTTCACCGTGGAAGACATGGTGGCCATGGAACGGGTGGGCAGCCCCGTGCTGTCGCCGGACGCCACGCGCGTCGTCTACACGGTGCGCACCACCAACCTGGAGAAAAACCGCGGCAACACGCAGCTGTGGATGATCGACCTGCGCGCGCCGAACGCGGCGCCACGCCAGCTCACGCGCGGCGATGCCAGCGCCAGCGACCCGCAATGGTCGCCGAACGGCGACGCCATCTACTTCCTCTCGGGCCGCTCCGGCTCCTCGCAGGTGTGGCAGCTGCCCCTGAACGGCGGCGAAGCGGCCAAGGTCACCGACCTGGCGCTGGACGTCGACACCTACCGCTTGTCGCCGCAGGGCGACCGCCTGGCCTTCAGCATGGGCGTCTTCCTCGATTGCGCGGACATCGCCTGCACCAGGAAGCGCCTCGATGAAAAAGCGAAAAACAAGGCCAGCGGCATGGTCTACGAGCAGATGTTCGTGCGCCACTGGGATACCTGGGCCGACGGCCGCCGCAATGCGCTGTATTCGGCGCCGATCGATGCGACCGGCAAGGTCAGCGCCGCGCCCGTGAGCCTGAGCGGCACCCTCGATGGCGACGCGCCATCGAAGCCATTCGGCGACAACGGCGAATACCACTTCAGCCCGGACGGCAAGACGGTGGCCTTCTCGGTGCGCGTGGCCGGCCGCACGGAATCGTGGTCGACCAACTTCGACGTCTACACGATACCGGCCGCCGGCGGCCAGGCGCCGCGCAACCTCACGGCCGACAATCCGGCCTGGGATGCGAAAGCCACCTATTCGCCGGACGGCCGCACCCTCGCCTACGTCGCCATGACCAAGCCGGGCTTCGAAGCGGACCGTTTTCATTTGGTGCTGATGGACGTCGCCACGGGCAAGAAGCGCACCCTGGCCGACGACTGGGACCGCTCCGTGGCCGATTTCCGCTGGACGCCGGACGGCAAGGCCTTCCTCGTCGCCGCCGATGACGTGGGCCAGCACCGTCTGTTCCACATCGACGCGGCCAGCGGCAAGGTCAACGCGCTGACGGGCAAGGGCGCCGTGGGCGACTTCGACGTGCGCGGCAATACCATCGTGCTGGCGCAAGCCAACCTGGCCTCGGGCGCGCAACTGTACACGCGCAAGCTCGACGCCAAGTCCGAATCGGCACCGATGGTTCAGCTGACGAAACAGAATGCGGCCGCGCTGGCCGACGTGCGCTTTGGCGAATATGAGCAGTTCTCGTTCGCGGGCGCGGATGGCGAAACCGTCTACGGCCACGTCATGAAGCCATGGAACGCCAAGCCGGGCGAAAAATATCCGGTCGCCTTTTTGGTGCACGGCGGCCCGCAGGGCAGCTTCGGCAACAGCTGGAGCTACCGCTGGAATCCGCAAGTGTATGCGGGCGCAGGCTACGCCACCGTCTTCATCGACTTCCACGGCTCGACCGGCTATGGCCAGAAGTTCACGGACTCCATCAGCGGCGACTGGGGCGGCAAGCCGCTGCTCGACCTGCAGAAGGGTCTGGAAGCGGCCACCAAGAAATTCCCGTGGCTGGACCGCGAACGCAGCTGCGCGCTGGGCGCGTCGTACGGCGGCTACATGATGAACTGGATCGCCGGTAACTGGCCGGACGGCTTCAAATGCCTGGTCAACCACGACGGCGTGTTCGACAACCGCGGCATGGCCTACGCGACGGAAGAGTTGTGGTTCACCGAGTGGGAAAACGGCGGCACCTATTACGACGCGCCGGCCAAGTACGAGCAGTTCAACCCGGTCAACTTCGTGAAGAACTGGAAGACGCCGATGCTGGTGGTCCAGGGCGACCTCGACTTCCGCATCCCCACCGCGCAAGGCCTGGGTACCTTCACGGCGCTGCAACGCCGCGGCATCCCGAGCAAGCTGCTGGTCTTCCCGGACGAAAACCACTGGGTACTGAAGCCGGCCAATTCGCTGCTGTGGCATCACACGGTGCTCGATTGGTTGAATACCTATACCAAGAAGTAAGCCATGAAGCAATGAGGTGAAAGTCGGATTACGGCCTTCGGCCTCGGCGGCCCCGCCTGATCCGACCTACGTTCGCTCCTCATATCAAAAAAAAGCCGCGCGGTGCATCTCTGCACCGCGCGGCTTTTTGTTTTGTAGGTCGGATTAGCGGCGCGCGCGCCGCGTAATCCGACACTGCGCATCACATCAATACGTATTGAGCGCCTTGGCAAACTTCACGATCCACAAGCGGCTTGGACGCTCGCGGTCGTCGCCGCGCGCCACGCGGATGGTGTTGGCCGCGTTGCAGCCGGCCGCGCTGCTCGTGACGATGGCGCCGTTGGCGTCGACCGTGCACTTGGTCACGTCGGCGTCCGCCACTTCCACGCCATTCGCGTCATACACCTTGGTTTTCAGGCCGAAGTCATTGTCGTTGGCCAGCGCGATGGTGGAGTCGTCGATCAGGGTCAGGCCTTCGGCCTTTTCCGCCGCCCAGCCGATGGCGTTCAAGTCCAGCAGCACAGTTTTCTTCAGCGGCGTGACAGCGGCCCAGTCGGCGCCATTGACGGGGGCGCCGCCCATGCTGCTTTTCTCCAGGTCGGAGGTCGTCGCGTTATAGGCGGCGGACGCGATATCGGTGGCGCCCTTCAGTTCGACCAGCATCAGTTTATTGAATACCTTGCCCGACGGCGCGGCGCCCTGCTCGATGACGAGGAACTTGCCGCCGCCCAGCGCCACCATGTCGCCCAGCTTGGCGTTGCCCGTGCGGCCATCCTGGTAGTCAGCCGCGTTGAGCGGATACGCATACATCTTGCCGCTGGTGCCCGTCACCGGGTCGAATTCGATCCAGCGCGTGAAGCGGGCAAAGCGCTCGACCTGTTCATTCTTCTTCGTCACAGAATATGGTGCCGTGCCGTCGGACAGAGGGCTTTGCAGGAAGGCGTACAGCTTGTCGTTGCTCGTGTCGAGTGTCATGCCTTCCATGCCGCGGTTCGCGCGGCGCTTGGCGAACAGCGCCGGCAAGCCCTTGCCCGGCTCGTACTTGGCCTGGATGATACCGGTGGCCGCATCGATCCTGACGATGAAGGGACCGTATTCGTCGGACACCCACAGCGCATTGCGCTTGGCATCGACGACGATGGCTTCCGAATCGAGGCCGCCCGCATTGAAGACGGCCTTGCCGGTCGCGTCGAACTTCATCGCATCCATGACGGGCATCTCGGCAGAATTGCCGACCGCGCCCACGGGCACGGGCAAGCCCGAGCTGTTGACGGTGGCCGACACCTTGATCGGCGTCGACGAACCCAGCACGGCGCCGTTCTTGCCGACCGTGATCACGCCGAACGACGGTGTAAAGCTGGGCGACGGGAAGATCTTGCTGCCGATGGTGCCCTTGCCCGAAGGATCGGGCACCAGCGGGCCGTCGCCGTTCGGGCCGCGGTCCGTCAAGCCATAGAATTCCAGGTCGCCGGCCGCGTTCTTGCCCTTGTAGGCCAGGCCGGAACCGTACGACGGCAGGAAGCCATTCGGGAATTCGCCCTTGATCTTGGCATTGGCGCCTTCGTACGGCACGTAGAATTTGTCGGCCGCCTGGATCTGGTAGCGCGTCACCGTCACTTTCACTTCACCCACAGGATTGGCCTGTGTCAGCGCCTCGTTGACGGGCGCGCCCGCTTTCGAGGCGAGGGTGTCCTCGAAATGCTCGCGCACGAGGGCGCGGCGTTCCGCGTCGACCGTGCGGCCGGCGAATTTCCCGCCCACGCTGGCCAGGTGCGCAGCCAGGGCCGCGTTGAAGACGGCCGGCGCGGCGGCAAAGTCCAGGGTCTTGCCGGCCAGCGCGGCCTTCACTTCGGCCGTCAGCTTGATGCCGTTCGAGGGATCGCTGTCGTCGTCGAGCAGTTGCAGCGCCAGCAGGCGGTTGACGACCTTGTCGTCCGCCACGTTCGTGCTGGCGGCCAGCGCCAGCGGCGTGACGACGGCGCCGCATGGGGCCGAACCGAGGGCCAGGCCGCCCACGCTGAAGGCTACCGTCTCACCCGGATTGCACATGAATTCGCCCTTGGCGTTGGTGCTGGCCTTGGGGGCGCCGCCGGCCACGTAATCGAGTCCTTCCACCGCGCCGTCGAGGAACACGCCCGTCTGCGCCACGGGCTTGGAAGGCTCCGCCGGCGGATTATCGCTGCCGCCGCAGGCGGCCAGGGCCAGGCCGGCGGCGATGGCCAGCAGGGTCAGTTTCGGGTTCGACGTTACAGCAGTGTTCATGCATTCCTCGGCTAAGGTGGGATTGAAGCCGTGGAGAGTAACTGGGCAACGTGACAAGCCCATGACAGCCGTCACGCCAGTGGCGTATCCGCAACAGGGCCGCCGATGCCGCCGAAGCGGCCATCGGCCTGGCGCCGGAATTCCTTCGGTGTGACGCCCTTCACCTGCAGGAAGCGGCGGTTGAAGTTGGCCACGTTCTGGAAACCCACGTCGTAGCAGACGTTCGACACGTATTGGTCGGTGTCCATCAGCAGCTGGCACGCCTTGTTGATGCGCAGCCGGCTGACGAAATCGGTAAAGCTGTTGCCCGTCGCCTTGCGGAAGAAGCGCGAGAATTTACTCAGCGACATGCCCACCTGCTCGGCCAGCATTTCCGCCGAAATCGGCTCGCGGTAATTCTCCGTAATGTAGTTGAGGACGGAATTGACCTTGGCCAGGGTGGCGTCATCGTCGTAGGAACGCAGGGAGGCGCTCGACAGCAGGCGGTAGTTGGCCGTGCGCGCCAGCTTGCTCATCAATTGCACGAATTCGGCGAAGCGCTCGGCGCCATGCGTGGCGCGGATGCGCGCCAGGTGCTGTTCGGCCTCGTGGCCCATGTCGAAAAACTCCACGCCATAGCTGGAGCGCTCGAGCAGGGGCAGCAGCTCGCGCAATTCGGGAATCACGCGCGCGGCGCCCGCCAGAGGCGCATGCGCGAACTGCACGATCATGTCGCGCAGGGCCACGCCGCCGTCCGGCATCACGTTGGAAATCCAGTTGTGCGGCAGGCGCGGGCCCGTCAGCACCAGGTGGCCGGGCGAGAATTCGCCGATGTAGTCGCCCACGAACAGGCGCCCGCTGGTGGCGACGATCAGGTGCAGCTCATACTCTTCATGGCAGTGCCAGCGCACGCGCGAGCTGGGATAGCCATGTTCCAGGTAATTGATGATGCCGTCGTAGCTTTCGCGTTCCAGCTCGGGCGCCTTGCGCTCGCTGTCCTTGTGCCATAGGTGTTCCATGCTCGTCTCTCTCAGGCTGTCCCCGCCCGTGCCATCGAATGTACCTCAAAAAGCTTCACTCGCCAAAACGGCCCAGCGCCTGCTGGCGAAACTCCTTCGGCGTCATGCCCTTCAATTCCAGGAAGCGCCGGTTGAAATTGGCCACATTGTTAAAACCCGCCTCGTAGCAGATGTTGCTGACATAGCGCTCCGTCTCCATCAGCAGCTGGCACGCCTTGTTGATGCGCAGGCGGTTGACGAAATCCGTGAAGCTGTTGCCCGTGGCGCTGCGAAAGAAGCGCGAAAACGTCCGCTCGGGCATGTCCACCTGCTCGGCCAGCTGTTTCAGCGAGAACTGGCTGCTGTAATTGTGCACGATGAAGTTGATGGCCGAACTGATGCGCGCCAAGGCCACGTCATCGTCGCTCGACTGCATGGGCACCGTCGACAGCAGCTGGTAATCGCTGGTCTGCGCCAGCTCGCCCAGCAAGGTGAGAAATTCGATGAAGCGCGGCAGGCCGCTGCTGTCGCGGATGCGCCGGAAGCGCCGCAGCGACTGCTCGCTGACGCCAAAGAATTCCACGCCATGCAGGGCGCGCTGCAGCAACGGGAAGATTCCCTTCAATTCTGGAATGGCGGCCGCCATCGACGCCAGCGGCGCATGGCCGAACTGGATCACCATGTCTCGCAGGGCCACGCCCTCGGGCGGCGTGTCGAGCGAGACCCAGTTATGCGGTACGCGCGGCCCCGTCAGCACCAGGTGGCCGGGCGCGAACTGGCCGATATAGTCGCCGACAAAGACCTTGCCGCTGCTTTCGAGGATCAGGTGCAGCTCGTACTCGTCGTGATAATGCCAGCGCACCAGCGCATTCGGAAAGCCGTGCTCCAGGTAGCGGATGAAGCCGAAACTGCCTTTCGGCTCGAAGCCGGGCGTGGCGTCGCGCTGCTGTTCCAGCTCCATCTGCGGCAAGGTGGCATCGGCTTTGCGTGGCATGGCGCGCCCTCCCCGTCAGGCGACGATCTGTTCCAGCGCCGCGCGCGCGCCCAGCCCATACAGGCTGGCCAGCGACTGCCCCACCGCCTGCGTGAACGCTTGTGTGTCGCAGAGGTCGCCGAACAGTTCGCGCAGTGACAGCAGCGCCGAGGCGTCCGCCCCGCCCTGCAGCGCCAGCGCGCGCAGGCGCGCCGCGTACGGGTCGTTCAGGGGCATCTCGCGTCCCGCTTCGTCGTGGCCTTCCAGGTAGCGGAACCAGCACGCCACGGTAAACGCCAGCAGCTTGATGGCGCCGCCTTGCGCAAGCGCTTCGCGCACGGACGGCAGCACGAATTTCGGGATGCGCGCCGAACCCTCCGTGCCGATGCGCGCCAGCTGGTCGCGCACGGCCGGATTCGAAAAGCGCTCGATCAGGGTGTCCTTGTATTGCGCCAGATCGATGCCTTCCACGCTATCGAGCAGGGGCGTGACCTCGTCGTCCATCATGCGCCGCACGAGCGCGCGGATGCCGGCATCCTCCATCGCTTCGTGCGCAAACGTGTAACCGAGCTGCATGCCGATGTAGCACAGGGCCTGGTGGCTGGCATTCAACAAGCGCAGCTTCATCTTTTCATACGGCAGCACGTCGTGCGTCATCTGCGCGCCCACCTTTTCCCAGGCCGGGCGGCCCTGCGGGAACTCGTCCTCGATGACCCACTGGCGGAACGGCTCGCACACGACGGGCCAGGCGTCGACGATGCCGAAGCTGTCGCGCACCAGCGCCCGGTGTTCGTCCGTGGTGGCCGGCGTGATGCGGTCGACCATGCTGTTGGGGAAGCTGCCATGCGTGGCCAGCCAGCGCGCCAGTTCTGCGTCGCGCAGCGCGACAAAGGCCAGCAGCATCTTGCGCGTCACGTCGCCATTGTTTTGCAGGTTATCGCAGGACATGATGGTAAACGGCGCCAGTCCCTTCTGGCGGCGCACGGCCAGCGCGGCGGCCAGGTAGCCGAACGAGCAGCGCGGCGCCTCGGGATGCGCCAGTTCGTACGCAATGTCGGCATGACCGGCGTCAAACTCGCCCGTGCCCTGGTTGACGTAATAGCCGCCCTCGGTGATGGTCAGCGCGACGATACGCGTGCCGGGGTCGGCCAGCTTTTCCAGCACGGCCTGCGGCTCGTCGGGCGCATACAGGTACTCGCCGATGCAGCCGATGATGCGCGCCGAGTCGCCGGCCGCGCTGCGCTCGACCACCGTATATAAACCGTCCTGCGCCCGCATGGCGTCGCGCATGGCCGCATCAATCGCGAGCAAGCCCACGCCGCAGTATCCCCATTCTGCGTTGCCGGGCAAGGCCAGCAAATCGTCGAGGTACACGGCCTGGTGGGCGCGGAAGAAGCCGCCCACGCCGATATGCACGATGCCGGGCACGAGCGCGCCGCGCGCATACGCGGGCAAGGCCACGTCCGCCGGCAGCTTGGCCAGGTTCGATTGCTTCAATGCGATGGCATCCATTACAGCGCTCCTTTCGCCGCCGCATAGGTCTTGCCGGCGCGGTCGAAATAATGGACGAAGCCCGGCTCGAACGTCAGGTGCGTCTGCTGGCCCGGCTGCAGGCTGCTGCGCTCCGCGCCGCGCGACACCACCTGCACATTGTTCGGCAGGCGCACATAGGTCAGGGTTTCCACGCCCAGCGATTCCACCAGGTCGACGGTGACGGGCACGCTGCCCGGCTGCGCCGCGCCCAGGTGCACGTGCTCGGGGCGGATGCCGACAAAGCCGTCGGCCTGCGCCGCGCTGCCCGCCTGCGCCAGCAGCTGCGGCGCAGCGTCGGCCGGCACCACGTTCATGCTGGGCGTGCCGATAAATTGCGCAACGAAGCGGTTCGCCGGGCGGTCATACAATTCCAATGGCGAGCCATGCTGCTCGATCTGGCCGTCGCGCAGCACCACCACGCGGTCGGCCAGGGTCATCGCCTCGACCTGGTCGTGCGTCACATAGATGGTGGTGGCGCCCAGCTCGCGGTGCAGCTTGGCGATCTCGATGCGCGTCTGCACGCGCAGGGCCGCATCGAGGTTCGACAGCGGTTCATCGAACAAAAACACCTTCGGGTCGCGCACGATGGCGCGGCCGATGGCCACCCGCTGACGCTGGCCGCCCGACAGTTCCTTCGGCGTGCGCTCCAGGTATTTACCCAGATCGAGGATGGCGGCCGCCTTGTCGACTTTCTCGCGGATGACGGCCGGATCGACGCCGGCCAGTTTCAAGGCGAACGACATGTTCTGGAACACCGTCATGTGCGGGTACAGCGCATACGACTGGAACACCATCGCCAGGTCGCGCTTCGACGACGGCAGGTTCGTGATGTCGCGCCCGTCGAGCGACAGCTTGCCGCCGTCGATCGGTTCCAGGCCCGCGATCAGGCGCAGCAAGGTAGATTTGCCGCAGCCGGACGGCCCCACGAAGACGACGAATTCGCCCTGTTGAATGTCCAGGTCGATGCCCTTGATGGCGCGATGTTCGCCAAAGAATTTCTCGATATTGCTCAGTTGAAGGTAAGCCATGATGTCATCCAATAGTGTTTACTTAACAGCGCCGAAAGTCATGCCTTGTACTAACTGCTTCTGGCAGAACCAGCCCAGCGCCATGATGGGCGCGATGGCCATCAGGGAAGCGGCCGACAATTTGGCCCAGAAGAGTCCTTCCGGACTGGAATACGAGGCGATGAGCCAGGCCAGGGTGCCCGCGTTCGAGGCGCCCAGGTTCAGCGACCAGAACGATTCATTCCACGACCACACCATGCAGACCAGCGCTGTGGAAGCGATGCCGCCCACGGAGAGGGGCAGCACGACGTGGCGGAACTCGTCCCACACGGTGGCGCCATCCATGCGCGAGGCCTCGAGGATTTCGCGCGGCAGCTCCTTCATGCTCGTGTACAGCAGCCAGATCATGATGGGCAGGTTCATCAGCATGAACATGATGGTCAGGCCGATGCGCGTGTCGAGCAGGCCGAAGTACTGGTAGCAGATATAGATGGGCATCAAAGCGCCCACGCCGGGCATGTAGCGCGAGCTGAGCATGAACTTCAGCAAACCGATGGTGCCGCCCGTGGGAAAGAAGGCCATCGAATACGCTGCCGGGATGGCGATCAAGAGGCCAATGGCCGTCGACACCACGCTGGTAAACAGCGAGTTCCACGCGTAGCCGAAGTAATTGTCGCGCGCCAGCACTTCGCGGAAGCTGTCCAGGGTCGGCGTGAAGAACAGCAGGGGCGGCGTGGAAATGGCTTGCCCTTCCGTCTTGAAGGCCATCAGGCCCAGCCAGAAGATGGGGAAGAACAGCAGCAGCGCGCACAGCCAGGCGGCGGCTGTGCGGCCATACAGATTGAGTTTGCTATGCATCAAGGTCTCCTTATTTCGACAGATTCTTGCCGATGACGCGCATCAGGAAGAAGGCGGCGATGTTGGCGATGAGCACGGCGAACAGGGCGCCGGCCGAGGCCGCTCCCACGTCATAGGACAGCAGTGCCTGCTGATAGATCATGAAGGTGATAGTGGTCGTGTCGAAGCCGGGACCGCCGCCCGTGGTGGTAAAGATTTCCGCAAAGATCGACAGCAGGAAGATCATCTCGATCATCAGCACCACCGAGACGGCGCGGCCCAGGTGGGGAATGTAGAGGTAGCGCAGCTGCTGCAGATAGGTGGCGCCATCCATGCGCGCCGCTTCCAGCTGTTCGCGGTCCATCGATTGCAGGGCCGTCATGAAGATCAGACAGGCAAACGGCAGCCATTGCCAGGAGACCATCATGATGATGGAAAACAGGGGATGGGCCGACAGCCAGTCGACGGGCGTGGCGCCAAAGAAGAGGCTGATCTGCGCAAACAGTCCGTAGATCGGATTGAGCAGCATGTTTTTCCACATCAGGGCATTCACGGCCGGCATGACGAGGAACGGCGAGATCAGCAGCACGCGCACGATGGCGCGCCCCGGGAACGCTTCATTGATCAGCAAGCCCAGCGCCGTGCCCAGCACCACCGTGATCAGCATGACGGAAAACAGCAAGGTAAACGTGTTCTGCAAGGCCGGCAGGAACGAGGCATCGGTAAAGAAAAAGTGGAAATTGGCCAGGCCATGGAAAGGATGGCCGCTCGGATCGAGCATGGAATAACGCACGAACGCGTAATACAGCGTGATCAATAACGGAATCACGGAAATGACGGAGACGGCGACCACGGCCGGCGTCAGCAAAGTCCGGGGGATAATGCGTTTCATAGGATACTCTTGGGACGTGAGGGAATGATCATCAACAGAAATCCGGGGTCAGACCCGTCGGGTCTGACCCCAGTTTTAAGCCGCCAATCTCTTCGCCTGTTGATAAACCAGACGGCAAGAAAAGTCTTACTTGTAGTACCCACCCTTGCGCATCTCACGTTCCGCCGTCTGCTGCGACAACTCCAGCGCCTGCTCCACCGTCACCTTGCCCAGCAGCGCTGCCGCCATCTGCTGGCCTGCCGCCACGCCGATCACCTGGAATTCGGGAATCGAGGCGAATTGCACGCCAACATATGGCGATGGCGGCAAGGTGCTTTGCACGGCGCGCGTGGTGGCCAGGGCCTTGCCTTCGGCGGCGGCGAATTTCGCCACTTTCTGGAACTCGGGGCTCGCATACGTCGACTTGCGCGTGCCCGTCGGCACGTTGGCCCAGCTGGTTTCCTTGGCAACCAGTTTCACGTAATCGGGCGAGGTGGCCCAGTTGATGAAGCGCTGCGCCTCGTTCGGGCGCTTCGAGCTCGATGGAATCGCCAGCGACCAGATCCACAACCAGTTGGCGCCCCGCTCCGTCACGCCGATGGGCGACTGGGCGAACGCTACCTTGTCGGCCACCTTGCTTTGCTTGGGGTCCGTGATGAAGGAGGCGGCGATCGTCGCGTCGATCCAGATGCCGCACTTGCCCTGGTTGAACAGCGCCAGGTTTTCATTGAAGCTGTTGGCGGCCGCGCCCGGCGGGCCGTATTTCTTCATCAGGTCGACATACATGGTGACCGCATCCTTCCACGGCTTGCTGGTAAATTGCGGCTTCCATTGCATGTCGAACAGCTGGCCGCCGTAGGAATTGGCCATGGTGGTGATCAGGGCCATGTTGTCGCCCCAGCCCGGCTTGCCGCGAAGGCAGATGCCGTACACGCCGTTGGCCGGATCGTGCAGCTTGGCCGCCACGTCGCGCAGCTGGTTCCAGCTGGGACGGTCCTCGATCGTCACGCCCGCCTTTTTGACCAGGTCGCTGCGGTACATGATCATCGAGCTTTCGCCGTAGAACGGCGAGGCGTACAGCTTGCCGTCGCCGGACAGTCCCTCGCGGATGGCGGGCAGCAGATCGTCGATATCGTATCTGGCGTCCGGCTTGATGGGGATCAGCCAGTTTTTCTTGCCCCAGATGGGCGTTTCATACAGGCCGATGGTCATCACGTCGAACTGGCCGCCCTTGGTGGCGATATCGGTGGTCATGCGCTGGCGCAAGACGCCCTCTTCCAGGGTCACCCACTTGAGCTTGATGTCGGGATTGGCTTGCTCGAAGAATTTGCCGAGCTTTTGCATTTCGATCATGTGGCCGTTGTTGACGGTGGCGATGACGAGATCGGTTGCGGCAAAAGCGGACGAGCTGAGGCAGAGCGCGCCGGCGCACAGCGCGGCAATGGCGGAACGTTTCATTGTGTGTCTCCAGTGTTTTTTGTCGTTGGCAATGCTCAGGTACTTAGCACCACGACCACAATGTAGCACCGGACTTTGATACTTTCTGATACTCCAAAACCGCAATTCGATACTCTTTTGCAACCCCTCTATGCGCCAGAGTATCGATATCGAGTAAAAACAACACTTTGAAAGAAAGTATCGGTACTTGTTCGATTTGTATCAGGCTGGTTAAAAAAGCGCTGCTAGACTTGGTTTTCGGCATTAGACCGTGTGCGGTGAACGGCCTTCCGGGGCGCCACCGCTACCACCAACATTCTTCTGGAGACCGCATGAATCGCACTGCATTGAAAACTTTACCTGCCCTGCTCCTGGCCATCGCCAGCGCTGCCGCCATGGCCGACCCCATGTATCCATCCGACTCCGAAGGCTTCCACGGCTACCTGCGCGCCGGCGCCGGCAGCAATACTTCGGGCGACGGCGGTTCGCAAGGCTGCTTCGGCCTGGGCGGCAATACCATGAAATATCGTCTGGGCAATGAGTGCGACGCCTACACGGAATTCGGCTACACCAAGTCCGTCGCCCAGTCCGGCGGCGTGAATTACCTGGCCACCATCTGGGTCAACGCCTACGCGCCCAACTCCGATTTCGGCGACAACAAGCTGGGCATCGTCAAGGCCTATGTCGAAGCGCAGGGACTCGATTTCCTGAACGGCGGCACGGCCTGGATCGGCAAACGCTTCTACTACCGTCCCGACATCCACATGCTGGACTTGCAGTACATCAATATGAACGGCACGGGCGCCGGCCTGGACCGCATTCCTGCCGGCCCCGGCAAATTCTCGTACGCCTTCTTCAAGGACAACGACATCAACACCGTGTCGCCGACCGGCGTCGTCAGCACCAAGTCCGCCGTGCGCCAGAACTTCATCTACGGCGAGATTCCCGTCAATGAAAACGGCACGCTGGACCTGGCCGCGACCTACATCATCGGCGAAGGCAAGGACAATGACGCTTTCGGCCAGAAGCACAATGGCTGGCAGCTGTCGGCCTTCCACCGCCAGGCGAAAGTCTTCGGCGGCGGCAATACCTTCGGCGTGCAGTACGGCGTCGGTCCCGGCACGGGCAAGGGCGCGCAGTTCGGCGCCTCGGGCGACACCAATTTCGGTTCGGACGTGAAACGCACGCGCATCTTCAATGACATGGCGATCCAGCCGATGGCCAATTTCGGCATGGAATTCGTCGCCTTGTGGCAAAAAGACGAATCGAACGCCAACGGTTCCTCGACCTGGACCTCGGTCGGCGTGCGTCCCGTGTACGCGTTCACCAACAACTTCAAGCTGGTGGGCGAATTGGGTACTGACCGCGTGACGCAAGCGGGCGGCCTGCCGGCCAAGCGCCTGACCAAGCTGACCATCGCGCCGACGATCTCGGCCGGCCCTGGCCTGTGGTCGCGTCCCGAGCTGCGCGCTTTTGTTACCTACGGCAAATGGAACGATGCGGCCACCGCCTCGGTCAATGCGTCGAACAACGGCGGCCCGATCTATAACAACAATACCAGCGGCACGTCGTACGGCTTCCAGGTAGAAACCTGGTTCTAAACACCGAGCAAAACCTACTGCGCGGCGCGCTGTGCGGCCTGCGATGCTCACCGTGCTCTAGCACGGTTGCGCTTCTTAGCCACACATCACTGCCGCTCGCTACGGTTTTGTCCGGCGTTTTATTTCAAAAGAAAGCCAAGAAAAAAGGGCGGAACCTCGGTTCCGCCCTTTTCTGTTTACCCTGCCGGATTCAACTTACGGCAAGGCCACCGGCAGTTCCGGATACTCCTGCGTCAAGGCGTACTTGGTGCCGCCCACGGTGACCGTGTAGTTGGCCGGTCCCGAGATCGGCAGGCGGTAGTTCAGGGTCAGCGCCACGGAGCCGCCCGGCGCCAGCGATTGCCAGGCGGGAATCGCGAAGCGGGCCCGGTTGTAGTTCTTCGTGAAGCCGCCGATATTGTTCGGCCCCGTGTAGCCGGCATTGATCACCGTCAAGCCGAAGCCGGACTGGTCGCTCATGTCCGATGGCGCCGAGACGGGATAGTCGAACTCCACCACGGTGCCGCCCGGCAGGGTCGACGTGGTGTTGTTCTTCACCGTCATCACCGGGTTGATGGGGAAGTTGTTGTCGCCCAGCTTCCAGCCGCCCAGGGTGATGCTGACGTTGGCCGCCGTGCCCGGCATGGCGATTTCGGCGCGCTTGTTGCCGTACACGCCAGCCGTGCGGAAGGCCTGGTACAGCACGTCCGTCAGGGTGGTGCCCATGAAATACTCGCCCTTGCCGCCGTTGCGCGTGGCATCCCAGGCATAGTCGCCCGCCATTTCCCAGATCATCACGCCGCCGATATTGTTATTGACGATGTACTGGGCCTTGGCCGCGATCGACTGCGTGGTTTCCGTGGAAATGAATACTTTTTTAGTCGCATTCCACAGCCACGGCGCCACCATGGTGCTGCTGTAGTACGGCACATAGGTGCCTACCAGCGCCTTGTCCGTGACTTTATACGCGTCCAGGTAGCTCGGCACGATACCGTTCTGCAAGTTCAGCGCGTGCCAGATGGGGTTGCCGCCGCCCGGCGTCGGCTTGCCTTGTGTATCGAGGTCGAACCACACGTTGTCGATGCCGGTGGCGCCCGTGCCGCACGTCTTGGTGCCGGCGCAGGTGACGGTGGAACTGATCAGCGGCGTCGTGCCCCACAAGCCGTTGGTGCCGCCCGTCACATCCTTCCAGCCCCGCGTGTAGAACGGCACGCCGATATTGATGCGGCCCGCCTGCATGGCGCCCCGGTAGTAGCGGTAAGCCCAGTCCGTGTTCAGGTAGCCGATGTTCTGGAACTGATAGGCATTGCCGGCGCGCAATTCGCCATCGTTGCCGTCGTCAAACAGCGCCGCGTTCGGTCCCACATACTGGTTCCATGCGCCGTGCAAGTCGTAGCTCATCAGGCTGGCGTAATCGAGATATTTCAATCCCGACATGTTTTCCTCGCCCCGCAAGACCCAGCCCGAGGCGGAGCCGGCGATGGTGAGCAGATAGTATTTATTGTCCTGCACGGCCGCTTCGTCGAGCTTCTGGCGCAGCACCTTCAGCAGCACGTTGTAGCTCGTCATCAGGCCCGCCAGGCGCGGTTTCGACACGGCGAAGTCGTTCGGATTGCCCGCTTCATTGTTGGTGGTCGGATGTTCGTAATCGACATCGACGCCATCGAAGAAGTTGTACTGGCGCACGAAGGCCACCATCGAGTCGGCCAGGGTGTTGATGCCGGCCGTGTTGATGCTGCCGTCCGCGTTCGTCGTGGCGGTGTAGAAGCCGCCGCTGCCGGCCCAGCCGCCCACGGAAATCATCAGTTTCACGCCTGGATACTTCTTCTTGTATTGCGACAGCAAGTTGAAGTGGCCCTTGTACGGCAAAGACGGGTCCATGGCTGCCGCCGGTACGTTGGGCCACGTCAGGCCCGTATCGGGATTGGCGGCGCCGCTGCCGATGGCAATTTTCGACGTGGCCGGATCGACGGTGGCGAACGCATAGTTCAAGTGGGTGATCTTGTCCCACGGCAGGTTATTCACCAGATACGTTGGGCTGCCATCGACGCCCGTGCGCCAGCTGGCAAAGTAGCCGACGATGCGCCGGTTCAAGCCATTGCTCAGCACTTCGCGGCCATTCGCGTCGTACACCTTGCAATACGGCACATTCGGCACGGCCGAAATCAGGCCGTCCGGACGGCAAGCCGTGGGTGTCGGTGTCGGTGTCGGTGTCGGCGTTGGTGTCGGCGTCGGCGTCGGCGTTGGCGTCGGTGTCGGCGTTGGCGTCGGCGTCGGTGTCGGCGTCGGTGTCGGCGTCGGTGTCGGCGTTGGCGTCGGCGTATCCGTCACGGCCCATGGGCCCCACTGGTCGGCGGCGCTGGGAACATTGCCTTGCGTCCACCATTTGGCCTTGTAGGTGACGCCCTGGTACGTCACGCACTGGCCGCCCGTGTAGACGGTGGCGGCATCCCAGACGGCGCACGCCTCCACGGCGGCAAGCAAGGTGTTCGGGGGGGCGGTCGTGCCGTCCTGGCCCCCGCCGCAAGCGACGAGCACGCCGCTGAGCAGGGCCATCAATAATGCATTCGATTTCATGTGGTATTGGTCTCCGTTATGGTTGTACATCGAGAGCTGTTGCAGGCCCCTGAAGGGGCTCTTGTCAACTGTTATCCCTGGCCGGCTGTCTTGCATTGACTGCTACTGCAACTTCACATTCCAGTTGGCTTCCACGCATTTCACGTAGTTCCCGGCCAGCAAGGCGCTGTACGGGGTTTGGTAACTGACCAGCTGGCATTGGTTCTCGCCACCGGCGCTCCAGTTCTTTTCCCAGTAGATGTTGTAGGCAGCGGAACTGGCCGGGGTGAAGCGTTGCATGTTGGCGCAAGACAATTGTTCGCCGGAATAATCCCAGCCCATGTCGGCGGCAAATTGCTTGTAGTAATCGATACGGTTTTGCGCGGCCTGCTTTTCCGTGCCCTGCCCGCATTCGGCGTTGATGATCATGATGGTGGTGGCGAAATTATTGCCCGCGCCGGCCGTCGTATCGGCCGCGTTCGGCACCCAAGTGCCGTCGAGCACATGCAGCATCGACGGTTTCGGCGGTTGCGGATAGACAAAGAAGAACGTGGCCGACGCCAGGTTCAGCCAGGTCGAGGCGACGAGGTCTGGATTTTTCAGCAGCACGGATTGGTCACCATCATGCATGGCTTGCGAAAATGGACCATAGTTGTAGTTGTAGGACAGCTGCTTGGCGCCGCGGCCAAAGTATTTCTTGAAGCTGCCGTCGGCATTCTTACCGCACGTCCATACCTTGTTGAAGACGGGATCGGCGCACTCGATGTTGTAGCCGCAGCCGGCACCCGTTTCATCGCAGCCCAGTTCGCGCAAATATTTCAAACCCTGACGCCATTGCGGCAGCGGGCTGCTGGCGTTATGGTCGCCCGTTTCTTGCCCGAAATGGGCGAACATGGTGGCCAGACTATGGCGGCAGATGGCGTCCGCGTTGCGCCCGTCGCTGTAGTCGTCGCACACGGCGGGGAACTTGGCCACGGCTTGCAGGAAGCGCTGGTAGGTGTAGCTGGCGTCGCGCGCGGCAAAATAGTAATCCCACTTCGCCGCTGGCAGCAGGCGTTCGACCCGCTTGACGTTGAGCGGATTGCCGGCCAGTCCAGGCTGTACGGCCTCGACGGCGGCATTTCCCAGGGTGCGGATCGACGCCTTGACCTTGCGGAAGAAATCGTTGTTCGTCAGCGCCGCCTCGTTCGCCTCGGCCTGGGCCTTGGTGGGCACGCCTGGCGTGGGAGTCGGAGTTGGCGTCGGAGTTGGCGTTGGCGTTGGCGTCGGAGTGGGCGTCGGTGTCGGGGTGCTGGTATCGAGACTCCACGGTCCCCACTGGTCGTTGTTCGGCGCCGTGCCTTGCACCCACCACTTGGCCCGGTACACCTTGCCGTCGTAGACGGCGCATTGGCCCGCCGTGTAGACGGCGGCGGCGCTCCAGGCAGCGCACTGATCGCTGGCGGCCGTGGCGGCCAGCAGGGTCGAGGGGGGTTCGGTGGTGGAATTGCCGCCGCAAGCGAGCAGCGCGCTGCCCAGCAGGCCAGCCATCAAAGGCGAGGCCAGCCGGCTAATTTGCCGTGTCTTCACAATGTCTCCTGAACGTTATACGAAAACTATCGAAGTAGCTTTTTATGTTGTACGTAAAGAAAGCACAGCGAAGCGTCGGCTTTCTGCATCAAGAATGCGTCGCCGAAAATTGGTAGTCAAGTGGTTTTATACAACGGTGTTTTTTACAATACCAGTTGCATCAGCGCCGGTGCCCAAGGCACCGTTGGCAAAGAATGAAAGGGAAAGATATGCGGCCGGCTCCGGCAATACCGCGCCAGCATCGGCGCGGCAAGTGGTATCAGCACTGCCGCAGGTGTTTTCAGGCCGATGGCGTTGCCGCGCGTTGGTGTTGCGGATAATACAGGTCATAAAACCAGCCATACGCATCTTCGATTTGCGCCTGGATGCGCGGCGGTATCGCATGCGGCCTGGGCGCGCTGATCGTCGCCTGCTGGCGGTGCGTATACTTCATGCGGTAATGGCTGTCGCTTTCCTGGATGCCCACGGCAAGATCGTGCGGGTCGATCTGGAACGGTGCCAGGCCCAGCCAGCTGTACAGGTGCGACATGCATTCCACCGGCCGCGCCATCAAGTCTTCGAAACGCACGAAATACAGCTTCTGCTGCACTTCGGCAGGCAAGTCCAGCACGGCATGCAGGGAACTCAGGGGAGCACCGATGGTGCGGTCCTTGGCAAACAGCATGTCGGCACGGCCCAGGCGGTCGAAATCGGCCAGATGGTCGACAAAATCGAGCAGAATGGTGCGCTGGTGCTGCGCTTCGATGGAGCCGTAGACCTGGCCCAGTTCGCGCACGCAGACGATGATTTTCGCTTCCGGCGCCAGCTGCAGCAGCATTTCCACGCAATGCAGCCAGGCGCGGTTCTTGTCCACCACGCCCTGCTTGCCGCAATCCCGGTACCAGCCGCGCAGGAAGCCCTGCATGGCCGTTTTCAGATGGTCATAGCTGGCATCGAAGGAGCTGTCGAGCTGCGACAGGAAAAAAGCGTCGTCGCTGACCATGCGCCGCATGCCCAGCAAAGCGTTGCACAGGGGCGAACTATTGCCTTCGCAATGCAAGTCGGGATGCTGCGCCAGCAGTTGGCACAGCAAGGTAGAACCGGCGCGTGGCAAGCCGGCCACGCCGATGAAGTTGGATGTCATGCGATTGTACTTTCTGTTCAGCGCTGCTCTTCTGACGGAAATCAAGGATGGTGTAGCCATTATACGAGCGCGTCAACGACGCGCCGGTAAAAAAAAATGCCGCTTCGAAATACGAAGCGGCATCTCCGGCGCCACCATGCGGTGACGCCGCTGGCTTTACTGGCTATCCTGGCGCGTGTTGCCGCCAGCTTCGGCCGGCAGGCGCAAGCCGCTATCGACCACGCTCAGGCGCAGTCCTGGCAGGACATTGCCGACGACATTGCCGGCCAACTGCACCGCCGGCGCGCTGCCTGCGCTGCCCTGCTCGCCCTCGCGCGGCGCCTCCTGCGCGGCGGCGGGCTTGCCTGGCGCCGTTTCGCCACTGACGATCATGTCCGCCTGCACCATATTGCCCTGCGATGGCGCCACGGCAACGGCAGCAATCACGCTTGCGACCGCGCTTTGCAGCGCCTCCGTCGGATTGACTTTCAGCACGCCATCCACATAGCTCAAGGCGTAGTTGTTCGACGTCTGACCCGATGCCGATACCAGATAATTGCCTGCCGCGGAAGCCGTCGTCGCCGGCGTGCTGAAGGCCAGGTTGCCGCTTAATTCCGTGGCCAGCGTATCGCCAGCGAGCAAGCCGTTGTAGCTGGCGCGGAAGTCGGGATTGGCGCGTCCCTGGTCTTTTTCGGCATTCTCGACTTTCACCGTCAGCGCCGCCTGCGAGATCGTGGCCGTCGTGCTGGCGGTGCTGTTGACCACATAATTGCCCGCATCCGCGCCGCTCAGGCGTATGCCGGCCACCGTCACCGTCTTGCCCACGCCCGCATTCTTGTCGCTGAAGCTGGCGCCGTTGCTGGCAATACTCAGCTGATCATTGCCGATACGGTTGTCGCGCAAGGAGACGACGGCATTCGTGGTGGCGTCATACACCTTGTTGACGCCGCTGGCGCTGACCGTCAGCGCCGCTGGCGTGATATCGGCCGTGGTGCTGGCCTGGCTGCTGGCCAGCACATAGTTGCCCGCATCGGCACCGGCCAGGCCCAGGCCGCTGATGGTCACGGTCTTGCCCGTTGCCGCGTTCTTGTCGCTGAACGCGCCAAGCACGGGGCCGCCAGCCAGGCTCAAGGCGTCGCCAGCCACCAGGCCCTTGAAGGTGGCGCCAGCCAGGTTCAGGCTGGCGGCCGTGCCACCGTCGTACACCTTGTTCGCGGCCACGATACCGGCAATGGCGCTGATGGACGCCGGCGTGATGCTGGCCGTCAAGCCGGTCGGATTGGCCACCGTGTAGTTGCTGGCCGAACCCGAGCCGTCGAGCAAGGTCGTGCCGCTGACCGTCACGGCTTTCGCATTGCCCGCGTTCTTGTCGCTGAAGGCCGCCGTCTGGCCGCCGATGGCCAGGGTCTCGTCGCCCACCAGGCCGGACAGGCTGCCGCCGATCAGTTGCGCCACCGCATTGCCGTCGTAGACCTTGTTACCCGCCACCTGACCCGTCACCGTCAGGGCTTTCG
Organism: Janthinobacterium sp. BHSEK; assembly: GCF_056174685.1. Taxonomy (NCBI): domain Bacteria; kingdom Pseudomonadati; phylum Pseudomonadota; class Betaproteobacteria; order Burkholderiales; family Oxalobacteraceae; genus Janthinobacterium; species Janthinobacterium sp. BHSEK. The sequence continues at coordinate 182,570 of NZ_JBWBYV010000003.1, forward strand.
GCGTGATGCTGGCCGTCAAGCCGGTCGGATTGGCCACCGTGTAGTTGCTGGCCGAACCCGAACCGTCGAGCAAGGTGGTGCCGCTGACCGTCACGGCTTTCGCATTGCCCGCGTTCTTGTCGCCGAAGACCGCCGTCTGGCCAGCAATAACCAGGGTTTCATCTCCCACCAGGCCGGCCAGGCTGCCGCCGATCAGTTGCGCCACCGCATTGCCATCGTAGACCTTGTTGCCCGCCACCTGGCCCGTCACCGTCAGGGCTTTCGGCGTGATGCTGGCCGTCAAGCCGGTCGGATTGGCCACCGTGTAGTTGCTGGCCGAACCCGAACCGTCGAGCAAGGTGGTGCCGCTGACCGTCACGGCTTTCGCATTGCCCGCATTCTTGTCGCTGAAGACCGCCGTCTGGCCAGCAATAACCAGGGTTTCGTCACCCACCAGGCCGGCCAGGCTGCCGCCGATCAGTTGCGCCACGGCATTGCCGTCGTAGACCTTGTTGCCCGCCACCTGGCCCGTCACCGTCAGGGTTTTCGGCGTAATGCTGGCCGTCAAGCCGGTCGGATTGGCCACCGTATAGTTGCTGGCCGCACCCGAGCCGTCGAGCAAGGTGGTGCCGCTGACCGTCACGGCTTTCGCATTGCCCACGTTCTTGTCGCTGAAGACCGCCGTCTGGCCGCCGATGGCCAGGGTCTCGTCGCCCACCAGGCCGGCCAGGCTGCCGCCGGTCAGTTGCGCCACCGCATTGCCGTCATAGACCTTGTTGCCCGCCACCTGACCCGTCACCGTCAGGGCTTTCGGCGTGATGCTGGCCGTCAAGCCGGTCGGATTGGCCACCGTGTAATTGCTGGCCGAACCGGAACCGTCGAGCAAGGTGGTGCCGCTGACCGTCACGGCTTTCGCATTGCCCGCGTTCTTGTCGCCGAAGACAGCCGTCTGGCCAGCAATAACCAGGGTCTCGTCGCCCACCAGGCCGGCCAGGCTGCCGCCGGTCAGTTGCGCCACCGCATTGCCGTCATAGACCTTGTTGCCCGCCACCTGGCCCGTCACCGTCAGGGCTTTCGGCGTGATGCTGGCCGTCAAGCCGGTCGGATTGGCCACCGTGTAGTTGCTGGCCGAACCAGTGCCGTCGAGCAAGGTCGTGCCGCTGACCGTCACGGCTTTCGCATTGCCCGCGTTCTTGTCGCCGAAGGCCGCCGTCTGGCCGCCGATGGCCAGGGTCTCGTCGCCCACCAGGCCGGCCAGGCTGCCGCCGATCAGTTGCGCCACCGCATTGCCATCGTAGACCTTGTTGCCCGCCACCTGGCCCGTCACCGTCAGGGCTTTGGGCGTGATATCGGCCGTGCCGCTGGATACATTGCTAGCCAGAATGTAGTTACCGGCATCCGCACCAGCCAGCGTGAGGCCGCTGACCGAGACCACCTTGCCCGTGCCCGCATTCTTGTCGCTGAACAAGCCAGAGCCTGCAACACTCAAGCTGTCGTTGCCAACAATACCATCGAAGGTCGCCGTGCCATTCAAGGTGGCGGTTCTCAAGCCATCATAAATCTTGTTGTTGACGCCCACGTTCGACACGCTGCCGATGCTGGCCTTGGCGATGTCGGCCACGCCGCTGGCTGTCGTGCTGCCCAGGATGTAGTTGCCCGCGTCCGCGCCGCCCAAGGTGATGCCGCTGACAGCCACTGTCTTGCCCGTGCCTGCATTCTTGTCGCTGAACACGCCATTTCCGACGACGCTCAGGCTGTCGGCGCCGATGATGCCGGTGAAGGTCGCCGTGCCATTCAGCGTGGCTGTGGCGGAACCATCATAGGTCTTGTTGTTGATGCCCACGTTGGTCACGCCGGTGATGCTTGCCTTCCTGATTTCGGCAGTCACGTTGCCCGGACTGGTGAAGGTGTAGTTGCTGGCCAGGCCTGTGCCATCCTGCAAGGCCGTGCCGCTGATCGTGACCACCTTGCCCGTGCCGGCATTCTTGTCGCTGAAGCTGCCGACACCGCCGATGAAGTTCAGCGTTTCACCCGCGACCATGCCGCTCAAGGTGCCACCCGACAAGACTGCCGCCGCCGTGCCATCGTAGACTTTATTGCCCGCAGTCACACCGGAGAGCGTGACGGCCTTGGGCGTGATACTGGCCGTGGCGCTGGCCGTATTGTTGAGGAAGTCATAATTGACCAGATCGCTGCCGGACAAGGTGATATTGCTGATATTGACGGCTTTGTTGGTCCCCACGTTCTTATCCGTGAAGGCGCCATTCGCACTAAACAATTGCACGTCGTCGCCGGCAATCTTGCCATTGATCACGGCCAAGCTGGCACTGAGGCTGGCGCTGACGTTGCCGTTATAGACCTTGTCATCGGCGCTCAAGCCAGTGATGCCCGTAATCGTTGCCTTCGCGATATCACCCGTCAGGCCGCCAGGCGCGCTCAGCGTATAGTTGCCGGCCAGGCCGCTGCCATCGTTCAAGGTCACGCCGCCGATTGTGATGGTCTTGCCGGTTGCCGCGTTCTTGTCGTTGTAGCTGGCGCCCTGCACGGTAAAGCCCAGGGTTTCCGCATTGACCAGGCCATTCAAGGTGCCGCCGGTCAGGTTCGCACCGGCTGTGCCGTCGTAGACTTTATTGTTGCCGCCCAAGCCCGTCAAGGTCAGGGTCTTCGGCGTGATGCTGGCCGTTCCGGCCGACGAACTGCCGACCGTGTAGTTGCTGGCCAGGCCAGTGCCATCGCCCAGGCTGGCGCCAGTGACGGTGACGGCCTTGCCATTGCCCGCGTTCTGGTTATTGAAGACGCCGCTGGCGCTGTTCAAGACCAGCGTTTCCGAACCGACCAGCCCGCTCAGGGCGCCGCCCGTGATAGCCGCCGTGGCGTTGCCGTCATAGGTCTTGTCCGCCGCCGTCGCACCCGTCACCGTCAGGGCCTTCGGCGTGATGTTCGCCGTCCCGCCCGACGAACTGCCGACCGTGTAGTTGCTGGCCAGGCCCGTGCCATCGCCCAGGCTGGCGCCCGTGACGGTAACGGCCTTGCCATTGCCCGCGTTCTGGTTATTGAAGACGCCGCTGGCGCTGTTCAAGACCAGCGTTTCCGAACCGACCAGCCCGCTCAGGGCGCCGCCCGTGAGGGCCGCCGTGGCGTTGCCGTCATAGGTCTTGTCCGCCGCCGTCGCGCCCGTCACCGTCAGGGCCTTCGGCGTGATGCTGGCCGTTCCGGCCGACGAACTGCCGACCGTGTAGTTGCTGGCCAGGCCCGTGCCATCGCCCAGGCTGGCACCCGTGACGGTGACGGCCTTGCCATTGCCCGCGTTCTGGTTATTGAAGACGCCGCTGGCGCTGTTCAAGACCAGCGTTTCCGAACCGACCAGCCCGCTCAGGGCGCCGCCCGTGAGGGCCGCCGTGGCGTTGCCGTCATAGGTCTTGTCCGCCGCCGTCGCGCCCGTCACCGTCAGCGCCTTCGGCGTGATGCTGGCCGTTCCGGCCGACGAACTGCCGACCGTGTAGTTGCTGGCCAGGCCAGTGCCATCGCCCAGACTGGCGCCCGTGACGGTGACGGCCTTGCCATTGCCCGCGTTCTGGTTATTGAAGACGCCGCTGGCGCTGTTCAAGACCAGCGTTTCCGAACCGACCAGCCCGCTCAGGGCGCCGCCCGTGATAGCCGCCGTGGCGTTGCCGTCATAGGTCTTGTCCACCGCCGTCGCGCCCGTCACCGTCAGGGCCTTTGGCGTGATGCTGGCCGTTCCGGCCGACGAACTGCCGATCGTGTAGTTGCTGGCCAGGCCCGTGCCATCGCCCAGGCTGGCGCCCGTGACGGTGACGGCCTTGCCATTGCCCGCGTTCTGGTTATTGAAGACGCCGCTGGCGCTGTTCAAGACCAGCGTTTCCGAACCGACCAGCCCGCTCAGGGCGCCGCCCGTGATAGCCGCCGTGGCGTTGCCGTCATAGGTCTTGTCCGCCGCCGTCGCGCCCGTCACCGTCAGGGCCTTTGGCGTGATGCTGGCCGTTCCGGCCGACGAACTGCCGATCGTGTAGTTGCTGGCCAGGCCAGTGCCATCGCCCAGGCTGGCACCCGTGACGGTGACGGCCTTGCCATTGCCCGCGTTCTGGTTATTGAAGACGCCGCTGGCGCTGTTCAAGACCAGCGTTTCCGAACCGACCAGCCCGCTCAGGGCGCCGCCCGTGAGGGCCGCCGTGGCGTTGCCGTCATAGGTCTTGTCCGCCGCCGTCGCGCCCGTCACCGTCAGGGCCTTCGGCGTGATGCTGGCCGTCCCGGCCGACGAACTGCCGATCGTGTAGTTGCTTGCCAGGCCAGTGCCATCGCCCAGGCTGGCACCCGTGACGGTGACGGCCTTGCCATTGCCCGCGTTCTGGTTATTGAAGACGCCGCTGGCGCTGTTCAAGACCAGCGTTTCCCCACCGACCAGCCCGCTCAGGGCGCCGCCCGTGAGGGCCGCCGTGGCGTTGCCGTCATAGGTCTTGTCCGCCGCCGTCGCGCCCGTCACCGTCAGGGCCTTCGGCGTGATGCTGGCCGTTCCGGCCGACGAACTGCCGACCGTGTAGTTGCTGGCCAGGCCAGTGCCATCGCCCAGGCTGGCGCCCGTGACGGTAACGGCCTTGCCATTGCCCGCGTTCTGGTTATTGAAGACGCCGCTGGCGCTGTTCAAGACCAGCGTTTCCGAACCGACCAGCCCGCTCAGGACGCCGCCCGTGAGGGCCGCCGTGGCGTTGCCGTCATAGGTCTTGTCCGCCGCCGTCGCGCCCGTCACCGTCAGGGCCTTTGGCGTGATGCTGGCCGTTCCGGCCGACGAACTGCCGACCGTGTAGTTGCTGGCCAGGCCAGTGCCATCGCCCAGGCTCCCGCCGGTGATGGTGACGGCCTTGCCATTGCCCGCGTTCTGGTTATTGAAGACGCCGCTGGCGCTGTTCAAGACCAGCGTTTCACCATTCACCAAGCCGCTCAGCGCGCCACCTGTGATGGCCGCCGTGGCGTTGCCGTCATAGGTCTTGTCCACCGCCGTCGCGCCCGTCACCGTCAGGGCTTTCGGCGTGATCACCAGGCCGCCATCGATATAGCTGATCGCATAGCCGGCCTGGCCGCCCGACGAATACAGGCCGCTGGCCGACACGCCATACGTGCCCGCATTGACGGCGCCTGTGGCATTGCCCGCATACGCGACCGTACCGAGCAGGCTGGCGCCATCCACCGTGTTCGAGTAGGTGACGCTATTGCTGCCGCCAGCGTAGGCCACGCCGTCATACACCTTGCTGTCGTAGGAAACGCGCACGGCGACCTGCTTCATGAACGAGCGCAGGAAAGGCGCGCTCTGGCCGTCGTAGACCACCCACATCTGCGCCAGTTCCCAGCCGGCGCCCGTGTAATTCGACAGGTTCTTCAGCAGCGCCGTCGTCATGCCCGTGCCGCCCGCGCTGGCCGCCTGGCCGCTGCTCACCGTGTCCCAGTAGCTGCCCGTGACGCTGCCCGCACCGGCGCCCACCAGGCCGCCCACATTGCTGGAACCGCTCACGCTGCCGTTCGCGTAGCTGTTGGCGACGCTGCCGCCATTGCTGCCCACCAGGCCGCCGACGGCGCTCGTACCGTTCACGGCGCCGCTGGCATAGCTGTCCACCACCGTGCCTGTATTGCTGCCCACCAGGCCGCCTCCGGTGGACGTGCTCGTCACGCCGCTGGTGGCAAAGCTGCCGCTGATCGTGCCCGCATTGCTGCCGGCCAGTGCGCCCACATTGGTGCCGCCCGCCACGCTGCCGCCGGACAAGCCCACGTTCGCCACCACGCCCCCGCTGCCGATGGTGCCGAACAGGCCCACGTCGCTCACGCCCGCCTTGGCGATGTTCAGACTGGAAATGATATGGCCGGTGCCATCCAGGCTGCCCGTGAAGGCCGAAGCCGCCGTGCCGACGGGGATGAAGCCCGTGCTGCCCCAGATATCCTTGCCATTGGCCGCCGTCGTGGCGGCGCTGAAACTGCTGCCCAGCGTGTAGCTGGCAGCCTTGTTCATCGCCATCAATTGCAGCTGGTGCGTGGAATTGATGGTATTCGACCACTCCGACGCCAGCATGGGGCGCGTGCCGGCGCTTGCGCCATTGATCGCGCCATCGCCGCTGACGAGGACCCAGTTGTTGCCCGTCGCGCCGCCCGTGGTCGTGAAATTGAAGCCCACATAATTACTCGATACCAGCATCTGCGCTGTGCTCAGCCCTTGCGCATTCGAGGTGGCGCCATTGAAGCTTTGGCCGATGCCATTCAGGCCGGAATTAATCGTGCTGTCAAAATAGGCGCGGTTGACGCTACCGCCGTTATGCTCGCCGACGATGGCGCCCACGCTGGCGCCGCCCCCCGTCACCTTGCCTGTGGTGTACACATTCGTGATGGTGCCGCCCACGTTGTAGCCGACGATGCCGCCCGCCAGCGAGGTGTTCTGCACGTCGCCCGTCGCATAGCTGTTGCTCAAGGTGCCGCGCAACAGGCCCACCAGGCCGCCGACGTAGCCGCCGGTGGAGATGACCTTGCCTGTCGCATAACTGTTGCTGATGCTTGACTCCGAGCTGTCGCTCGTGCCAACCAGGCCGCCAGCACTGCCCGAGGCATTCATCGTCCCGGTGGCGTAACTGTTACTGATACTGCCCGTATTCACGCTGACCAGGCCTCCGCCGTAGTTGCCGCCAGAATTGACCGTGCCGGTGGCATAGCTGTCGCTGATCGCGCCGCGGTTAATCACAACCATGCCGGCCGCCATGTAATGCGGCGTGGTGACGGTAGCGGCGCTGGAGCTGTTCTTGACAAAGGCGCCCAAGGCATTGGTGCCCACCAGGCCACCCGCCGCCGCATAGCCGCCGGCCGTCACCGTGCCTGCGCTGGCACTGTTGCTGATCGTGCCATTGTTAATGCCCACGAGGCCACCGAGATTGACATAACCTGAGCCGGTGACGCCGCCGCTGCTGCGCACATTATCGATCTTGCCGCTGTTGACGGCAGCCAGTGCGCCTATGCCCGCATAGGTGCTGCTATAGTTGGCGGCCGATCCGGCAACGCTGACACCGCTAAAACCCAGATTGCGCACGGCAGCGGCAGCGCCGATATTGCCGAACATCCCGACAGGCACTTCAGGACGGTTGATCGTCAATCCCACGATTTCATGGCCCAGGCCATCGAGCGTGCCCGTGAATGGCGTCGCATCGCTGCCGATGGGCGCGAAGCCCTTGCCGCCATCCCAGCCGGAGGTGCCGCGCGCATCGATATTGCTGCCCAGCACATACTTGCCGGACAAATTGCCCTGCATGCCCTGCACGTCGCTGCCGGTCGTGCTGTTGAACGCGCCCAGGCTGTTGATCACCTGATACACGACGACGCTGCCATTGCTGCCCAGCTTGGTGCTGAAGTTATTCCCCGATGGCAAGTCCACTTCGGCCTTGACGTTGTACGTGGACAAGTTACCGGCGGCGAGCCCGCTCTGTCCGTATTCGAGGGCCAGGCTGGCCGTGCCCGCGCCGCGCATGGCCTTGTTGATATTGATATTGTTCTGTGCCGTCAGGGTCAGCTTGTTGGCCGTCCAGTTGACGTTGTCGTTGACGTTGATGTTGCCCTGCGTGCCGCTGCCGCCGGACACGCTCTGGATCTGCACATTGCCCGACTTCAAGGAGTTGCTGAGGAAAGCGCCCGTCATGTCGCCGCCGGAAACGGCGATATTGAAGTCGGTCGGGTCGATCAGCCAGGTGCCGGACAGGCCCTTGGCCGACGCCGTCGTCACCTTCAGCGCATCGTCGATCTTCACGTGCGCGGCCGAGGTGTCGATGAAGCCGCCATTGCCTTCAGCGGGCGCGCTGGCGTCCAGGGTGCCGGCCGCGTGCACCGTGCCGCTTTGCATGTCACCGAGCAACTTGATCGTGCCGCCGCGCGTGTCGATGGTGTGCGCCTCGATCACGCCCGTGTTGTTGACCACGGTTTTCAGCAAGTCGCCCGCCGCCTGCGCCGTGAGCACCACGCTGCCGCCGTCCGCCTGGATCATGCCGCCATTGTTGACCAGCGCGCCCACGGCGCCCTGGTCCACCGCCACGTTCAGCAAACCGTCACCGGCCACGTCCAGGGTGATGGCGCGGCCCGCCGCCAGGGCTACCGAGCCCAGGCGCGCCTGGATCGTGCCTTCGTTCGAGACGTTGGCGCCCAGCAAGGCCACATAGCCGCCCGGCGCGCTGATGCTGCCCTGGTTCAAGACCTTGCCGCTGCCGTTGCCGGAAAACTGGTACTTGCCCGCCATGAAGTCGCTATTCGAGATGTCCAGGGTGGAGGCCACCAGGCCCGCCGTGTTCACGGACGCGCCCTGCCCGAACAGCACACCGTTCGGGTTGACGATGAACACCTTGCCGTTGGCCGACAAGTTGCCCAGGATGGTAGTACCGTCGCCGCCCAGCACGCGGTTCAGGGCCACCGCATTGCTGTTGGGCTGCTGGAACTGCACCGACTCGCCCTTGCCGATATTGAAACTGGCCCAGTTGATGACGGCGTTCTGGCTGCCCTGCTGGATGACGGTGGAGCCGGGCGCGCCGTTGATCGTTGCCTGGCCCGCCACCACCGTGCCGCCCGCCGGCCCCGCCAGGGCCAGCGAGCCATAACCGAGCATCAGCGCCGCCGCCATGCTCTTCAAGGCGAAATGCGCCCCGCCCCCGCTGCATCCGGGCATCGAGCGCTTGCCTGCGGATTTGACGTTTTCGGAAACGGCGGCGTAAGCGCCGGTGGCCTGGTTCCAGATGGAGCGGTAGATGCGGTTCATGGCAATGTCCTGATGTCTTTATTGATGTAGTAATTTAGAAATATTTGATCGCTTGCAGCCAGAAGCGGCCTGCCGCATCGGGTGCCGAGGTCGCCTTGGCATTGCCCAGCTTGTGCGCGTAATACGCTTTCAGGACGAGCGCATTGGCGCCCGTCCACGTCACGCCCACGCCGGCGCCGCTCAGGGTGCGGCGGTTCTCGCCCGCACTCCAGGCGTCGCGGTTCAGCTTGACGGTGCCCGTATCGGCAAAGGCCAGCACCTGCAGCTGGCCGGGAAACGCCGTGAACGCCGTCACGTTCTGGCGCAGCTCCAGGTTCAGCACGTAACCCTGGTCGCCATACGCCTCGCCGCCCGGATAGGCGCGCACGCCGCCCACGCCGCCGATACCCATCTTTTCGGAAACATCGAGGTTTTTCGACGCCGCCTGGCCGCTGATGATGCCGAACAAGCTCGTCTCGCCGCCCAGGCTTTGCACGCGCGCCGCGTTGAAGGCAAGCTTGTTGAAGTGGCCGTTGCTTTTCACCGTCAGCTGGTCGATCAGCAAGGCTACCGGCGTCTCGATATCGATCTTGCCCGTGGTGTACGTGACGGAATAGGTGCTGACGCCACCGCCGCCCCAGCCGTCCTTGCTGTCGCCATTCAGGTTCAGCATCCACACCTTGGCCGTCTTGTCGTTGACGCTGCCCGTCGATTCCGTCCTGTCCTGGAATTTCTTGTCGTCGTAGCTCACTTGCGCATACAGATTGTTGCTGCGCGAGCGGATCAGCGGATAACTGCCATACGCGCTGGCGATCTTCGCCGTTCCCTTAGCGTCGAGCACGGCAAATTCCTTGCCCAGCTTGTAATCCATATACGTGTAGGCGCCGCCCAGACGCAACAGGCCCGCCTGTCCCTGATAGGCCAGGCGGCCGTAGTTCAAGCCGTCAGCCGAGGTAAAGGCGCGCACGGTGGCCACGTCGCCGATGCCGGCCAGTTCATTGATGTTCAGGGTGGCGCCGATGCGGTTGCGGCCCGTGTAGCGGTTGCCCTGGTTGTCCAGGTCGATGCTGCCGTTGAAGCGCGCGCCAGGCTGCACGTCGACGATCAGGTCGGACGCACCCAGGGACGCCCCCGGCGCCAGGGTCGAGCTGACCTGCACACCCGGCAAGTCCGACAGCAGCAGCAAGCGCCGCTCCAGTGGCGGCGTGGCGATCACCTGCCCATCCAGGCCGGCCAGTATCGTGCCGGCCAGGCCGTCGGACAGATTGCTCTGATTGCGCAACTGCACCTGGCCATATTGGCCCGGCAGCACGTGGATGGCGACGATGCCATCGTGGATATCTTGCGCGGGCAGATAGGCTTGCGCAAGGAAATAACCGCGGTTCTGATAATAGCTGGCAATTTTTGACGCCATCCCGCGCAGTTCGCCCAGGGTCAGCTCGCTGCCCGGGACAAAACCCGTGGCGGCGACCAGTTCGCTCTCGGCAAAGACGGGCGGCGCCGTGATCTGCAGGCGCCGTACCGTGATGCGCGTGGTATCGCCCACCGTGGTGGCCGGCACATTACCCTGCTGCACGCGGATGGCCGGCGGCGCTTTCGGCAACTGTGGCGCGGCGGGTATCTGCTGCAATTGGCTACCGGAACTTGGCGGATCGACGGCCCAGGCGGTCTGGATCAGCGCCAGCAAGGTCAATGGAAGTAATTTGGTATTCAAGGTCATCCTTTCAGGCGGCGCGCCCGCGCCAGGCACGCCGTTTCCGGCTGCACTGGCGGGGAATACAAGAGCTTGAAGAAAAATATTCTTTTGCTACCAATGTTAAATAGAATGGCAACTAAAAAATAAAATTCTCAACGGCAACATTGCTCCATTTTAGCGCGTCATGAGACGCGAAAATACCTGTCCGGGGGGAGTAACTCACTCTGTTGGTGCAGCCAAAACACGTGCGTCAGCAAAATCCGTAAAATCACCTGAAAACGCATCTTTCCGCTCAGAAATTCGTTGTCTTCACGCAACAAACTTCCCTGATGCTTACTATCGAGATGCTACTTTTCACTGCCCAAATATTGGTTTCAATGATGAATTATTGATATTGTCGCAAGATAAAACAATGTTACTATTTTGCATACACCGCTTCTCTTCCAGAGGCGCAATTTCTTGCGCCATCAGCGCATGTAACATTCTTGCAAAAATGAATTTCCAATGAATCAATATCGATAGTGGAAATGACTGAAAAAACAGGCGGGACAGCCAGCTTGCATGTCGGGCACAGGGCCGACATGCAAGCTGGCTGCGGATAGGAAGAGAAGGTGAAGTGCGTTACCTGTTCAGCACGTATTTCGCCAGGGTCGCCGCATCGGCTACACTGAGCTGGCTGAATGGCGGCATGGGCACGGGCCCCCATTTGCCGGCGCCGCCATTGCGGATGTTGGCCGCCACAGCGGCAACGCTGTCCTTGCCCTTGTATCTGGCCGCCACTTCCGCAAAGCCGGGGCCGACGACTTTCTGGTCGAGGGCGTGGCAAGCCATGCAGCCATTTGCCGCCAGCAGGGTTTTCACATCCTTGCCGCCGGCGGCCGGGACAGCCGCTGCGGCGGGCTTCGTTGCGACGGCAGGCGCCGCGGCGCCCCGCTCCGCGCCATAGGTTTTCACCAGGTAGTCGACCATGGCCGGCACGTCCGCGTCGTCAAACTGGGCGCCGAACGGCTTCTTCATCTTCTTGACGGTCGCTTCCCAGTAGGCGCGCGGCGAAGCGGGCGGCTGGCTCGATGCATACTGGGCCGCGTGACACGTCATGCAGTTGCGCTGCACCAGCTGGTAGCCGGGCAATTCGCTGGGTTTGTAGGTGGCCGTTTCCGGCGGCAAATGAATTTCCAGCGCGCCCGCGCTGCCGGCAAGCGCCAGCGTCACGGCGGTAGCAAGTGTTCTGATCAGCATCTGGTTCTCCTCACACTGCGTCGATGCGCGTGGTTTCCACCACGTTGCGCATATAACCCATGGGATTCCACAGGGCTTTCATCGGCTGGCTCTGGCCGATGCGGTTGACGGCGCGCACCATCAGCACGTGCTTGCCCTTGCGCGGCGCCTTCATGACCATGGTCCACTCGCGAAACGAGAAGCGGCCCAGGTCCTTGCCCAGCTTCGCTTCCTGCCACGTCTGGCCGCCGTCCACCGACACTGTCACCTCGATGATGCCCTGCCCGCCATCGAAGGCGATGCCGCGCAAGGCCAGGTCGCGCCCCGCCTTCACCCGCGCGCCATCCTGCACGCTGGTAATAAAAGAGCGCACGTTGAGGCGGCTGATCGGCGTCGTCTTGCCCACCGGTGTACCCGGCTCGATGAAGCCGGAGCCGTTGTCGGGAATGCGGTAGCCCGTGCTCATCCAGAAGCCGTCGAACGGTTTGTCGAGCACGGTGATGTCGCTCAGGTGCTTGACCCAGTAAGTGCCATAGTAGCCCGGCACGATCAGGCGCAGCGGATAGCCGTTGAGGAAAGGGATGTCCTCGCCATTCATGGCCCAGGCCAGCATCACGTCGCCGGCCATGATGTGCTCGACGGACAAGGCTTTCTGGAAGTCGGGACCGTCGCCCACGGGCGGCGTTTCCAGGCCATTGAAGGCCACTTGCACGGCACTGGCAGCGATGCCGGCCTTTTCCAGCACGGTTTTCAGGGGGATGCCCGTCCAGCGGGCGTTGCCCATGGCGCCATTGCCCAGCTGCCCGCCGTTGGCGCGCGGGGCGAAGAAGCCGCGGCTGTTGCCCGAACATTGGGTCACGGCCACCACGTCGACGGGGTCGGCCAGCTGTTTGAGTTCGGCCAGCGACAGTTCCAGCGGCGTCTTGACGAGGCCGCCGATGCGCAGGCGGTAGCTGCCGCCATCTATGCTGGTCGGCAAGCCGCTCCAGTGATAGCGCACGAAAAACGCGTCGTTGGGCGTGATCGCGCCTTCATTGAAGACGCTGAACGGCGTTTCCAGCTGGGGCGGACGGCTGGTCAGTAAAATCAGCGGGCGCTTTTGCGGGAAGGCCACCAGTTCGCGCTCGCCATTTTCAAACGGTAAGGTGACGGAAGCAGCCAAGGCTGACCCAGGCCCCGCCACGGCGGCGGCGCCCAGGGCGGCCGTCGTGCGCAGGAAGCGGCGCCGGCCTGCAGGCAACAAGGTCGTATCAGACATGTTTGAGCTCCACTTTGGTGTCGGCCGCTTCGCCGCCGTTGCGGTCGTCGTTGACCAGCTTCTTGATGTAGTACATGACGCTCATGATGACCACGCTCAACAGGCCGAACCAGAACGACACGCGCTGCTCCGTATCGGACGACACGCTCATGGCGCCCAGGATCACCAGCATGGCGATGATGGTGAAATACGTCAGGTAGGGGAACAGCCACATGCGCACCTTGATGCGTTCCGGGCATTCGCGCTCCAGGCGGCGGCGCAAACGCAATTGAGATATCGCAATCAGCAGGTAGACAAACAGGATCAGGATGCCGTAGGAGTTGACGATGAAGGGGAAGACCAGGTCGGCCGACACATACGAGACGGCAATGGCGAAATAGGCGAACAAGGTGCTGAACAGGATGGCGCGAATGGGCACGCCATTCTTGCTCAGCTTGACCAGGCCCGTCGGTGCGTCACCGCGGCGCGTCAGCGCAAAGATCATGCGCGACGAGGCGTACAGACTGGAGTTCAGGGCCGACAGCACGGCCGTCAAAATGATGGCGTTCATGATGTGGGCCGCGTACGGGATGTTCATGACGGTCAGGGCGCTGACGAAAGGCGTGGCGATGGCCGGCGAATCCCAGGGCACGATGCAGACGACGACAAACATGGAACCGACATAGAACATCAGCACGCGCGTGACGACGGAATTGGTGGCGCGGGCGATGGCCTTGGCCGGGTCCGACGTTTCGGCGGCGGCGATGGTGACGATTTCGGCGCCCGAATAAAAGGCCGTGGCGGCGACGGCGCCGCTCAGTACGGGGCCCCAGCCGTGGGGCATGAAGCCGCCATGGCTGGTCAAAAAGCCCAGGCTTGGGATGCTGTTAGGCAAGCTGCCCGTGATGAACAGGGCGCCGACGAACAGGAAGACGATGATGGCGACCACCTTGATCGAGGCAAACCAGAATTCGAATTCGCCGAAGGCTTTCACCGAGAACAGGTTGAGCACCGTCATCGACACGAGCAAGACCAGGCTGATGGCCCACGAAGGCACGTCGGGCAGCCAGAAGTTGACCAGCTTGGCGCCGGCGATGGCTTCCAGCGCCACCACGACGACCCAGAAATACCAGTACATCCAGCCGCTCATGAAGCCGAGGAATTTCGAGACCTTCGGCTTGTCGTCGAAGGCCAGGCGCGCATATTCGTAAAAGGAGCCGACCACGGGCAGGGACGAGGCCAGCTCGCCCAGCATGCGCATGATCAGGACGACCAGGCCGCCCGTGAGCAAGAAGGATAGGATGGCGGCCGGGCCGGCGGCCTTGGCGATGACGCCGCTGCCGACAAAGAGGCCGGCGCCGATCACGCCGCCGATGGCGATCATGCTCATGTGGCGTTGCTTCAGCGAGTGCTGCAAGCCCGTGTTATTGTGGTTGTCGCTAATCATGTTTGTCTCCTGTTAAAACACCTGACAACGCCTACTGCGCGTCGCGATTTGCGGCCTCCGATGCTCACTGTGCATCCGCACAGCTCCGCTTCTCAGCCACAACTCACTGCCGCTCGCTACGGCGATTGTCATGTGTTGTCAATATCTGAAGCTCGGTGCGCCCTGGCCTGCTGCGGCCTGTTCTTGCCGCGCGGCTTTGTTTTATTTGGGCAACACCGTCAAGCAGCATCGATACATCATCAAATCAGTCTGGTTGGCTGCATGCCATAAGTCAATCTGGAAATGCAGCGGCCCGGCGCGGCGCCCAAGGGGCAAGCGCGCTGGAGGATACGTACGGGGTATGGCTGAGTTATTGCTGGTTAAAAAATGGGAGCGGCGGCAACACTTGTGGCATTAGCGCCACTCCCGGGAACGTCTTACACCTTGCCCTTCCATGGCACGAGAGTACGTTCGAGGTAGCGCATCATCAAATCAAACAGGAAAGCGAAGAAGCCGATCACGATGATGCCCATGATCACGACGTCGCTGGCCAGGAACTCGGAAGCGCTGAGCACCATGTAGCCGAGGCCGCGCGTGGCCGCCACCATCTCGCCCGCCACCAGGGTGGTCCAGCCCACGCCGATGCCGATGCGCATGCCGGTGAGGATTTCCGGAATCGCCGCGCGCAGGATCACGTGCACGATCACCTGGAAACGGGTGGCGCCCATCGAGTAGGCCGCGTGGATTTGCTCCAGCGACACGGAGCTGACGCCGGCGCGGGCCGCGATGGCCATCGGCGCGAAGATGGCCAGGAAGATCAGGTAGACCTTCGAAAACTCGCCGATGCCGAACCAGATGATGACCAGTGGCAAGTAAGCGAGCGGCGGCAACGGACGGTAGAACTCGATCAAGGGATCGAAGATGCCGCGCGCCACGCGGTTCACGCCCATCATCACGCCGATGGGAATGGCCAGCACACAGGCCAGGCCGAATGCGCCAAACACCCGCACCAGACTGGCGACCGTGTGTTCCCACAGGGTGGCGCCGCCGAAACCGGTGGTGGCCGCCATGATGAATTTTTCATAGACAGCTTGCGGCGACGGCAGGAACAGGGGTTTCACGAGGCCGCTGGCCGTCACGCCAAACCACAGCAGCAGCACGGCGATGACGGTGACGGTGGCGATGCGGCTGGAATTGCCCTGCCCCGGCGCGCCGAACGCTTCGCCGGGCATGGCGCAGCGGGGAGCGAACAGGCGGCCAAAGAAACCGGCGCGCTTGGCGGTGGCGGGAGGAAATCCCACGACGGATGGGCTATGCATGGGACACCTCCAGCTCTTTGTTGACTGCCCGCTCGTCGCCATAAATGATGTTGAGCACTGTTTCGCGCATCTTGATGAAGTCCGGGCTCGATTTCACGGCGCGCGCATCGCGGCATTCGAGGAAGCGCTTGTTGAAATCGAGTTCGTAGGTGTGCGTGATGCGTCCCGGACGGGGCGACATGACGATCAGCCGGTTCGCCAGGAACAGCGCCTCGTCGACGCTGTGGGTAATGAAGAAGAACATGGTGCTGGACTTGGCCCAGATATCGAGCAGCAATTCCTGGATGGTCTCGCGCGTCAGCGCATCGAGCGCCGCCATCGGCTCATCCATCAGCAGCATGGCGGGATTGCTGGTCAGCGCGCGGGCGATGCCCACCCTTTGCTGCATGCCGCCCGACAACTGATAAATCATATTGTCGTGAAAGTCCTTCAAGCCCACGAGCGCCAGGTTCTTGGCCGCCTGTTCGCGCCGCACGGCTTTCGGCACGCCTTGCAGCTTCAGGCCGAATTCCACGTTTTCCATCACGTTCAGCCACGGCAGCAAGGCGTGTTTCTGGAACACGACGCCACGGTCGGCGCCAGGCCCTTCCACCTTATTGTCCCCGAGCATGATTTCCCCCTTGGACGGGGCAATAAAGCCCGCCATCAGGCTCAGCAAGGTTGTCTTGCCGCAGCCGGAAGCACCGAGCGCGACGACGAAGTCGCCGCTATTGATGGTGAGATTGATATTATTTAAGGCATGTACGCGTTCACCGGCCGTCTTGCCCGGATAAATCACGCTGACATCCTTGACGTACAGATTTTCCATCGTGTCCCCACAGTTCTGTTCAACGCACTCTGTTCAGTCAGCGCGCCCGCAGGCGCGCCATCGCACAACGTTTACTTCAGCAGGCCGGCGGCCTGTGCATACTTGGGTGTCACATATTTGGCGTAGTCAGGGGCCAGCGTATCGATCTTGCCTTCGCCCTTCAAAAATTGCGCCGTGGCCAGCAAGGCTTGCGCCACGCCGCCCTTCGCGCCGCCACCGAGCCAGGCCGGCGAAGCCTGCTCCTGCAACGATGGATAGGCGTACAGGGCCACGGAAGCTGCCACGTCCTTGGCAGCCGCACCCGAATGCTTGACGTTGGCTTTGACTTGCGGGGAATCGATGGTCCACGCCTTCGGATTGGCGCGGTAGTCGGCATCGGCGGCGGCCATCACCTTGACGAACTTGGCCATGAAATCGGCATTCGCCTCGCCCCAGGCGTGCTCGACGGCCATGCCGTCAAACGTGGCCTTGCCCTTCTTGCTCAGTTCGCCAGAGGTCACCAGCACCTTGCCGTTTTGCTTGAGTTTGCTCAAGGCCGGGTCCCACACGAAGGCCGCGTCGATATCGCCCCGCTCCCAGGCGGCGGCGATCTGGTTCGGCTGCATGTTGAGCAATTTCACTTCCGTGGGCTTGATGCCCCACGTTTCCAGCGCGAACATGGTGTGGAAGTGTGTGGTGGAAACAAACGGCACGGCGATCTTCTTGCCGCGCAAGTCGGTCGGTTTGCTGATGCCGGCGCCATTGCGGGCCACCATCGCTTCGGCTTCGTTGATGTCGTCGATGATCCAGAACAGCTGCAGGTCGACGCCGCGGCTGACGGCCGCCGTCAATGGGCTCGAACCGATGACGCCGATCTGCACGTCGCCGGACGCCATGCCGGTGGCCACCTTGGCGCCCGAATCGAACTTGCGCCAGTTGATTTTGTAGCCGGTGGTCTTTTCCACCTCGCCGCTGGCGATCGCCACCAGGAAGGGACCGTTGATTTCCTGATAGGCAATCGTCACTTCCTTGCCCTGCGCGAAGGCCGTGCCGCTCGATGCGACCGCCACGCCCAGCACCAAGGTGCCGAGGACGGCGCGGCGCATCGTTGAAAAAACCGTTTTGCTCGTATTTGTGTTCATGTCTCACTCCAAGTTATTGTTATGTGTGAACGTTCGGGCAATCTCATCCTTGCGGATGGCGCCGCTGGTTGCTCTTTGTCAACCATACGGCGGCTTAGTACGGCTGCTGCTATTTAAAACACTTCATCCTTCAAGTGATACCAGCGGTACAGGAAGCGCTGGCCCAGGCGGCGGAACGGGGCGAACGCCTGCGACTCGACCAGTTCCATCATGTTGGGATACGGCAATTTCGAATTAAAGATCGGCAAGCCCGTGTCGCTGGCCTTGCCCGCGATGCGCTCGGCCATGCGCCGGCCCGCCTGTGCCGAATACATGACGCCGTTGCCGCCGTAGCCGAGCGAATAGAAGATCGATTGCTTCGGGTCCGGTTGCACGATGCGCGGCATCATGTCGTGGCTGACGTCGACCCAGCCCCACCACGAGTAATCGATGGCTATGCCGGTCAGCGCGGGGAACTTGCGGTGCAGGTCATTGATCAAAAACTGTTTGTACTTGTCGTCCGGCGCGTCGGCGCCCGTGATGGCGCTGCGGCTGCCGATCTGCACGCGGTTGTCCGGCATCAAGCGGTAGTAGTGGCGCAGGATGCGCGTATCCGTGATCACCTGGTGGGTGCGGAAATTGCACGCCTCGATTTCCGCCGGGGTCAACGGGCGCGTGACGATGGAATTCGACAAAATCGGCAGCAGCCGGTTTTTCACTTGCGCATGCAGGTGGGGCGAGGTGTAGCCGCCCGTGGCCACGGCCACGGAGCGGGCACGCACCACGCCGCCCGGCGTTTGCAGATAATGCACGCCGTTGCGCGTTTCCCAGCCCATCACGGGACTCGATGGATGCACTTTGGCGCCCAGCGCACGCGCCTTGCGCAGGTAGCCGAAGGCCAGCTTGCCCGCGTGGATGCCGATGCCTTCCGGTTCGTGCAGGGCACCCGCCGCTTCCTTGTCATCCACATACTCGCGCTTGACGGTGTCGGCGTCGAGGATGCGCGCGTCATACTTGAAGATCTCGCGCATGACCTTGGCTTCTTTTTCCAGCGCGGGCATGGCTTTCGCCTTGTGGGCGATGTACAGGTGGCCGCCCGGCTGCGGGTCGCAATCGATGTCGGCCGTGATCTTCTTGAATGTCTGCATCGCGTCGCACACTTCCGCGTGCAATTTGAGGGCCGTGTCCATGCCGTAACGGGCGATCCACTGCGAGCGCTTCAGGCGGCCCGTCGTGCATTGCGCCTGGCCGCCGTTGCGCGTGCTGCAGCCCCAGCTGACCCGATTCGCTTCCAGCACGGTGGCCTTGATGCCGTGTTCCTGGGCCAGGAAGATGGCGCAGGAGAGACCGGTAAAACCCGAGCCGATGATCGCCACGTCGACGTCGATGTCATGCGTGATGGGACCGTCGTCGGCGGGCGGCTCGCCGGCCGTGCCGATCCAGTAGGTGGGCGCGTAGGCATTGCCGTGGCCGGGCCGCTGGGCCACCAGCGGATCGTAGGCGGGATCGTAGGCCGTGCGGGCGGCGGTGCTGTTGCCCAGTACGTCAGATGGGGTGTCGACAGGTTTGTTCATGATCATTCCTGGTGAACGTGCTGGCTTAAGCTTTGACGACGGGTGGGCGATCCTTGCGGAAGGCGTTCTTCACGGCGATCTTGCCATCGCGGAAAGTAAAGATGTCGACCATGCGCGCCTCGATGCGCGTGCCGTCCGCCTTGGTGCCGGCAAAGGTCGATTCCGTCACGCCGCGCTGGCCGCTGACGAAATGCACGGGGTTCAGCCAGGCCGCGTCGGGAAAGGTTTGCCAGGCCAGCTCGAAACCGGCGCGCACGGCGTCGCGGCCGATGAAACTCTTGCCCAGCAAGTCAGGACCGGCCACAGCGTGGAATTCGCAGTCGTCGGCCATGGCGGCCATCAAGGTCTCGATATCGTGGCGGTTCCAGGCATCGCCGAACGCTTGCAGGAAGTCGATGGTGACGGCGTCGGTGTGCGGTACAGGGTGGTTCATGGTGGTCTCCGTAAATCGTTTTTGATACGCTACGTTCCGTTTTTTGTCTTTTATTGAATTTAAGCCTTAAGCATGGCCTTGTCAAATCAAATAATCCAAAAAACGGGACGCCTTGTATTCTTTAATGAAATTATGATGTTTTCGTGACAATCTGTGAGAATTTGGTCACAACGCTTTGTCGGATTACGCCGGGCTTTCGCCCGGCTAATCCGACCTACACAGTCGCGTAGGTTGGGTAGGTTGGATTAGCCCAACGGGCGTAATCCAACAACACCCGCTACATCAAACGTAATCTTTATACTTATCCAGATGACGCACCGGCTTGCTCAGCGCATCGCGGCGGAACGGATCGCCCAGTTCACGCGTGCACATGATTTCGATGATGGTCGTCTTGCCTTCATTCATCTGCATGTCGATCGCCTTCTTCAGGGCCGGCCCCACGTCCTCCAGCTTGTCGACCGTGATGCCTTCGGCGCCCATGGCCCGCGCGATCTCGGCGAAGCTCTGGTTGTCGAGCTCACCGGCGACGAAACGGCGGTTGTAGAAATCGACCTGGTTCTTCTTTTCCGCGCCCCACTGGCGGTTGTGGAATACCACGGCCGTCACGGGAATGTTGTGGCGCACGCAAGTCATCGTTTCCATCAGGCTCATGCCCCAGGCGCCGTCGCCCGCATACGACACGGCCGGACGGTGGGGAGCCGCCACTTTCGCGCCGATGATGGTCGGGAAGGCATAGCCGCAGTTGCCAAAGCTCATCGCCGCAAAGAAGCTGCGCGGCTTTTCGAAGCGCAGATAGCTGTTGGCCACCGAGTTGATGTTGCCGATGTCGGTCGATACCATCACGTCTTCCGGCATGGCTTTTTCCAGCTCGCGCAGCACCTGGCGCGGGTGCAGATAGTTGCCCGGCTCCTTCTTCTGCTCTTCGATCATATCCAGGCTGTACGCATCTTTTTCATGGGTCCAGTTGGTCAACTCCTCTTCCCACGCGGCCTTTTCCGCTTGCACGGTGGCGTAGCGCGCGTCGCGCGTGGCGTCGCAGTCGAGCGTCTTGCCATCGAGGCGGGCAATAATCGCCTTGGCGGCCGCCTTGGCGTCGCCGCAGATGCCCACCGAAATCTTTTTCACCAAACCGAGCATCTTGTTGTCGGCGTCGATCTGGATGATCTTGGCATTTTTCGGCCAGTAATCCATGCCGTGCTGCGGCAGGGTGCCGAACGGTCCCAGGCGCGAACCTAAAGCGACGACAACGTCGGCCTGGGCGATCAGTTTCATCGCCGCTTTCGAGCCTTGATAGCCGAGCGGACCGCACCACAGCGGGTGGCTGGCGGGAAACGAGTCGTTATGCAGATAGCTGTTCACCACGGGCGCGCCGAGGCGCTCGGCCAGGGCCTTGCACTCGTCGATCGCTTCGCCCATGACGACGCCGCCGCCCGAGATAATCACGGGGAACTTGGCCTTGGCCAGGAGCTCCGCCGCATCATCGAGGCTTTGCTCGCCGCCGGCGCCGCGGTCCAGGCGGTTCGGTTTCGGAATCTCGGCCTTGATTTCGCCATAGAAATAGTCGCGCGGGATGTTCAGTTGCGTCGGGCCCATTTCCGACATGGCGCGGTCAAAGCAGCGGCCCGTGAATTCCGCCATGCGGGCAGGATTGGTCACGTGGCCTTGATATTTCGTAAATTCCTCGAACATCGGCAGCTGGTTCGCTTCCTGGAAGCCGCCCAGGCCCATGCTCATCGTGCCTGTTTCCGGCGTGATGATCACGACCGGGGTGTGCGCCCAGTAGGCGGCGGCAATCGCCGTGACGCAATTGCTGATACCGGGGCCGTTCTGGCCGATGACGACGCCATGGCGACCCGAGACGCGGGCATAGCCGTCGGCCATGTGGCCGGCGCCCTGCTCGTGCACGACGGGGATCAGGCGGATGCCGGCGGGGGCGAAGATATCCATCGGGTCCATGAAGGCCGAGCCCATGATGCCGAACATGTCGGTCACGCCATTGGCGGCCAGGGTTTCCACGAACGCTTCGGACGGCGTCATCTTTTGCGGGCCTACAGGTATCGCGGCTGCGGCGGCGGCTTTTTGCTCGGTCATGTCATTCATGGGTGTCTCCTGGTCTGTGGTAATGAACTGCAGCGTATTTATCAATTTATTTATCAAAAAACGGTATATTTTGTTCCGAAATTTGATATACAATTCAATTTAAGCGTTCGGCAATCAAAAGTCAAACAGAATTTCGAGGAAACGGTACAATTTGAGTTCGAAAATGAAATAAGCTGATGTAACACTCAGATACCCAACCGAGGCCACCATGGACATGATTTCATCCCCAAAACTTGAGCCGGAAAAACTGGAAGGCGACACGCCCACGATGCGTTTGTTTGCCTTGCTGGAAGTGATTGCCGAAAAAGACCAACTGCTGTCGCTGCAAGCGCTGGTGGAAGAAACGGGGCTGCCGAAACCCACCCTGCACCGCATGCTGCAACAGCTGGAAAGCGTGGGCGTGCTGCAGCGCGAAAGCGACGGCCGCCACTACAGCACGGGTGTGCGCCTGCGCCGCCTGGCGTCTAACCTCTTGATTAACAACACCTTCCATGGCGCCCGCCGCATGGTCTTGCGCCAGCTGGTCGAGGAAGTGGGCGAAAGCTGCAACCTGACGGCCTTCAGCGGCAGCGAAGTGGTGTACCTGGACCGCGTGGAAACGGCGGCCCCGCTGCGCTTCTACCTGCATCCCGGTTCACGGGTGCCGGCCCACTGCTCGTCCAGCGGCAAGCTGTTCCTGGCGCAGATGACGCCCGTGCAACGGCGCCGCCTGCTGGGCCACATGGAATTGACGCGCTTTACGGACAAGACGGAAACGGACCCCGCCAAGCTGGAACGCGAACTGGAACTGGTGCGCCGCAACGGCTATGCGCTGGACGACGAGGAATTCCTGCCCGGCCTGCTGTGCGTGGCCGTGCTGGTGCCGAACCCGAACGGCCGCTCGAACCTGGCCGTGGCGATCCAGGCGCCCATCATCCGTTTGACGCACGACAAGGCTTTACATTTCTTGCCAGCATTGCAACGCGCCGCGCAAGCCCTGGCCGCCATCGAATCGGAAACCATGCCGACGACGGGCGGGGACGACGACGCATTGCAGACAGGTAATTCATAACCGCTGCGGCACCCATGCTGCGGCTTGACCAGGAGAACAAGGTGCCAGATTCACGCCAACATCCCCCCGCCGCCGCAGCGCAAACCTTGCAGTCCGTGCGCAGCCTGTTCCATATCGACAGCGACCTGCTCGTGCCCGTCTTCACGGAGCGCGATCCGCACGTGCCCGACATCGATCCCGCCTACCGCTTCAACAAGGACGTGACCCTGGCCATCCTGGCCGGTTTCACGCATAACCGCCGCGTGATGGTGCAAGGCTTGCACGGTACGGGCAAGTCCACGCATATCGAGCAGGTGGCGGCGCGCCTGAACTGGCCCTGCGTGCGGGTCAACCTCGATGGCCACATCAGCCGCCTGGATCTGGTCGGGAAGGATGCCATCGTGCTGCGCGAGCAGCAGCAGGTGACGGAATTCCAGGAAGGCATCGTGCCCTGGTCGCTGCAACGGCCCGTGGCCCTGATCTTCGACGAGTACGACGCGGGCCGCCCCGACGTGATGTTCGTCATCCAGCGCATCCTTGAGCGCGACGGCAAGTTCACCCTGCTCGACCAGAACCGGGTCATCACGCCCCACCCCCACTTCCGTTTGTTCGCCACCTCGAACACGGTGGGCCTGGGCAACCTGAACGGCATGTACCACGGCACGCAAGTGCTCAATCACGCGCAGATCGACCGCTGGAACATCGTTGCCACCTTGAACTATTTGCCGCAGGACGAGGAAACGGACATCGTGCTGGCCAGGGTTCCCGCCATGAACGACGCGGCGGGCCGCCAGCTGGCAGGCAGCATGGTGGCCGTGGCCAGCCTGACGCGCCACGGCTATGCGGCGGGCGACCTGGCGTGCCTGATGTCGCCGCGCACGGTGATCACCTGGGCGGAAAACTGCCAGATCTTCCGCGACCCGGCCCTGGCCTTCCGCCTGTCCTTCCTCAACAAATGCGACGAGGCCGAGCGGCCCATGGTGGCCGAGTATTACCAGCGCTGTTTCAACGAGGAATTGCTGGCGAGCCAGGCATGAGTACCGAAGCGACCGCGCCCGCCGCCTACACGCGCGAGCAGCAGGAAACGGATGAGCTGTGCGCGGGTGCCATCCGCGCGCTCAGCGGACAGGCGGCGATCCGCTACCGCGGACGGCGCCTGCACGACGGCCACCGCCCCCTGCCCATCCACGCGGCCCATCTGCAGCCCGATGCGGCGCTGCAGGATTTGCCCTCGCTGCGCGGCGCGGCCGACAGCGTGGCCCTGCGTTTGCTGCATACGGATGCGGCCCTGCACAAGTCCTTGTGCCCGGTCGAATCCGTGGCGCGGCTCGTCTTCGAGCTGCTGGAGCAACTGCGCGTGGAAACCCTGGCGCCAGAGCGGCATGCCGGCGTCATCGCCAACCTGCGCCACCGCTTTACTGCATGGTCGCACGCGTTCTACGATTCCGGCCTGGCCGAAGGCGCGTCGGGCTTGCTCTTGTACACCGTGTTCCAGATGTGCTGGTCGCGCCTGACGGCCAGGCCCGTGCTGGAAAAGACGGAAGATTTCATCGAGGCGACGCGCTGGTCCCTGTCCTCGCAACTGAGCGGCGACCTGGCGGGCTTGCGCCGCCACCGCGCCGACCAGGCCGCCTTTGCCCGCCACGCGCTGGCCATCGCCCATGCCGTCGACGCCATGCTGAAAGAGGCGCAGGCGGCGCGCGACGGCAGCGAGGACTACGGGGGCGACGCGAAGGCGCAGGCGGCCTTCAGGCTGCTGCTCGATTTCGACAGCGATAACGACAATGTTCCCGATGCCGCCCCGCTGGGCGACAGCCGCGCCTTGCGCGACAGCGATGGCGGCTACAAGGCGTACTCCACGGCATATGACCGCGAAGACAAGGCGGGCGAGCTCGTGCGCCGCGCCCTGCTGCTCGAGTACCGCGAACGCATGGATGCGCGCATCGCCAGCCTGGGCATCAATACGGCGCGCCTGGCGCGGCGCTTCACGCAATTGCTGGCCGTGCCCCAACGCGACGGTTGGTCGTTCGGCGAAGAAGAGGGTTATATCGATGGCCGGCGCCTGGCGCAGCTGATCAGCTCGCCGTCCGAGCGCCGCTTGTTCCGCAAGGAACAATTCCTGCCGCAGGCCGATTGCCTCGTCACCTTTCTCGTCGATTGCTCCGGCTCCATGAAGACGCATGCGGAATCCGTGGCCGTGCTGCTGGACATATTGCTGCGCGCACTGGATCAGGCGGGCATCACGACGGAATTGCTGGGCTTTACGACGGGCGCCTGGAACGGGGGCCGCGTCAAGCGCGACTGGATGCGCGCCCGCTCGCCCGCCCATCCGGGCCGCTTGAATGAACTCGTGCATATGGTCTTCAAGGATGGCGAGACGAACTGGCGCCGCGCGCGGCCCGACATCGCCGCCCTGCTGAAAGCGGACCTGTACCGCGAAGGCGTCGATGGCGAAGCCGTGGATTGGGCGTGCACGCGCATGCTGGCACGCCCGGAGCGGCGGCGCATCCTGCT
This sequence comes from Janthinobacterium sp. BHSEK, assembly GCF_056174685.1. Lineage (NCBI taxonomy): Bacteria > Pseudomonadati > Pseudomonadota > Betaproteobacteria > Burkholderiales > Oxalobacteraceae > Janthinobacterium > Janthinobacterium sp. BHSEK. The sequence continues at coordinate 207,768 of NZ_JBWBYV010000003.1, forward strand.
CGTCGTATCAGACGGTTGCCCGATGGATACAGCTACGAATCTGGCCAACGACGAGTTTTACCTGGCGCAACATCTGAAACAGGTGGTGGCGCGCCGCGAAGCGCAGGGCGCCGTGGAAATCTGCGGGCTGGGACTGGGACTGGACCTGGGCGCTTACTACAGCCGCAGCCTGGCCACCACCCTGCCCGCCTCGCTGAACAATGAACTGTTCAGCGAGATCGCCCAGCTGGTTGCCGGGCGCAGCCGGCGCTGATCAGGCGCGGGGCTTGCGGCGCCGCATCATCACGCCGGCCAGCGCCAGCCCCGTCAGCAGCATCACATAGGTTTCCGGTTCCGGCACGGCGCTCACGTATTCATACGTCACTGCCACGCGGCCGGAAGCGGCCGTCTGGAACTGCGTCAGCAAATTGCCCGCGCCGCTGCCCGTCGAGGAACCGATGGCATTCAAGCCCAGGTAAATCAAACCGCCGCCCGCCGAGGAAAACAGGGCAAAGTCGCTGGCACTGGCGGTCGTGTAGCTATTCGCCCCCGTGCTCGAGCGGGGCCCCGTGTCCGCGCCCGAAGTCCCCGCGAAATCGATGCTGCCATCAAAGGCGCTCAGGGCGAATGTCTGCGTGAACAGCGGATTGGCCACCAGCAGGGTGGAATTGTCGGGACGGTACAAGGTCAGCAGCGAGGCCAGGCTCAGGGTCACGTCGGAAGCGCCCGCATCCAGGCTTTCCGCCCTGCCGCTGCCCTGCACGCCCCCTTCCAGATGGAATTTGATCGACGTCAAGGTGCCCAGGCTGCTGTCGAACTTGCCCAGCCCCAGGGTATCTGACCAATTGGTGGCGCCCAGGGCGCGGTCGGCGCTGAAGCTGATGGTCTGGGTGGCCGCCTGCGCGGAAGATGCAGCGCCAAGGCTTAGCACGGCGGCTGCGGCCAGTGCGATGAGAGATTTTTGCATGGATGACTCCTGTTCATTCAATGAGGAAGAGTGGATCACGCAGTGATTCACGCAGGAAGCGCGAGGGAGGTCCCTCGCGCCACAGCCCGGCCATTCAGCTAACCAGACAATTCATTGTAATAAATGAAAGAGTCGCAATATACTCAGTTTGTTGCAATTTTAAAAATAAGTATTGTTATTTTGATTTCCCATGCAACGATCATGCAGCGGGACGAAGAGAGCGCCGCGCCGTTGCTGGCGCCTCATTCGACGCAGTAACGCACCGTGTGCGCCTCCATGGGCAGCGGGATTTCCCAGTTCCACAGCATCGCTTGCAGCTTCTTGTTGCTGAGCGAGGTGTCGCGCTGGCCGTTGCGTCGGAGTAATTCCTTGCGCGGCTGTTCCAGGTACACGAGCTCCACCTGCGCATGGTATTTGTACAGCAGGTTGAGCGTCTTTTCGCGCATCAGCTTGGACAGATGCGTGGCATTCCACACGAACGGTTCGTGCTTGCGCAGCAGTTCGCGCGCCCGCTCTTCCGCATAGTCGCCCACCTGCCCCTCGTTCTTGCCATGCTTCAAGCCTAAGGCCGTCCGCGCATCGTCAAACGACACGACGGGCAGGCGCGGATGGTGCTTGTCCACCCAGGTATTCTTGCCCGAGGCGGGCAAGCCCGACATGACGATCACGTGCGAACCCGGCTCCTGGAACAGGGAATAATCGGGATGCGCCTCGGCGCCGCGAAAGTACTTCACGCGCGTGTGGTCGTCGACGAAGACCCTGCGCTGGCCATAGCAGCCTTCCTCGCGCGCCAGTTCGCGGAACAGCTCGATGGCATCCCAAATGCGCTGCGGGTCCGGGCAGATGCGGCCGCGGATATCGGCCTCGGCCAGCATGGCCAGCAGGCGGATATCGACTTGCCACGACAGTTCGCGCACGGTAAATTCCGGCGTCACGCCGCGCCGCGATTGTTCCAGCGCAAAGAACGGCACCTGGTGCACATTGATCAAGCGGCAGATTTCCTCGCGCGCGGCAAACGGCACGTCGTAGTCCCACAGGGCGATGCGCGCATCGAGCGCGCCCTTGCGCGAGTGGCCGGGCTGGCCGATGGCGCCCGTCACGGGGTCGATCACCGTCGTGCTGCACTTGGCCACGTCGTGCAGCAAGGCGGCCAGGAACACGATTTCCTGTTCCGCGCGCGTCGCTTGCTGATATTCAGGCATGCCCAGCAAGGATTCCACCACCATCATCGTATGCGTCCACACATCGCCTTCCGCGTGGTACACGGGGTTTTGCGGCGTCGTCTTCGCCAGTTCCAGCTGCGGGAAAGCGGCCAGGCAGGCGCTGAAGTCGGGCGAGCGGCCCGCTGTGGGCACCAGTTGCTGCAGGGTTTTCCAGTTCATCATTTCATACTCCTTGAGAAGGCTGCCAGTTCATCGAGCGACTGGCAGGTATGCAAGCCCAGGCTTTCCCACGTCACCAGCGGCTGCGGCGCGTACAGGTCGACGCCGTCGGCCAGCAGGTTCGGGATCAATGGCCGCGTGCTGTGGTGCGAACCGCTGTCGAGGATGGTTTGCGTAAAGTCATGGCGCACCAGCTTGTAGCGGGCCAGCACTTGCTCGTCGTCTTCCACTTTCAGGTACAGGCCTTCCGCGTGGTCGGACTTGTCCGTCTGCTTCCAGCACAGGTCCAGCGGCAAGCGCTCGCGCGCCACCACGCCTTCGAAAGCGTCGCGCCACAGCAGGGACTTGGCCAGCGAATGGCGTAGCAGCTGCCACAGCTGTTTCGGCGACGCGGGCATGGTGCCCGCATACAGCACGGGGACCGACAGCACGGGCGAGCCGGCCAGCATGGCGCGGCGGCGCGCCGTCGACAAAAACATCTGGCTGCGGCGGCAATACATGTCGAACTCGTTGAAATAATGGGGCAGGCGGTCGTAAAACACGGAATGCTTACTGTAAGACCACTCGCCAAACAGCACAAATTGATCTTCAAGCATATGCAGCAAGGCGTGCTCATGCGCATGGGCCCACGGTTTCAACAGGTTGAACTGGCGTTCGCTACCGCCGCCCGCCAGGTAGTGGCCGCGCGACTGCAGCAGCACCTCGCCCGCATCGCTGAACGACACGGCGGAGTTGGCGCCATCGATTTTTTCCTCGATGACGACGTATCGGCCGGCCAGCTTTTTCAGGGGCATCTGGTCGGAACCGTCGTCGCCGTCCTGCAGGCGCGAGCCTTCCAGGTGCGGCGTGCGCGGGTATTTAAATAAAGGCAAAGATTGTAAAAACATAGCGTCCCACGCCGCGTTCACCGGGGCGTGTCCATACAGGGTCAGGGGTGCTGACGACGTGTTCGGGCGTGGACGATCAGGACGGTGGTCCTGGATACGTGTGCGGAAAGAGCAAAAACAGTGCCGCAGCAATCGGGGGCGTCAACGCGCCGAACGATGCTGCAGAGAGCATTTCGTCAGCGTTAGCAGGTGATGGCGAAGAAGCGAGGCACTTTTGGCTCCAATAAGGAAGAGGTTCGAGAAAGAACCGCGAATATAAAGGCAGTTTGATTATTTTGCAAGTGGCTCTTCCTATCGTGCGCATCCCTGGCTTTGCAATCCCCGCAAAATTTGCTAAGCTGGCGGCACTTCCTGTCGCTGCTGCGTGGAAAACAAACATGGCCCTTGCAAAAGGGCCGTGCATTCGTTATTTCCGGAGCAGAATCGTGTTTCCCATATCCAGATTACAAAAAGCCCTGCGCCGCCAGGGCATCGCCGTCGCCTATGCCGACGGTATTTATACGCTCAGCAATCCGCACGCCCAGGCGTCCGTACTGCTGCCCCACAACTTTCCCCTCGAGGAAAAAGCCGTGCGCCAGCTGATGGAGTTTGCCGCCGTCGCCGTGCCGGGCCAGGATGGCCATGTGTGCAAGGCGTGCGCCACGCCCGACTTCCACCCTGGCAGCATCGCGCCCGTCGGCAGCATCGTCGCCACCAGCCCCGACATGGTGATCCCCGCCATTCCCGGCACGGACATCGCCTGCGGCATGCGCCTGATCACGACAGGCCTGACCCTGGCCCAGTTCGAGGCCCGCAAGCCGCAGCTATTGAGCAAGCTCAAACACGTGTTGCTGGAAGACGGCCGCAACGTGCCGCTGCGCTCGAAGGCGTTTTCCGCCCTGTTCGAGGTGGGGCCGGAAGCGTTCATCGACAGCCTGCACAAGGATGGCATGTGCGGCCTGTGGCCCCGCGTCGACAAGGAGCGTTTGTTGCGCGAGCTCGACGCTTGCATCGCCCTGCGCGAATTGGGCGGCGGCTTGCGCCATGCGCCCGAAGCGCTGGTGGGCACGCGCGAAGTGATACGCGACCCCAGCCTGGGCACGACGGGATCGGGCAACCATTTCGTGGAAATCCAGCTGGTCGATACGGTCATGGAACGCCACGCCGCATACCGGCACGGGCTGGTGCCCGGCGAAGTGGTCGTGATGATCCACAGCGGCAGCCGCGACGTGGGTTTTTTTGTGGGCAGCCGCTGGATGGACCGCGCCAGGGAGGCGTGGCCGAAAGGCGTGCGCCACCCGCAGTCGGGCCTGTACGGCTTGACGGGCGAACTGGCCGGCGAATACATGGACGCCATGGGCGTAGCCTCGCGCTACGCCTGGGTCAACCGCATGGTATTGGCCGAACTGGTGCGCGACAGCCTGTCGCAAGTGTTTGCGCAGGATCAATCGCGCCTGGTGGTCGATGTGCCGCACAACGTCATCCTGCGCGAGCATGGCATGAACATCCACCGCAAGGGCGCCACGCCGGCGCGCGAGGGCGACCTGGCGCTGATCCCCGGCTCCATGGGCGACTATTCCTATGTGGCAACGGGGATGGGCAATCCCGACTGGCTGTGGTCGTGCTCGCACGGCGCGGGGCGCAGCATCCGCAGGCAAGCCATGCGCGCCATCCGGCCCACGGTGGGCGGCGACGAGATGACCTTCCAGTGCGTGACGCTGCGCGAGGAACGCCGCGTCGAGGAAGCGCCGATGGCCTATAAAAAGATCGGTCCCGTCATCGCCGCGCAGGAGGAAGCGGGCTTGCTGCAATCGGTGGCGCGCTTGAAACCTTTATTGACGTTCAAGGCCTGAGCAACTGCGGCACGGCCGCCGCCATCAGCGAGAGGCCGATGGCGGTCAGCACGGCAAACGCGATGCGGCGCATGCCGCGCTGGGCGATCGGCGGCGGGTAGCGCTTGCCTGCCATGGTGGCCAGCACGCCGACGGGCAAGGCCAGCGCGCACAGCAGCAAGACTTTCGCGTCGAGCTGGCCCTGGCTGCCCGCCATCAGCGAGCGCCCGCCCGCGCTGATGGCGAACAAAAAGATCAGGCTGTAGCGGATGGTGGTCAAACTCATTTCCTGGCGGTAAAACTGGTACACGAGCGGCGGGCCGGCCAGCGAAAACAGACCCGAGAACAGGCCGCCGCACACGCCGCTGATGAAAAAGCTGCGCTTGTCCGCCGCGCCCGGTCCCGGCGGCGCCTGCAGCAGGATGCTGACGCCGCCATACACGATGGCTGCGCCCAGCAACAGTTTCAGCACGGGCGCATATGCCTGGTCCAGATATCCCAACAGCAACACGCCGGCCGCCATGGCCGGCAGCAAGCCGATGCTGGCGGCGCGGATGGCGCGCCAGTCCAGGTGGTGCAAGGCGCCCGGCAAGGCCACCAGGCAATTGGCCAGGGACAACAAACTGACGAGGGCCGCCAGCGCGGGCACGGGCGCCAGGCCGAGGCCGCTGGCCACGCCCATGACGATCATGCCCAGGCCAAAGCCCGTGACGGTCTGGAAATACGTGCCGGCCGCCACCACGCCCAGCAACGCCAGCACGGGCAGGCTGAACAACTCAGCGCCCACCCTGGGCCTGCACGGCCGTCACGGCAATGACGTTGTAGACGTCGTCGGCGCTGCAGCCGCGCGACAGATCGTTGGCCGGCTTGTTCAAGCCTTGCAGCAAGGGGCCGATGGCGACGGCGCCGCCCATGCGTTCGGCCAGCTTGTAGCCGATATTGCCCGCGTCCAAGTTCGGGAACACCAGCACGTTGGCGCGGCCGTTGACGACGGAATCCTTGACTTTTCTCTGGGAAATCTCGGCCACGATGGCCGCGTCCAGTTGCACGTCGCCATCGATGGCCAGCAGCGGACGCTGGGCCTTGACCCGGTCCGTGGCCGCATGCACCTTGTCAACGGCCGCGTGGTGGGCGCTGCCGCTGGTGGAAAACGACAGCATGGCCACCCGCGGTTCTTCCATCAGCAAGGCTTGCGCGCTGTCGGCGGCGGCCATGGCGATGTCGGCCAATTCCTCGGCCTTCGGGTCAACGACGAGGGCGCAGTCGGAAAAGATGAATCCGCCCTTCAGGCTGTGGAACGGTTCGCACAGCATCATCAGGAAAAAGCTCGACACGAGCTTGAAGGCCGGGTCGACGCCGATGATCTGGATGGCGCTGCGCACCACGTCGGCCGTCGTGTGCACGGCCCCCGCCACGCAGCCGTCGGCGTCACCCAGGCGCACCATCAGGTTGGCATAGCACAGCGGATCCTGCACGGCGATGCGCGCCTGCTCCACCGTCATACCCTTGGCTTGACGCAGCACAAACAATTGCTGGGCATAGTGTTCCGACTCGTCGGACGTTGCCGGATCGACCAGGCGCACCGCGTCCAGGTCCAGTCCGTGCTCCTGCGCCAGGGCCAGGATGGCGGCCGGCTTGCCGACGAGGGTGATGTGCGCCAGGCCTTCGGCGGCAGCCCGCGCAGCAGCCTGCAGCACGCGCGCATCGCCGCCCTCGCACAACACGATGTTTTTCGGCACGGCACGGGCTTGTTCGATGATGCGGTGCAGGGCTTTCATGGCGACTCCAATTCGGTAAAAAAAGTGCCGGAACCATGGAAGCATAAAGATGGTTCCGGCACATAAAACCCGGCAAGCCGGGGTCATACAAGGATCGGTCGGGGTGGCGTCGGATGACGCCGGGCCTGGCTACTGCCCGGGTGGTGTCGGATGACGCCGGGCTTTGCCCGGCTAATCCGACCTACACAGTCGCGTAGGTTGGGTAGGTTGGATTAGCCTAAAAGGCGTAATCCAACAACCTCAGCGCATCAAACGTAGTCTTTATACTTATCCAGATGACGCACCGGCTTACTCAGCGCATCGCGGCGGAACGGGTCGCCCAGCTCGCGCGTGCACATGATTTCGATGATGGTCGTCTTGCCTTCATTCATCTGCATGTCGATCGCCTTCTTCAGGGCCGGCCCCACGTCTTCCAGCTTGTCGACCGTGATGCCTTCGGCGCCCATGGCCCGCGCGATCTCGGCGAAGCTCTGGTTGTCGAGCTCACCGGCGACGAAGCGGCGGTTGTAGAAATCGACCTGGTTCTTCTTTTCCGCGCCCCACTGGCGGTTGTGGAATACCACGGCCGTCACGGGAATGTTGTGGCGCACGCAGGTCATCGTTTCCATCAGACTCATGCCCCAGGCGCCGTCGCCCGCATACGACACGGCCGGACGGTGGGGAGCCGCCACTTTCGCGCCGATGATGGTCGGGAAGGCATAGCCGCAGTTGCCAAAGCTCATTGCCGCAAAGAAGCTGCGCGGCTTTTCAAAGCGCAGATAGCTGTTGGCCACCGAGTTGATGTTGCCGATGTCGGTCGACACCATCACGTCTTCCGGCATGGCTTTTTCCAGCTCGCGCAAGACCTGGCGCGGGTGCAGATAGTTGCCCGGCTCTTTCTTCTGCTCTTCGATCATGTCCAGGCTGTAGGCATCCTTTTCATGGGTCCAGTTGGTCAACTCCTCTTCCCATGCGGCCTTTTCCGCTTGCACGGTGGCATAGCGCGCGTCGCGCGTCGCATCGCAGTCCAGCGTCTTGCCGTCCAGGCGGGACAGGATGGCTTTGGCGGCCGCCTTGGCATCGCCGCAGATGCCCACCGAAATCTTTTTCACCAAACCGAGCATCTTGTTGTCGGCGTCGATCTGGATGATCTTGGCATTTTTCGGCCAGTAATCCATGCCGTGCTGCGGCAAGGTGCCGAACGGTCCCAGACGCGAACCCAAGGCCACGACGACGTCGGCCTGGGCGATCAGTTTCATCGCCGCCTTCGAACCCTGGTAGCCGAGCGGACCGCACCACAGCGGGTGGCTGGCGGGAAACGAGTCGTTGTGCAGATAGCTGTTCACCACGGGGGCGCCGAGGCGCTCGGCCAGGGCCTTGCACTCGTCGATGGCTTCGCCCATGACGACGCCGCCGCCCGAGATGATCACGGGGAACTTGGCCTTGGCCAGGAGCTCCGCCGCATCGTTCAGGCTTTGCTCGCCGCCGGCGCCGCGGTCCAGGCGGTTCGGTTTCGGGATCTCCGCCTTGATTTCGCCATAGAAATAGTCGCGCGGGATGTTCAGTTGCGTCGGGCCCATTTCCGACATGGCGCGGTCAAAGCAGCGGCCCGTGAATTCCGCCATGCGGGCGGGATTGGTCACGTGGCCTTGATATTTCGTAAATTCCTCGAACATCGGCAGCTGGTTCGCTTCCTGGAAGCCGCCCAGGCCCATGCTCATCGTGCCCGTTTCCGGCGTGATGATCACGACCGGGGTGTGCGCCCAGTAGGCGGCGGCAATCGCCGTGACGCAATTGCTGATACCGGGGCCGTTCTGGCCGATGACGACGCCATGGCGGCCCGAGACGCGGGCGTAGCCGTCGGCCATGTGGCCGGCGCCCTGCTCGTGCACGACGGGGATCAGGCGGATGCCGGCCGGAGCAAAGATATCCATCGGGTCCATGAAGGCCGAGCCCATGATGCCGAACATGTCGGTCACGCCATTGGCGGCCAGGGTTTCCACGAACGCTTCGGACGGCGTCATCTTTTGCGGGCCTACAGGAGCGGGTGGATGCACTGCGGCGGCTGCGGCGGCTTTTTGGTCGGACAAATCGGTCATGGCTCAGTCTCCTTACGGTTTTATAAAAAATCGGTATATTTTGTTCCGATATTTGAAATACGTGTTCAATTTAACGGTTGCGAAATGCACTGTCAATGAAAATTCATGAAAAATCGGACTGTTTCATTCCTGAATCCGGAATCTGTGACTTTGCCCCATTCCTGAAACAACAATGGCGGCTTATCCGCAACAGACAAGCCGCCATCGCCACCTGCACTGCCGCGTTTAGAACTTCAGGCGCATGCCGGCCGTGAAGGCGCTCGAGTTATGCCCAGGCAAGGGCACGCTGCCGCCGCTGGAGGCGTCGCCGACGAAGTTGGTGCCCGCGCCATCGTTGCTGATGCGCCCGTATGAGGTGTACAGGTTGGTGCGCTTGGACAAGGCATAGGTGTAGCCGATGGCCAGCTGGCGCCCGCCGCGGCGCGCATTCGTGCGGTCATCCTTGCGGATGTACGAGGCCATCACGCTGCCCGCCGCGCCCACGGGGGCCGACGCGCCCAGCATGTAGTTGCGGAAATCCGTGCCCGCATCGTCCTTGTCCGTTTCATACGCGGCGTGCAGCTTGGCGGGGCCGAAGTCGTAGGTGCCGCCCAGCAAGGTGACTTTCGCCGTGTTCAGCGGCGTATCCTTGCGGTTGTCGTGCGCCAGCGTCAGCACGAGCGGGCCGTTGGCGTAGTCGATGGAAAAGTCGATGGTGCGGCCCAGGGTATTGCTGTCCGGCTTTTCGCCCAGGCCATACATGATCGATGCCGACAGGCCCTTCACCTTCGGCGTCTCGTACATGATGGAGTTTTTCGTGCGCAGGCTGGCCACGCTCATCAGGTTGATCGAGGCGCCCGTCATGCCCGTCTCGAAGGGGTCGATATTGTCCAGCGCGGTAAACAGCGGGTTGTGCTGCAAGCCCAGGTTCACGGTGCCGAAGTCGCCGGACAGGCCCACGTAGGCCTTGCGCCCGAACAAGGCGCCCTGGCGGTTGGCGCCCGTGTCGAGGTCGAGGCCATTTTCCAGCAGGAAGTTGGCTTTCAAGTTATTGCCCAGGTCTTCCGTGCCCTTGAAGCCGATGCGGCTGCCCGACTGCACGCCGGTGGCCAGCTTGGTGACGGAACCGTCCGCGCCGCCGTGCTCGGACGTGAAGCCCGCGTCGAGCAAGCCGTACACGGTGACGGACGACTGGGCGCCGGCGCTGCCGGCGAAGAATGTGGCGAAAATTGCTGCCGCTACGAGTGTGTGTTTCATGTCATCTCCAGGTATTGTGGTTTTTATGGGTGCTTCAAACAGAATCAACAACGGTGCTGCAGACTGCGGTAAATGCGGCGGCTCAGGCGATCAGCCCGGCCATCGGCGACGAGGGCGATGCGCTCATGACGCCCGCTCTCCGGGGCATGCGCCCGGCCAGATAGGCCTCGCGTCCGCCCTGCACTGCCAGTTTCATGGCGCGCGCCATGCGGATAGGCTCGCGCGCCGCCGCGATGGCGGTATTCATTAAGATGCCGTCGCAACCGAGTTCCATGGCGATGGCAGCATCCGACGCCGTGCCGACACCGGCATCGACCAGCACGGGCACACGGGCTTGCTCGATGATCAGCGACAAGTTCCAAGGATTGAGTATGCCCATGCCCGAGCCGATCAATGACGCCAGCGGCATGACGGCGATGCAGCCGATATCTTCCAGCATGCGCGCCTGGATGGGGTCGTCGCTGCAATACACCATCACCTGGAAGCCATCCTTCACCAGCTGTTCCGCCGCCTTCAACGTTTCCGGCATGTTCGGGAACAGGGTCTTTTCATCGCCCAGCACTTCCAGCTTGCACAACTGGTGGCCGCCCAGCAGCTCGCGCGCCAGCTGCAGGGTGTAGACGGCGTCGCGCGCGTTGTAGCAGCCGCCCGTGTTGGGCAGGATCGTGTATTTCGATGGCGGAATGAAGTCGAGCAGGTTCGGCTCGCCCTTTTCCTGGCCGATATTCACCCGGCGGATGGTCACGGTGACGATCTCGGCGCCGCTTTCCTCGATGGCGAGGCGCGTCTCCTCGAAGTCCTTGTATTTGCCGGTGCCCACCAGCAGGCGCGACTGGTAGGTGGTGCCGGCCAGGGTCAGGCCGCCGGGGGTATGGCTGGGGGTGGCGTCGTCTCTCATCGTGGTGCTCTCCTAAGTTGAACCAACGCGGCCTCTTGCCGGGGGGCTTCGCCGCAAAACGCAAAATCGACTTCCGGCCGCCGTCCCGACACGAGGTCGGCGATCGCCCTGCCCGCGCCGCAGCCCATGGTCCAGCCCAGGGTACCGTGGCCTGTGTTGAGGAATAGCTGGCGGTAGCGCGTGGCGCCGATGTAGGGCACGTTCGACGGCGTCAGGGGGCGCAAGCCGGCCCAGTAGACGGGATCGCTATAATCGCAGGCGTGGGGGAACAGCGCCTGCACGCGGCGCGTGATGGCGGCGCAGCGCACGGGGTTGAGTTCGCGCGTGTAGCCGTTCAGCTCGCACGTGCCGGCCACGCGCAGGCGCGATCCCAGGCGCGAAAACACCAGCTTATGGCCATCGTCCGTCAGCGACACGCTGGGTGCGCTGACGGGGTCGATGATCGGATACGTGGCCGAGTAGCCCTTGCCCGGATACAGCATCAGCCGGATGCCCAGCGGCTGCAGCAGCGGTGCGGAAAAGCTGCCCATGGCCACCACGACGGCATCCGCATGCTCGAGGCGATGACGCCCCTGCGCATCGATGCATTCCACGCCCGTGATGCGTGCGCCATCGGCCAGCAGCCGCGTCACCGTCGTGCTGTACTGAAAATCCACGCCGGTGACCGCCGCGCGCGCGGCCAGGGCCGTGGTAAACAAGTGCACATCGCCCGACTCGTCGCTGGCCGTGAAGTCGCCGCCGACGATCTGCTGGCGGGCATGGGCCAAGGCCGGTTCCAGCCGGATCACTTCGTCGGCGCTGACGGTATTGCGCGGGCAGCCCAGTTCGCGCAGGAGCGCGGCGCCCGCTTGCGATTTATCAAACTCCTGCTGGTCCGTATAGAAATGCAAAATGCCCCGCTCGAGGTGGTCATAGGCGATGCCCGTCTCGCGGCGCAAGGCTTGCAGGCTCTGGCGGCTGTACTCGGCCAGGGCGACGATCTGGCGCATATTGCGCGCCACCCGCGATGGCAGGCATTCGCGCAGGTAATGCAAGGTCCACTGCCATTGCAGCGGATCGAGGCGGGGACGGAACAGCAGCGGCGCGTCGTCCTTGCCCAGCCAGCTCACGACCTTGCGCAGGGTGGCGGGATTCGCCCACGGTTCCGCATGCGAGACGGAAATCTGCCCGCCGTTGGCAAAACTGGTTTCCTGCGCGGCGCCCGCCTGGCGCTCGAGCACGCGCACGTCGTGGCCCGCCTGGCGCAAGTACCAGGCCGATGCCGTGCCGACCACGCCGGCGCCGAGAACGAGGATCTTCATGGCGAATAGCCAGCGCTCAGCGCGTCAGCAGCACGGCGATGGCGACGAAGGCGGCGATCCACACCGTCTCCATCACCAGCATGATCACGGGACGCCAGCCCAGCGAGGCCAGCGACTGGAACGAGGTTTTCACGCCCAGGGCGGCAATGGCGATGACGAGACAGGCGCGCGAGGCATTGTTGATCCAGCCATTCACTTCCTGCGGAATCAGGCCCAGGCTGTTGGTGATGACGAGCCAGACAAAGCCGATCAGGAAGAACGGCACCAGCGGCGGCGCATCGACTTCGCTCTTGCCGTCCTTGCGCTTGAACATGATCGACAGGCCCAGCACGACGGGCACGAGGCAGGCGACGCGCGTCAGTTTGACGAAGGTGGCCACGTCGCCCGTATGGTTGCTGACCAGGTAGCCGGCGCCCACCACTTGCGCCACGTCATGAATCGTGCCCCCGATGAACACGCCCGCCTCCGTCGGGTCAAAACCCAGCAGCTTGACCAGCAGCGGGTAGACGATCATCGCCAGGGTGGACAGCGAGGTCACGCCCACCACCGTCAACAGGGTGAATTTTTCGTTTTCCTTGGTTTGCGGCAGCACGGCCGAGATGGCCAGCGCGGCCGAGGCGCCGCAGATGGCCACGGAGCCGCCCGACAAAATGCCTTCCGTGATGGGGCGTTTCAGCCATTTGGCCAGCAGGTAGCCGAAGCCCAAAGTCGCCACCAGGCCGCCGACGACGATCAGCAACGGCGTCACGCCCACGGAAGCGATCTGATTGAAGGTGATGCGCGCCCCCAGCAGGGCCACGCCCGTGCGCAGCAGCACCTTGCTGCAAAACTCGATGCCGGGCTTGCAGGTGGGGTCGGACGCGAGGAAGTGGAAAGCCAGGCCGAAAAACAGCGCATACAGCAGCTGGGGGCCGCCGTAATTGCTGGAAATAAAGGTGGCCGACAGGGCGATCACCAGCGCGATGGCCACGCCGGGCCAGCTGCGCAGCACGGCGCGGGGCCGCCAGATGGCGATGGCGGAAGACAAATAGGGGATGTTCTTGTCGACAACGCGTGTTATCGCTGAGGAGTTGGTTTTCATGCGGGTCCGCTCATAATGTTTTAAAAATTGGGACATTTCATCTCGTTTTTTAATAATACACGATGAGCTAGCGAAGTCCATGCTTTTCCATGAAAATCGAAACCAGATGTTCCGGAAACTGACGTTTTAATGATGCCGGCACCGTAAACGACAAGCGGCGCGGCCCTGGGCAGGGACGCGCCGCTCTTTACTTAAGAGTTAAAAAGTTACTTTTTGTTCAAGCGAGTGATCAGGCTGGACGTGTCGTAACGGTTGCCGCCCGCCTGCTGCACTTCGCCATAGAACTGGTCCGTCAAGGTGGTCACGGGCAAGTCGCTGCCGTTGCGTTTCGCTTCGGCGAGACAGATGCCCAGGTCCTTGCGCATCAGGTCGACGGCGAAACCGAAGTCGAACTTGCGCGCTATCATGGTCTTGCCGCGGTTTTCCAGCTGCCACGACTGCGCCGCGCCCTTGGAAATCACGTCGACCACCAGCGCCGCATCAAGGCCCGCGTTTTCCGCAAAGGCAATGCCCTCGCTCAAGGCTTGCACCAGGCCCGCGATGCAGATCTGGTTGACCATTTTTGTGAGCTGGCCGGAACCGGAAGCGCCCATGTAGGTGACGGCGCGCGAGAACAGGGCGATGACGGGCTCGGCACGTGCATATGCTTCCGCATCGCCGCCCACCATCACGGTCAGCTTGCCGTTTTCCGCCCCCGCCTGGCCGCCGGACACGGGCGCGTCGAGGAAGAACACGCCCTTCTCCTTCGCCGCCGCGTGGATGGTGCGCGCCGCTTCGGCCGACGCCGTCGTATGGTCGATCAGGACGCTGCCCGGCGTCATGGTGGACAGCAAGCCGCCCTCTTCCAGGATCACTTGATACAGATCGTTATCGTTGCCGATGCAGGTGAAGACGAACTCGGCACCCGCAGCGGCGGTGGCCGGCGTGGCGGCGCTGCTGCCCTTGTATTGCTCCAGCCAGGCGGCCGCGCGGGCCGGGTTGCGGTTGTACACGGTGACGTCGTGCCCGCCCGCCGCCAGGTGACCTGCCATAGGGAAACCCATGACGCCCAAACCGATGAATGCCACTTTTGCCATTTTGTCCGTCCTGTCGATGAATGAATCCGATTATTGTTGCACAAACAGTCGCCGCCGGCAGCATCAAGGCGCAGGAGCGCGCCGATAATACAGGTCGAACTCTTCCTCGCCGTCCGGCACGAAGCCGTGACGCACATAGAAGCGGTTCGCCTCGCTACCGCGCAAGGCGCCCACGCGCACGCTCTTGCGGGCCGCATCGGCCTCGGCAAACACGCGCGCCAGCACGGCCGCGCCCATGCCTTGCCGCTGGCATTCCGGCGCCAGGTAGAGGTGGTCGAGCAGCAAATAATCCGCTTGCGGGCGCAACACATAGAAGCCGGCCAGCGCGCCGCCATGGCGCAACTGCCAGGTGCAATCGGGGTCGTAGGTGGACAGGAAACGCTGGCGCGCGCGCTGCGGATCATAGCGGCCGATGCGCTCCAGGCTGTCGCGCATGGCGGCCACGCGCAGGCTGGCCAGCGCCTCGCCATCGGCGATGCTGGCAGGGACGAAGGTCAGCATGGCGTCACAGCACTGCGCACAATGCCGCCATCAACGCCGCGCACTCAGCCGGATTGCCGATGCTGATGCGCAAATACTGGCTGATGCGCGGAGCGTTGAAATGGCGCACGATCACCGACTTGGCGCGCAAGCCGGCCGCCAGTTGCGCCGCATCATGCTGCGGGTGGCGGGCAAAGATGAAATTGGCCACCGACGGCAGCACTTCGAAGCCCAGCGCCGCCAGGTCCGCCGCCAGCTGTTCGCGGCTGGCGATGACGGCCTGGCGCGTCTGCTGGAAATACGCTTCGTCGTGCAGCGAAGCGACGGCGCCGGCCAGGGCCAGCCTATCCAGCGGATACGAGTTGAAACTGTTCTTCACGCGCTCCAGCGCCTCGATCAGGTCCGCATGCCCGAAGGCGCAGCCGACGCGCAAGCCGGCCAGCGAACGCGATTTCGAGAACGTCTGCACCACCAGCAAGTTCGGATACTTGTCGATCAGGGCCACGGCGCTCTCGCCGCCGAAATCCACGTACGCTTCATCGACCACGACCACGGCGTCGGGATGGTCGCGCAGCAAGGTTTCCACGCCGGCCAGCGGCAAGTCCACGCCCGTGGGCGCGTTGGGATTCGGGAAGATGATGGCGCCGCACGGCCCCCGGTAGTCTTCAGGACGGATGCGCATGGCCTCGTCGAGCGCGACCGTGCGGTAATCGATGCCGTACAGCTTGCAATACACGGGATAGAAACTGTAGCTGATGTCCGGGAACAGCAAGGGCGCATCGTGCTTGAGCAAGGCCATGAAGGCCAGCGCCAGCACTTCGTCGGAACCGTTGCCCACAAACACTTGGTCGCTGCTGAGGCCGTGGTAGGCGGCCAGGGTTTGCTTCAGTTCGCTGGCGGTGGGATCGGGATACAGGCGCAGGCTGTCGTTGGCCGCGTCGCGCAATACTGCCAGCACCTGCGGCGACGGGCCGTAGGGGTTTTCGTTGGTGTTGAGTTTCACCAGGTCGGGCAGTTTCGGCTGCTCGCCGGGGACGTAGGGGGTCAGCTCGCTGACGATGTTGCTCCAGAATCGGCTCATTGCTTTTATGGGTGGGGTCGGGATGGGAGGGGGTAGATTAACATAGGCTGAACGGGGTCAAGGTGGGGGGCAGCTGTTGAGGCCAGATATGCGACAGCGCAATAGCCGGACCGTGCACGATACCCTCGTGACACGGTTTGACAGCGCTGAAAGAAGCGCGGAGCATGGAGTGGGTAATGAGGAGGATACTGTCATGAGCGGATGGGGCGACACACAGGAGCGGGATACGGCGGATATGAAAATGGAGCATGCCGATTACGCGACCAAAAGCGATGTGGCTGCGGCCAGATTGGCCATGATTTTATGGTGCGTGGGGACGATGATTGCTACGTCAGCTGTAGTGTTTGCGGTGGCGAGGCTGGTGCACTAGCTTGGGTTACGTTAGTGGGGCGCTGGCTTTCAAGGCCTGAATGGAAAAAAACGCCTTGCGCTGCGCGCTTTGGGCGGTTTTTCTACCTGCATTGATACGTCTCAGGCTTTTGGCATCGCTAATAAAAAAAGCTCCCTTGCGGGAGCTTCTCTTATGTATTCTGGCGGAGAGGGTGGGATTCGAACCCACGGTACGATTTAACGTACGCTTGATTTCGAGTCAAGTACATTCGACCACTCTGCCACCTCTCCGTTTACTGCGGTCTATTCATTCAAACTGGCATGCCTGTTTGAACGAGGCGCTATTTTAGCATGGGTGTTGTTGGGTTGGGTAGGGGTTTATTGGTGATTTGTAACTCAATGCTGGGTGCCAATCCGAAAAACCAATTGGACGATTCGGGGAGCCTCGCGCGAGTACGCGCTCGTCTTCGAAGCTGCCGCCTTGGCGCACGCGTAAAAACCAATTGGGCGATTCGGAGAGCCCCGCGCAAATATGCGCGGGGCTTCGAATCCCACGCGTACGCCCCGCAGGGGGCGTACTCCTCTTCGCCGCCACAAATAAAAAAAGCTCCCTTGCGGGAGCTTTCTCTATTTGTTCTGGCGGAGAGGGTGGGATTCGAACCCACGGTACGATTTAACGTACGCTTGATTTCGAGTCAAGTACATTCGACCACTCTGCCACCTCTCCATTTACTGCGGTCTTTTCCCGCATTGCTGCGAGAAGGCAAGATTATAGCAGCCGCCTGAAAAAATGGAAGGACTATTTTAAGCCTTCCATTGCAGCAAGCTGCCTGGTCTTTTTTACGCCTTCAGATGCGTCAGGCCGCCCATGTACGGGCGCAGCACTGGCGGGATTTCGACGCTGCCGTCCGCTTGCTGGTAGTTTTCCAGCACCGCGACCAGGGTGCGGCCCACTGCCAGGCCGGAGCCGTTCAGGGTGTGCGCCAGTTCCGGTTTGCCGGCGGCGTTGCGGAAACGTGCCTGCATGCGGCGGGCCTGGAAGGCTTCCGTGTTCGACAGGGACGAGATTTCACGGTAGGTGTTTTGCGCCGGCAGCCACACTTCCAGGTCGAAGGTCTTGCTGGCAGTAAAGCCCATATCGCCCGTGCACAGCGACATCACGCGGTACGGCAGGCCCAGGCGTTGCAAGATCGTTTCCGCGTGGCCGACCATTTCTTCCAGCACCTGGTACGAGGTGTCCGGGTGCACCACTTGCACCATTTCCACCTTGTCGAACTGGTGCTGGCGGATCATGCCGCGCGTGTCGCGGCCATAGCTGCCCGCTTCCGAACGGAAGCATGGCGTATGGGCCGTCATTTTCAGGGGCAATTGGTCGAGCGCCAGGATTTCATCGCGGGCGATGTTGGTCAGCGACACTTCCGAGGTCGGGATCAAGTAGAAGGTCTCGCCCTCGCCTTCCACGCCGCCTTTTTTCACCGAAAACAGATCGGCTTCGAATTTCGGCAGCTGGCCCGTGCCGCGCAGCGAATCCGCGTTGACCATGTACGGCGTATAGCATTCCGTGTAGCCGTGCTCGTCAACGTGCGTGTTGAGCATGAATTGCGCCAGTGCACGGTGCAAACGGGCGATGCCGCCCTTCATCACGGAGAAGCGCGAACCGGTCAGCTTGGTGGCCACTTCGAAATCGAGGCCCAGCGGGGCGCCCACGTCGACGTGATCCTTGACTTCGAAATCAAACGTGCGCGGCGTGCCGACCTTGCGCACTTCCACGTTGCCCGACTCGTCCGTGCCTACCGGTGCCGATTCGTGCGGCAGGTTCGGCACGGCCATGATGAAGTCGCTCAGCTTGGCTTGCACCAGGGTCAGGGCCGCTTCATCGGCTTTCAGTTCATCGCCCAGGCCGGCCACTTGCGCCATCACGGCCGAGGTGTCTTCCCCCTTGCCTTTCAACATGCCGATTTGCTTGGACAGCGCGTTGCGCTTGCCCTGCAGTTCCTCGGTGCGCGTCTGGATCGCCTTGCGTTCGGCTTCGAGGGCGGTAAAACCTGCCACGTCGAGCTGAAATTTGCGCGTCGCCAGGCGTTCTGCGACGTTGGCGATGTCTTTACGGAGAAGTTGGATATCTATCATGGGTGGATGGCGGTGCCGATGTATCGAAAGCACTCATTGTACCAAGACCCTGTTCACTTCGATGAGTTTTGCGCAAGGTCAACCATCGTCATGGCAGCCTGACCGGGCACTCTCGCCCGCTTTACGGCGGATACTTAAATGAAAGCGGCTTTTTCAGCGTCCGTCAGGCGGCGGGCGCTGACGGTGACGACGGGCATGCTGCTGTCGGCGGCCTGGGCGATCACGGTGTTGCTGGCGCTCACTTCCAAGGTATTCGCGCCGGCGGTGGCGAAGCTGGCGCCGATGGCGATGATGGCGGCGGCGACAAAGGTGATTTCCATGTTTTTCAGTACGTTCATGATGTGACTCCTGGTTAGTTTGCGTCGTTGACTGCTGCTGGTATGGTGCTACTTTAGCCAACGGCGGCAAACAAGGCCACCGGCTTGCGACCGGCGGCGAAAAACAGGGAGCGAACGGTGAAAAACGGGGACTGAAACGCAAAGAATAGTTACAAGGCCTCATGCACCAGGCGGCCCAGCCGGCCGATGGCCTGCTCGATGCGCGGCGTCCACGCATTGCCGCAATTGAGGCGCAGATAATTGCCGAACTTGCCCGAGGCCGAGAACAGCTGGCCCGGCATGTAGGCCACGCCGCCGGCGATGGCCTGGCCATGCAGGGCCAGCGCATCGACCTGCGGCGGCATCTGCACCCACAGCACGAAACCGCCCTGCGGCTCGGACAGCATGCAGTCCGCCGGAAAGCTGGTCGCCACGGCATCGGACATGCGCGCGATGCGCTGCACCAGGGTGCGCCGCATCTTGCGCAGCTGCTGGTCGTAGCTGCTGCCCTCCAAAAAGTCGGCCAGCACGGCCTGGAAGAAATGGCTGGTGGCGCCGCTCGACACGGTTTTCAGCAGGGCCACTTCCTGCGCGTAGCGCCCGGCCAGCACGTAACCGACGCGCGACGCGGGCGTGATAGCCTTGGAAAACGAGGAACACAGCAGCACATTGCCGCTCGTATCGTAGGCCTTCACGGGCCACGGGCGCTGCGGCGCAAAGCACAGGTCGCCATACACATCGTCTTCCACCAGTGGGATATTGAACTCCGACAGCAGGCCCGCCAAGCGCTGCTTGTTCGTTTCCGGCATGACGCAGCCCAGGGGATTATTCGCGTTCGGCACGAACAGGCAAGCCTGCACGAGGCCGGCGCGCAGGGCCAGTTCCAGCGCGTCGAGCGACGGCCCCGTCTTCGGGTCGGTGGGAATTTCCAGCGCCTTCATGCCCAGGCTTTCGATCATCTGCAGCAGCACGAAATACGTGGCCGACTCGATGGCGATGGTGTCGCCCGGTTTGGCGACGGCGCGCAGGCACAGGCTGATCGCTTCCGTGCAGGAATTCGTCACGACGATCTCGCGCGGGTCCAGCTTGCCCCAGTCCAGCGCGCGGCGCGCAACCTGCCGCAAAAAATTGCCTTCGCTGACGTCGTAGCAGCTGACCTTGCTCAACAAGGCGGGCTCGCGCCGCGCCACCGCGCTGATGGTGCGCTGCATGCGCTTGATGGGCAATATCTCGTCGGGCGGCCAGGCCGTGCCCAGCTGCACGATAGCGGGCGCCTCGTTTTCCTTCAGCACGCGCATCAACAGGTTGTTGATGCCGACAAAGGCCGGCTCCTTCAGATGCTGCGCGTCGGCACTGCAGGGCCGGCGCGGCGCGCGGTGGCGCACGAAATAGCCGGACTGGGGCCGCGCATCGACTTGCCCCCGGTCTTCCATCAGCCGCAAGGCTTGCATCACGGTGCTGACGGAAATGCGCTTTTGCTGCGCCAGGTGGCGGATCGACGGCAGGCGGTCGCCGGGAGCGAACACGCGCGCGTCGATCAGGGCGCCCAGCTCGTTGGCCAGGTGCTCGTACAGATTCAAAGGCGCATTCATGTTCATCCCTTCAGTATGCGGCTGCCGCGCGCGGCACGCACAGATACAGTTGCCCGTTTTTTTGACAAGCACAGTGTACGACGAAGCACACTGTATGCATGACAATTTCGGTTTCCTGCATCTGTCATGGTTCTATCCAAGCGCCTAAGCTGTTCCTGTCAGCACAACAGGAGCGATGCCATGCAAACCGACCACGAATTACGCAGCGAACGGCCCTTGCGCCTGGAAAAAGCGCGCGCCAGGGTCATCGAATGCCTGTCCGGCACGGCCTGGATCACGGCCTACGCCCAGTTCGAGGATTGCGTGCTGCGCAGCGGCGAACGCTACACGATACCGAATGACGGCCTGGTGCTGGTCGAAGCCGTCGGTAGCGGACGCATCCGCGTGCATGGGACGGCAGCCCCGCGCCCCGCCCTGCTGCGCTGGCTGAGCCTGGCACTGCCTCACACACTGAATACTAGGAATACATGACTCACAAACCATTGCGCGTCCTCGTCACGGGCGCCGCCGGCATCATCGGCACCGCTTTCTGGAAGCGCCGGCACGGGGAATTCTCCCTGCGCCTGGCCGACCTGCACACGGACGGGCTGGCATCGGCGCCCTGCCCGTCCATGCAGCTCGACGTCAGCAATTCCGCCGCCTGCCTGGCCGCCTGCATGGACATCGACGTGGTGCTGCACCTGGCCGGCGTGCCGCACGCCAGCGCCGATTTCGATACGCAATTGCTGCAGCCGAACATCGTCGGCACGCACAACATCTTCCGCGCGGCGCAGGCACAGGGAGTGAAAAGAGTGGTGTTTGCCAGCAGCGCGCAAGCCATCGAAGGCTATCCGCTCGATGTGCAAGTACACGAAAGCATGCCGGCGCGCCCGGCGAACATGTATGGCGCCAGCAAGGCCTTCGGTGAAGGCGTGGCGTCGGCCTTCGCGCACCAGCATGGCATGACGGCCATTGCCGTGCGCATCGCCAACGTGGCCCGGTTTGCGCCAGGTCAACAGCACAGCGCGCGCGACATCGCCGCCTTCATCAGCGAGCGCGACGTGGTGCAGCTGCTGGCCTGCTGCATCGCGGCGGACGTGCCGCCCGGCTACCACGTCGTACATGGGGTGTCGGACAACCGTTATAAACGGCTATCCATCGACGCGACGCGCCAGCTGGTCGGCTACGCGCCGCAGGACGACGGTTTTAGCTTGCTGGGACTGTAATTCAGCCCTTGCCGGCCGGTTTTCCTGCTTTCCTGTCCAGCTCGCGCAGCCACGCCAATTTGTCGGCTATTTTACTTTCCAGGCCGCGCGGCACGGGCTGGTACCAGCCCGGTTCCGCCATGCCGTCCGGAAAATACGTTTCGCCAGCCGCATAGGCATCGGGCTCGTCGTGCGCGTAGCGGTAGGCGTGGCCGTAACCGAGTTCCTTCATCAGCTTCGTCGGCGCATTGCGCAAGTGCACGGGCACTTCCTTCGATTTATCCTTCTTGACGAAGGCCATGGCCGTATTGAATGCGTTGTAACCGGCATTGCTTTTCGCGGCAATCGCCAGGTAGATGACGGCCTGGCCCAAGGCCAGCTCACCTTCGGGCGAACCGAGGCGCTCATACGTTTCCGCCGCATCATTGACCATGGTCAAGGCGCGGGGGTCGGCCAGGCCGATGTCTTCCCAGGCCATGCGCACGATGCGCCGCGACAAATAGCGCGGGTCGGCGCCGCCGTCGATCATGCGGCAAAACCAGTACAGGGCCGCGTCCGGGTTCGAACCGCGCACGGACTTGTGCAGGGCGGAAATCTGGTCATAGAAATTGTCGCCGCCCTTGTCGAAGCGGCGCGAATTGAGGGTCAGCGCATTGTCGACGAAGGCCGCGTCGATCTTGGTCGTCCCCGTCGAGCTGGCGGCCGTCTCGGCCTGCTCCAGCAGATTGAGAAAACGGCGGGCGTCGCCGTCCGCGTAGCCGATCAGGGTATCGGCCGCCGCCTCGTCGAAGCTCAGGTGCGTCAGCGCCGTGCTTTGCGCCTTGGCCAGCAGCTGCTTCATCTCGTCTTCGTTGAGCGATTTCAACACATACACTTGCGCGCGCGACAGCAGCGCCGAGTTCACTTCGAAGCTGGGGTTTTCGGTGGTGGCGCCAATAAACGTCACCAGACCCGACTCGACGAAGGGCAGCAAGGCATCCTGCTGCGATTTATTAAACCGGTGGATCTCGTCGACGAACAGCAAGGTGTGTTTGCCGAACTGGTCCAGGCTGTGGCGGGCCTGGTCCATGGCCGCCCGGATATCTTTCACGCCCGCGAACACGGCCGACAGGGCGATGAATTCGCTGTCGAAGGCGTTCGCCATCAGGCGCGCCAAGGTCGTCTTGCCCACGCCAGGTGGCCCCCACAAGATCATCGAATGGGCCTTGCCCGCCTCGAACGCCAGGCGCAGCGGCTTGCCCACGCCCAGCAGATGCGTCTGGCCGATGACTTCGTTGAGGGTAGCAGGCCGCAAGGCTTCGGCCAGCGGCTGGCGCGGTGCGGTGGAAAAGAGATCCGCCATAATATGTACCGGGTAAGAATGCAAAGGCCCCGCATGGTGCGAGGCCGGTCAAAAAAACAGCACGTGAAAAACTTAGTTGTTGATCACGTCCGCGCCTTTAGGCATCACGAATTTGAAATGGTTCGCGGCCAGCGCCGGATTTTTCTGGAAATTCTTGAACGCCAGCACCGACGTCTGGCCGAACGAGTCGCGCAACTCCATCGCTTCCGGCACGCCGTTGCGCAGGCCGATGCTGATTTCGTCGAAGGTCGTGTCCTTTGCTTTCGGCGTCGCTTTCAGCCATTCCAGGCCATCGCGCGTACCCGCTTCGGCCAGGGTAAAATTCTTTTCCAGGTCGTTGCTGCCGAACAAGATGGCGGCCGGCGAGGAACCGAGCGCGTCGCCCAGTTTCTTGACAGTCACCTGGCTCAAATCCTTGTCGTAGATATACAGCTTGTCGCCATCGGCCTGCAGCAACTGCTCGTACGGTTTCAGATACGTCCAGATGAACTTGCCCGGACGGGCGAACTCGAAGGTGCCGCTGGCGGGCGTCGACACTTTCGCCTTACCGCTGGCATCGGCCTTCTTGACCTGGCGCTGCACGAACTCGCCCTTGGCCGACTTGGTGCCGGCCGCAAAGCTCTTGAATTGCTCCAGCGCGCTGGCCGAGGCGCTGGCCGCGAACAGCAGGCTGCAGGCGACGCTGGCCGCGCCGATGATCATTTTTGCTGCGAAAGTCGTGTTCTTCATACTGTTTTACCCTTGTTCGCTACTCGCCGCCGGCACCAGAATGTCCCGGTTGCCATTGGATTGCATGGTTGATACCACCCCGCTCTGCTCCATCTGCTCAAGCAGACGGGCCGCGCGGTTGTAGCCGATGCGCAAATGACGCTGCACCAGCGAAATCGAGGCGCGGCGGTTTTTCAGCACCACCGCCACCGCCTGGTCGTACAGGGCATCGGCCTCGCCGCCGCCCTCGCCCGGCGCGCCGCCTTCGGCACCGTCGCCTTCCAGGGTACCGCCTTCGAGGATGCCCTCGATGTAATTCGGTTCGCCCTGCAGCTTCAAATGGCTGACGACGCGGTGGACTTCTTCATCGGACACGAACGCGCCGTGCACGCGCATCGGCAGGCCGGTGCCGGGCGGCATGTACAGCATGTCGCCCATGCCCAGCAGCGTTTCCGCGCCCATCTGGTCGAGAATGGTGCGCGAGTCGATCTTCGACGAGACCTGGAAGGCGATACGCGTCGGAATGTTCGCCTTGATCAGCCCCGTGATCACGTCTACAGATGGGCGCTGCGTGGCCAGAATCAAGTGCAGACCGGCGGCGCGGGCCTTTTGCGCGATACGCGCGATCAATTCCTCGACCTTTTTACCCACCACCATCATCAGATCGGCCAGCTCGTCGATGATGATGACGATGGTCGGCAGTTTTTCCAGCGGTTCCGGCGAGTCCGGCGTCAGGCTGAACGGATTCGGGATGTGCTCTTCGCGCTTTTTCGCGTCGGCAATCTTCGCGTTGTAGCCGGCCAGGTTACGCACGCCCATCTTGCTCATCAGCTTGTAGCGGCGTTCCATCTCGTTCACGGCCCAGTTCAGTGCATGGCCCGCCTGGCGCATGTCCGTCACCACGGGCGCCAGCAAGTGCGGGATGCCTTCGTAGACGGACATTTCCAGCATCTTCGGATCGATCAGGATCAGCCGCACGTCGAGCGGGTCGGACTTGTACAGCAGCGACAAAATCGTCGCATTGATGCCGACGGACTTGCCGGAACCGGTAGTGCCGGCCACCAGCAAGTGGGGCATCTTGGCGAGATCGGCCACGACGGGCTTGCCGGCGATATCCTTGCCCAGCGCAATCGTCAGGCTGGACACGCCATCGTTGTAGACCTTGGAGCCGAGGATTTCCGTCAGGCGCACGATCTGGCGCTTGGTATTCGGCAATTCCAAGGCCATGTAATTCTTGCCGGGAATGGTTTCCACGACGCGGATCGAGGTGAGCGACAGCGAACGGGCCAGGTCGCGCGCCAGGCCCACGATCTGGCTGCCCTTGACGCCCGTGGCCGGCTCGATTTCATAGCGCGTCACGACGGGGCCGGGGTAAGCGGCCACTACCTTGGCATCCACGCCAAAGTCCGATAATTTCTTTTCGATCAGGCGGCTCGTGAATTCCAGGGTTTCCACGGATACCGTTTCCACCACGGGCGGCGCTTCGTCGAGCAAGGACAGCGGCGGCAGCTTGCCATCGCCGAGCCCCTCGAACAAATGCGCCTGGCGCTCCTTTTCCACGCGCTCGGATTTCACCACGGTCACCACTTGCGGCTCGATCTTGACGGGCGGCGCAGCCACGTGCTTTTCCACGTGCTTGGCCCGTTCGATGACCACCACTTCGTCGCGGCGCACGGCAGCCACTTCGCCCTGGCGGCGGTCTTCGCGGTCCTGATAGCGCAGCACGAACCAGTTGAAAACGTCTTCGATGGCGCCGCCGATGCGTTCGGCTACTTGCAGCCAAGAAACGTGGAAGAACAGGGAAAATCCCAGGCCGAACAGCAGCAGCAGTAATAAAGTAGCGCCGGTGAAGCCGAAGGCCACGTGGGCCGAATGCCCCGCCAGCTGGCCCAGCACGCCGCCCGGGTCGCGCGGCAGCTGCACGTGCAGGCTCTTCGCCATGCGCAGGTATTCAAGGCCCATGCTGCCGATCAGCATGATGGAGAAGCCGACGATGCGGATCAGCATCTCGACATGGTGCTCGCGCTCCACCTCTTCCTCTTCCAGCAGGAAGCGCTTACTCAGGCGGCGATAGCCATTCCACACGGTGCGCAGCAGCCAGACACACCACCACCAGGCGGAAAAGCCGAAGATATACAGCAGCAGATCGGAGAAGGTCGCGCCGAGCTTGCCGCCCAGGTTGGCCACCTTGTCGACATTGGTGGCATGCGACCAGCCGGGGTCGAGCTTGTTGAAGCTGGCCAGTATCAGCACGAAATACAGGGCAAACGCGGCCAGCGCGAACCAGCGCGCCTCGGACAGCAGCCGTACCAGCCGGTTGGGCAAGGGCCGGCGTTCGACCGGTTTTCGGGTGTAGCTATTTTGATTGGCCTGGGCTGGTTTAGTCATTCTGGGAAGCGCTGCAAGGTGAAAAATGTTTCTGAAAGGGAATTTCCCATAATAAGGAAGTATTCTAAGCCATATATGCCCCGGACGGCCCCACGATTCGTCGCTGCAGGCGGCTTGGTCTATAATCGAGGATTGATTGCGCAAGCGCAATGCGCCCTTGTTCTTCGCGCGTATGCCCCCAATTCGGACAGACCCCACTCATAGAGAAGCCTCCCATGACCACTACCAAACACGCCCGCGTTTTGATCCTCGGCTCCGGCCCAGCCGGCTACAGCGCCGCCGTCTACGCCGCCCGCGCCAACCTGAACCCGATGCTGGTCACCGGCGTGGAACAAGGCGGCCAGTTGATGACCACCACCGACGTGGAAAACTGGCCCGGCGACCCGATGGGCGTGCAAGGCCCGGACCTGATGCAGCGTTTGCTGCAGCATGCCGAGCGTTTCAATACGGAAATCGTTTTTGACCACATCCACACCACCTTCCTCAATGAAAAGCCGATCCGCCTGAAGGGCGACAGCCACGAATACACGTGCGACACGCTGATCATCGCCACGGGCGCATCCGCACAATACCTGGGCTTGCCGTCGGAAGCGGAATTCATGGGCAAGGGCGTGTCCGCCTGCGCCACCTGCGATGGCTTCTTCTACCGCAACCAGGAAGTGGCCGTCGTCGGCGGCGGCAACACGGCCGTCGAGGAAGCGCTGTACCTGTCGAACATCGCCAATAAGGTCACCCTGATCCACCGCCGCGACAAGTTCCGCGCCGAAGCGATCCTGATCGACCGCCTGAACGCCAAGGTTGCCGAGGGCAAGATTGTGTTGAAATATAACCACACTCTGGACGAAGTGACGGGCAACGAAGGCGGTGTGACGGGCCTGAACATCAAGTCGACCATCGACGGCAAGGTCGAAGCTTTGAGCGTGCATGGCGTCTTCATCGCCATCGGCCACAAGCCGAACACGGGCATCTTCGAAGGCCAGCTGGACATGCACAACGGCTACATCAAGACCAAGACGGGCCTGGAAGGCATGGCCACCGCCACCAGCGCACCTGGCGTGTTTGCCGCCGGCGACGTGCAAGACCATATCTACCGCCAGGCCATCACCAGCGCCGGTACGGGTTGCATGGCAGCACTGGACGCCCAGCGCTACCTGGAAGGCCAGGAGTAAGCGTCGCATGGCGTCGATGAAAGACTTTGCCGACCTGAAAGCGGTCAGCAAGCAGCTCAAGGAACAGGCCGATGCGCGCGCAGCCGAGCAAGCGGCGCGCGCCCAACAGGCCAAGGTGCAGGCCGTGGAAAGCAATCTGTTCAAGGCCAGCATCGGCGGCGTCAAGCGCCTGCCCGAGTCGGACCGCTACGTGCCCAGCCTGCCCAAGGCGGGCGCGGCAAGCGTCCAGCAGCCCGCGCGCAAGTTGTCCCCGGAAGAGGACGATGCAGCCGTGCTGCGCGAGTCGCTGTCGGACTTGTTCGAAGTCGACCATTACCTGGAAAACGATCCGGCCCTGAACTACGCCCGCCCCGGCGTGGGACCGGACGTGGTCAAGAAGATGCGCAAGGGCCACTGGCCCATCCAGGATGAGCTGGACTTGCACGGCTTGCGCCGCGACGAGGCGCGCGACGGCATCGGCGCCTTTTTGAACCAGGCGACACGGCGCAAGCTGCGCTGCGTGCGCGTGATCCACGGCAAGGGGTTTGGCTCGAAAGGCCAGGAACCGGTCTTGAAATCGATGGTGCACAGCTGGCTCGTGCAAAAGGATGAAGTCATCGCCTTTTGCCAGGCGCGCCGCTCCGAAGGGGGCGATGGCGCCCTCGTCGTGCTGCTCTCGGCAGCCCTGCAGCCCATCCGTTAGGCTTGCCAGCAAGGAATTACCATTCCGTCACACGTTCCGCACTGCACACGGCCCCGTTTGTCACCATTCGGGGCCGTGTCATGTTAACCTGTGACAATTATTTCCTGCTTAGCGTCTCGTGCACGCGCTCCACCCATGATGCCACCCCAACTGCCGCCTGGCTCGCTGATCAAGATCATTGAGGTCATCGCCATCCTGGTGGGCGCGTTTTCCGGCTTCATCGAAGCGCGCCGCAAGCGCATGGACCTGGTCGGCGTATTCGTCGTGGCCTTCATCACGGCGTTCGGCGGGGGCACGTTGCGCGACATCCTGCTCGACAAGCGGCCCCTGTTCTGGGTCTCGCACCAGGAGTATGCGATCCTGATCTTCGTGCTGGCCCTGACGGCCGCGCCCCTGATCCAGCATTTGCGGCAGATCGTCTCGGAACGCCTGATCGTCATCGCCGATGCCATCGGCCTGGGCATGTTCGCCATCGCCGGCGTGGCCGAAGCGATGCGCGCCGGCATGCCGATCTTTATTGCGTCGATGATGGGGGTGATTACGGGGATTTTCGGCGGCGTGATGCGCGACATTGTCTGCAACGAAGTGCCGATGGTGTTTCGTGACGGCAAACCCTACGCCATCTGCGCCTTCTTCGGCTGCTGGGCTTACTTATTGCAGATGCACTTCGGCGCCGAGCACGACTTCGCGCTGTGGACCAGCGCCAGCGGCATCACGATCCTGCGCCTGATCTGCTGGAAATTCGACATGCGGCTGGGGCGCTGATGCGCAATCCGGCAGCTTGGGTGGCTCAGCAGTGTCGGCTTACGCGCTGGCGCGCTAAGCCGACCTACGCGTATCGACGTATATCAGGCGTAGGTCGGATCAGGCTCGAAGAGCCGTAATCCGACACCATTGTTGCCGTAGCCGCCAGCAAAAACTTAGACGGCGTCCGGACCCGTCTCGCCCGTGCGGATACGGATGACCTGTTCCACGTCGCGCACGAAGATCTTGCCGTCGCCGATCTTGCCCGTGCGGGCTGCCTTGATGATGGCGTCGACTACCAGTTCCGACACGCTGTCGTCCACCACCACTTCGACTTTAACTTTCGGCAAGAAGTCAACCACGTACTCGGCGCCACGGTACAGCTCGGTATGGCCCTTCTGGCGGCCAAAGCCCTTCACTTCCGTCACGGTCAAGCCCGTCACGTTCACATCGGCCAGCGCTTCGCGTACTTCGTCGAGCTTGAATGGTTTGATGATGGCGGTAATCTGTTTCATGGCTTTCTCCTTATTGATAATCGTCAGTTCTTCATTAGCTGGCTTAACGGGACCCCGCAAAACCGTAGCGAGCAAGTTCAATACCGGGTTGAGTAGCGGAGCCGTACTTTAGTACGGTGAGCAACGGATGCCCGGTAGTGAGCTGCGCAGTAGGTTTGGCGGGGTTCCCCACGTTATTCGTAAAACTTCGACGTAATGGGATAGCGCCAGTCGCGGCCGAAGCCACGGTGCGTGACGCGGATGCCCACTGGCGACTGGCGCCGCTTGTATTCATTGATCTTGATCAGGCGCGTGACCCGGGCCACATCGGCCGGCGGGTAGCCAGCCTCGATAATCTCGGCGATCGGCCGGTTTTCTTCCATGTACAGCTGCATGATGCCGTCGAGTACGTCATACGGCGGCAGGGAATCCTGGTCCAGCTGGTCGGCGCGCAACTCGGCCGACGGTCCGCGCGTCAGTATGCGCTCGGGGATCACGTCCGACACGCTGTTACGATACGCGCATAAACGGTACACCAGCGTCTTGGCGATATCCTTGATCACGGCAAAGCCGCCCGCCATGTCGCCGTACAGCGTGCAATAACCGACCGCCATCTCGCTCTTGTTGCCCGTCGTCAAAACGATGCTGCCATGCTTGTTCGACAGGGCCATCAGCAGGGTGCCGCGGATGCGCGCCTGGATGTTTTCTTCCGTCGCGTCTTCCGCCAGTCCCGCGAACTCGTCCGCCAGGGTGGCGCGGAAGGCATCGAAGGTTTGCTTGATCGGAATTTCATCGTAGCGCACATCGAGGCGTTTTACCATGTCGCGCGAATCGATCCACGAGATATCGGCCGTGAACTGCGACGGCATCATCACGGCGCGCACCTTGTCGGCGCCCAGCGCATCGACGGCGATGGCCAGGGTCAGCGCGGAATCGACGCCGCCCGACATGCCGATCAGCACGCCAGGAAAACCGTTCTTGACTATATAGTCGCGCACGCCCAGCACCAGCGCCTGGTACACCTGCGCCTCGGTGGTCAACGGGGCGGCCAGCGGCTGCGGCACGGGCGTGGCACCGTCGAACTCGACCAGTTGCAAGTCTTCCTCGAAATGGCGCAGCTGGGCGCAGATCGTGCCGGCCGCATCCATGACGAACGAGTCGCCGTCGAAAATCAGTTCATCCTGGCCGCCGACCAGGTTGGCGTACACAAGAGCCATGCCTTGCGCGCTGACGTTCCTGCGCATGGTTTCATAGCGCAGATGCTGCTTGTTCATATGGTACGGCGAGCCGTTCGGCACCAGCAGCACTTGCGCGCCGGCCGCGCGGGCGCGCATCGGCGCATGCTCGAACCACGTGTCTTCGCAGATAGTGATGCCGAAACGCACGCCCTTCACGCCGAACACGAAAGCCTGGTCCGACGACGTGAAGTAGCGTTTTTCATCGAATACGGTGGTGTTCGGCAAATCGTGCTTGCGGTAGGTGCCCAGCACTTCACCGTTCAGCAGCACGGAGGCGGCATTGTGGCGCACGCCCTTCTCGTCCTGCAGCGGCACGCCCACCACCACGTGCAAATCCTTGAACTGCGCCAGGTCGGCCGCCAGCCCCGCAAACGCTTCCTGCGTTTTTGCGTAGAATGCATTGCGCAGCAATAAGTCCTCGGGTGGATAGCCGACCAGCGACAGTTCCGGCGTCAGGACGATATCGGCGCCCGCTTCAAAGGCGCGGCGGGAAAGGTCGAAGATCTTGGCACGGTTGCAGGCCAGATCGCCGACCGTACTATTCATTTGAGCAATTGCGACTTTGACTGTCATGATGATGATGGATATTTCGTTCTATTAAACAAGACAGGGGCGCGCAGACCGACGGCGGCGCCCCGAGAGTGATGAATGCACACTACAACAATGAATTATCGCACGGCTATCGTCACTACCCTGGCTGAAATTGGCGAAGCGACCTGGTCTGAACTGCTGGCGCGCCAGGCGGATGCGAATCCCTTCCTTTCCTACGCCTTTTTGCATGCGCTGCACGAGTCCGGCTGCGCCAGCGCAGACACGGGCTGGCAGCCGAATTACCTGGTGCTGTGGCAAGGCGAGACCCTGGCCGCCGCCCTGCCCCTGTACCTGAAGATGCACTCGTATGGCGAATACGTGTTCGACTGGGCCTGGGCCGATGCCTATCAGCAGCATGGCCTCGAATATTACCCGAAACTGCTGTCCGCTATTCCCTTTACGCCCGTCAGCGGCACGCGTTTGCTGGCCCGCGATGGCGAAGCGCGCGCCGCCCTGCTGGCCTTTTTGCAAGCCCAGCAACAGGCCAGCGACGTGACGTCCTGCCACATCCTGTTCCCACCGGAAAGCGAGGCGCGCCAGCTGGCGCAGGCCGGCTACCTGATGCGTAGTGGCGTGCAGTTTCACTGGCTCAATCCCGGCTACACGGATTTCGAGCAATTCCTCGCCACCCTGGAACACAAGAAGCGCAAGAATATCCGCGCCGAGCGGCGCAAGGTGCGGGAAGCGGGCGTGACCATGCGCCAGGTGCGCGGCATGGACGCCACGGACGCCGACTGGAAGCTGTTCCACCGCTGCTACAGCAATACCTATGCCGAGCACCGCTCCTCGCCCTATCTGAGCCTGGACTTCTTCCAGCGCATAGCCGCCAGCATGCCGCAAAACATTTTATTGGTGATCGCCGAGCGCGACGGCCGGGCCATCGCCGCCTCGCTGGTGATCCACACGGCCGACACCCTGTATGGCCGCTACTGGGGCGCGCTCGAGCACGTACCGTGCCTGCATTTCGAGACGGCTTACTATCAGCCGCTGGAATTTTGCATCGCCAACGGCATTGCCACCTTCGAGGGCGGCGCCCAGGGCGAGCACAAGATGGCGCGCGGCTTCCTGCCGCAAAAGACCTGGTCCGCCCACTGGCTGGCGCACCCGGCCTTTGCGGACGCCGTGCAGCGCTTCCTCGAACGGGAACGGGGCGGCATCGACGCCTACCTCGATGAATTGAACGAGCACAGCCCGTTTCGCGCATAAAAAAACGCTCCCGGCCATGACTGGCGGGGAGCGTTTTTCTTACTGGGTGCTCTTATGCTTTTGCGGCATCTGCCTTGTAGGCGGCGACGCCGCCCAGGATTTCTTCCTTGGCCACTTCAGGGCCATACCAGCCGTCGATCTTGACCCATTTGCCTTTTTCCAGATCTTTGTAGTGCTCGAAGAAATGCTGGATCTGGCGCAAACGCAGTTCGTTCAAGTCTTCCGGCTTTTGCCAGTGGCTGTAGATCGACAGGACCTTGTCGACTGGCACGGCCAGCACTTTCGCGTCTTCGCCCGACTCGTCGGTCATTTTCAGCACGCCGATAGGACGGCAGCGCACGACCACGCCCGGGATCAGCGGGAACGGGGTGATGACCAGCACGTCGACCGGGTCGCCGTCCGGCGACAGGGTGTTCGGCACGTAGCCGTAGTTGCACGGGTAATGCATGGCGGTACCCATGAAGCGATCGACGAAGATCGCGCCGCTTTCCTTGTCGACTTCGTACTTGATCGGATCGGCATTCATCGGGATTTCGATGACGACGTTGAAATCGTTCGGCAGGTCGCGGCCGGAAGAGACGTTATTCAAACTCATGGGGTTCCTCATTAGCGGATGGTGTTTTAACCGCGCAATTATAGCGAAGTACAGGCAGCTTGTGCGATGCAGCAGCGGCCCGGCGGCGTTTTGCGCGTCCTGCCAGCAACAGTGGCATGCATGAGCCGCTGCCCCCCGCGGCCTGCCAGAGAAAGAATAAACAGGCGGCCCAAAATAATAAGTAAAAACACGTAAGTAATACTACGCTCACGCCTGAATTAATATCTGGAATATCTGCGTATTTTCATTTCAATATCACCATGCGGCAAACATGGTTATTATAATCGGCATTGCATTTATTGCAGCCACTTATAACAACAATTTCATTATCATGCATCCGGCGATGCCTGCACATAATGACGCGGGCGTTTCAACATGCTTCGCCAAACGCCCATCCAGCCCCGCAATCTGCTCTTCCAGCATAATATTTGCTCTTATTTGAAGAGTTTATCTGATTCAAATGGCGTCCTTGCCAAAAAATGGCGCGACCGGAAGACAATCTTCAATTCTGATAAACTGTCACATTCTGGTGATTCCAAACTTTGTATATTCTGCAATCGACGCCTTCCCTGAATTCAATATGGCGCTTTCAACGCGCCACCGATAAATCCTTGCAAAAAGGAATATGATGATTCCCTCCTTCCGGTCCGGGCCTCTATTAAAGGTCACCGGCGTTATTTTCATTCTGTTTGGCCTCGCCCTGCTGGGCGGCGGCATCTGGCTGGCCACGCTCGGCGGCTCCTGGTACTACCTGCTGGCCGGCATAGGCATGCTGATCGCAGGCGTGCTCGTGTTCCAGGGCAAGCGCAGCGCGCAACCGTTCATGGCGCTGCTGCTGCTCGCCACCCTCATCTGGTCCGTGATCGAAGTGAAATTTGACTGGTGGCAATTGCTGCCGCGCCTCGACATCTGGTTTGCCGCCGCCGTCTGGCTGTTGCTGCCCTTCGTCAGCCGCCGCCTGGCGCCACCCGCCGCGGAGAAACAGGGGCAATTGGGCAAGACGGCCCTTTCCGCCGCCGTGGCCCTGACCGTTATCGCCGGCGTCATCGCCCTGTTCCAGGACTACCATGACCTGCATGGCGACGTGCCTGCCGAAAACATGGCCGCCACCGCCAGCGGCGACCTGGCGCCCGGCGTCGAGCACAACGACTGGTCCGCGTATGGCCGTTCCGGCTATGGCGACCGCTACGCGCCGGCCGCGCAGATCACGCCGGCCAATATTTCCGGCCTGAAAGAAGCCTGGACCTATCACACGGGCGACTTCAAGGGGCCGAACGATCCGGGCGAGATCGCCAATGAAGTCACGCCGCTGAAGGTCAATGACATGCTGTACCTGTGCACGCCGCACAATATCGTCATCGCCCTGAACCCGGACACGGGCAAGGAAATCTGGCGCCACGATCCGAAGATCAACCGCGACGCGGCCAGCTACCAGCACATGATCTGCCGCGGCGTCGCCTACTGGGACGTCAACGCGGGCCGCGCCAAGAACAACCCGGCCCCTGAAGCGGCCGGCATGGAATGCCCGCGCCGCATCCTGGCGCCGACCATGGATGGCACCATGATCGCCGTGAATGCCGATACGGGCGAATCGTGCAAGAGCTTTGGCAACAACGGCGTCATCAACCTGTATAAAAACATGGCCATGATCAAGCGCGGCTTCCTGATGCCCACCTCGCCGCCGGCCGTCTCGCAGAAAATGGCCGTGATCGCCGCCAGCGTGACGGACAACCATTCGACGGAAGAGCCGTCGGGCGTGATCCGCGGCTACGATCCCGTCACCGGCAAGCTGATGTGGAACTGGGACCCGGCCACGCCGGAAGATACGCAGCCCTTCCCGGAAGGCAAGAACTACACCAACAACTCGCCCAACTCGTGGGGCGTGGCCAGCATCGATGAAAAGCTGGGCATGGTCTACATTCCGATGGGCAATGAAACCCCCGATACCTGGGGCGGCAACCGCAACAAGAATGGCGAGAAATTCAACAGCGCCATCGTCGCGCTGGACCTGGCGACGGGTAAAGTGCGCTGGGTCTACCAGACCGTGCACCACGATATCTGGGACATGGATATCGGCGGCCAGCCTTCGCTGGTCGACATCGACACGCCAAAAGGCAAAGTCCCATCGGTCGTCGCCACGACGAAACGGGGCGACATCTACGTGATCGACCGCCGCGACGGCAGCCTGGTCGTGCCGGCGCCAGAAAAACCCGTGCCAACGAGCAATCCTGCCGCCGGCGACACCCTGTCGCCCACGCAGCCGTTCTCGGCCCTGACCTTCTTGCCTGAACGCAATATCAGCGAAGCGGACATGTGGGGCACCACGCCGTTTGACCAGCTCGCCTGCCGCATCATCTTCAAGGAACGCCGCTATGAAGGCCCGTTCACGCCGCAAACGGCCGGCAAGGGCGCCGTCATCTCGCCGGGCCCGCTCGGCATCTTCGAATGGGGTGGCGCGGCCATCGACCCCGTGCGTCAATTGCTGATCGTCAACCCTGACTACATGGGCTTCCTGGAAAAACTCGTGCCGCGCGCCGAAACGACGGCCAAGGGCGGCACGGGCGGCGAAATGGGCTTGCAGCCACAGACGGGCGTCCCGTTCGCCGTGGAAATCAAGGCCTTTTTGTCGCCGCTGGGCTTCCCATGCCAGGCACCGCCGTGGGGCTATGTGGCCGCCGTCGACCTGCGCACCATGAAAAAAGTGTGGATGCACAAGAACGGCACCACGCGCGACAGCGGTCCCGTGCCGATTCCCTTGCCACTGGGCGTGCCCAGCCTGGGCGGCATGGTCACCACGGGCGGCGGCGTGACCTTCCTCAGCAGCACGCTCGACTACTACATCCGCGGCTACGACGTCAGCAACGGCAAAGTCATCTGGAAAGCCCGTTTGCCGGCCGGCGGCCAAGCCACCCCGATGAGCTATGTGTCGAACAAGTCGGGACGCCAGTTCGTCGTCGTCATGGCCGGCGGCCACGGTTCGCTGGGCACGAAGATGAGCGATACCCTGGTCGCGTATGCCTTGCCCGAAGGCACTGCGGTACCGAAGAAGTAATCAGCAGCGCACTCCATCCTGGAGTGCGCGCATAAAAAAAGCCGTTCAGTCTGCACTGAACGGCTTTTTTACGTCTGGAGCAACAGATTACAGGATGGTGGCCAGTGCGCACTGCCGGTAATGGGCGGCGGCCTGTTCCGTCTGCTGCAAGGCATCGTGCATCTGTGCCAGCTTCAGGTGGGCGTCGCGCACCATCTGCGGCTCGTTCGCGTCGGACAAAGCCTGCTCCAGGTGGCGCTGGGCCTTGCCCCACAATTTTTGCTTGAGACACAGGGTGCCCAGGGTCAGCGCCAGTTCCGCGTCCAGCGGACGCTGTTTCAGCCATTGCTCGCAATGCTCGATCTGCAGCAGCAGGGCCGGCGTGCCGGCGGGCGCCGCCGCTTCGCGGTAGGCGCGCACGACGCGCTCGTCCCAGTCGGCGGCCAGCGACTCTTCGCACACGAGGCGCGCTTCGTCATGCAGGCCGCGCGCATTCAGGGCGGTGGCGGCGCGGCAGGCGATATACGGCTTGACCCGGTCCGTGCTCGGCACGGTGGACCACACGCGCATCAGCGATTCGGCATCGTGCGACGGGTCGGACAGCAAATGGTCGTAGGCCAGCTCGCGCAGGCGCGACGACAGGGCCGGATGCAGGGCGCGGTGCTTGTCGAGCGAACGCACGAGGCGCAGCACTTCCGGCCAGTTCTTCGCCTGCTGCTCGGCTTTCAGCGACCATTGCAGCGCGTGGATATGGCGCGTGCCGCTGGCATTGAGTTCGCGCACGGCGGCCAGGGCCGCTTCCGGCTGGTGGTCGTCGACCAGCAATTCCGTCACCGTCATCAAACGTGCCGTCTTCAGGCTGGCGTCGCCTTCGACGCGGGCCAGCCAGCTGTCGCGGCGCTCGGACTGGCGCATGCGGTGCGCGGCGCGCGCGCCGATCAGCGCGGCCAGGCCGGCGTTCTCATCCAGCTCGGCGGCGCGCAGGGCGGCCTTTTCCGCATGGCCGAAACGGCCTTCGAACAGGGCTTTCAAAGCTTCGCGCAAGCCCTTGTTGCCATCGCGCTCGCGCTTGCGCTGGCGGTAGGCCGCCACTTGCGCCGGCATGCGCACGGTGGCGCGCACGGCGCGCACCAGCAGATACAGCAGCACGAACAGCACGACCTGCAGCAGCAGGAAGAAGTTCAGCGACAAGTCGATGCGGTAAGGCGGATAGAACAACACCACGTTGCCGGGGTTGAAACGGGCCGTCACGGCGATACCGATCGCCGCGGCCATCAGGGCGAGTAACCAGAGAAATAGACGCATGGGCTCAGGACTTCGCTTTGTAGTTGCGCACAGCCGCCAGGCTGTCGGACAAGGTTGGCATTTCGATGGCCAGGTTGCTGCCCTGCACCTGGCGCAGCAAGGCTTGCGCCGTCTGCGTGCCCTTGGCGCGGGTGTCGAAATACTTGGCCAGCGCATCCTGGGCGGCGATCAAGTCGTTGCGGAAAGCCGTTTCATTGCGCGACAACAAGGCCATGCGGGCATTGAGCAGGCGCAGCTTGACGTTTTCGCGCAAGAAATACGACTGCGTCGGCGACAGCATCAGCGCTTCCGGCGTGTCGACGCGGCGGATACGGATCAGCTGGCGCACGTCGGCCCACATGTCGCCGCTCCAGGTATTGAAGCCGTCGCGCACTTTTTGCAGCAGCGGTTCCGGCGCCGGCGGCCCCACCAGCTTGCCGGCGGCATCGCGCACGGCCTTGGCCTTGCCCGGTTTTTCCGGCGCGGCCGGCAAGGCCGGCGTCTCGTCGGACAGCATCGGCAGAGAATCGATCTGGGCGATCACGGCGTCGAGGCGCAGGGCCACGCCCGTCGAATCGACGCTGGGCAGGGCCTTGAGTTTTTCCATGTCGCGCCCGATGGCGCGGCGGATGGTGATGAATTGCGGCTTGTCGGAGCGCGACAGGCTGCGGTCCGCGTTTTGCAGGGCGATCAGCGCACCTGGCACGTTGCCGGCCAGCTGCAGCTGCTGGCTGGCCGTCGACAGCACTTGCTCGATTTCCGTCAGCGCCCACTCGTCGCGGTTCTTCGACAAGTCGTTATACAGTTGTTCCAGCGCCAGCTGCTGGCTCTGCGTTTCGCTCTGGCGGTTTTCCAGCGCGCCCACCTTGATTTGCAGCTCTTTCGTGCCTTCTTGCACGTTGCGCGCCAGCACACCCGTTTCGGCATTGCTGACATCGCCCTTTTGCAGGCGCTTGGCCACTTCTTCGCGCAGGTTGCGGATCTGCTTGCTGGTCGACCAGCTTTGCGCCGCCAGCAGCACGGCCAGCACGATGACGGCGATGCTCATCGGCTTTTGCAGCTGTTCCAGCAGGGTCGGCGCGCGGCCGGCAGGTTGGTCGGCCGCCTGCGGCGCCGTCTTCACGGCGCTGCCAGGCGTTGCATTCGGTTCGGAGAGTGTAGGCATTTCGTTCATGGTCGTGATTGTAACGCGGCGAGCACTCCTGCGTCGCCTGATCCTGTCAGGGTGACACGGGCAAAACCCAGGGCCGCCGCCGTTTGTGCAATGCGCGCGTGCGGCACGATCAGATGCTGCTGTTGCATTTTTGCAACAGCCGTCTTTTCAGCATCCAATTCATCAAGAAGCGCCAGCAAACCGCGCAGCGCTTCCGAGCTGGTGATGATCCAGTCATTATTATGCTGCAACAGCTTTTCCAGGGTCGCCCGCAAGGCCGGCGTCAGTCTTGGCACCTGGCGGCGGTAGGCCGTGACGAACTCGACTTCGGCGCCTGCCGCGCGCAAGCCGTCGGCCAGGTAATCGCGTCCGCCGTCGCCGCGCACGATCAGCACGCGCTTGCCGCGCAGGGCCGGCAAGTCCAGCGCCAGCAACAGATGTTCGGAATCGCTGCGCGCCGTGTCGAGCGGACTGGTGATGGCCGCGTTGGCTTCCGTGACGCCATGCGCCGCCAGCGCCAGCCGGCTGCCCTCGCCCACCACGGCCAGCGGCACGCCTGGCGGCCAGGCGGGCAGGTGCGCAAAGACGCAATCGATGGCGTTGGGCGAGACGAAGGCCACCAAGTCATATTCCGCCAGGCGCGCCAGCACGGCTTGCAGCTGCGCGCATTCATCTGCGCCATCGAGCGCGTGGATTTCCAGCAGCGGCAGCAGTGTCACGGGCCAGCCCAGCGCCGCGATCCTGGCGGCCAGCGGCCCCGCTTGCGCCGCGGGCCGCGTGATCACCACGGTGTCAGGCATGCGGCGCCAGGCCTTCATGGTTGTCTGGCGTAACGGCGCACGAGGCGAGGATGCCGGCGGCGTCCTGGCCGCGCAGCAATTCGGCCACCTGTTCGCCCAGCAGTTCCGGCGCAGCGGCCGGACCTTCGAGCTCGGCGCTGGCCATGCGCGCGCCGTCCGGCGTGGCGACCATGGCGCGCAGGCGCATCCGTTCGCCCTCGACGGTGGCGAAGGCGGCCAGCGGAATCTGGCAGCTGCCGCCGAAAATCTTCGACACCTTGCGCTCGGCCGTGACGGCTTGCGCCGTATCAGCATGGTTCAGCGGCGCCAGCAGGGCCGTCATGTCGACGCCGTCGGCGCGCCCGGCGCGCACCTCGATCGCCATGGCGCCCTGGCCGGCGGCCGGCAGGCTGTCTTCCGGCGCCAGCACGGCGCGGATGCGCGCCTCAAGCCCCAGGCGTTTCAGGCCGGCGGCGGCCAGGATGATGG
The DNA here is from genome assembly GCF_056174685.1 of Janthinobacterium sp. BHSEK. Classification (NCBI taxonomy): domain Bacteria; kingdom Pseudomonadati; phylum Pseudomonadota; class Betaproteobacteria; order Burkholderiales; family Oxalobacteraceae; genus Janthinobacterium; species Janthinobacterium sp. BHSEK. The sequence continues at coordinate 247,249 of NZ_JBWBYV010000003.1, forward strand.
CGGCGTAGTCGCCACGGTCCAGCTTGCCCAAGCGCGTGTCGAGGTTGCCGCGCAGGGGCAAGATCGTCAGGTGCGGATAGCGCGCGGCGATCAGCGACTGGCGGCGCAGGCTGCTGGTGCCGACGACGGCGCCATGCGGCAGCTCGGCCAGGCTGGCGTAATCGTTCGACACGAACGCGTCGCGCGGGTCTTCGCGTTCAAGGATGGCGGCCAGGGCAAAGCCTTCCGGCAACTCCATCGGCACGTCCTTCAGCGAATGCACGGCCAGGTCGGCGCGGCCTTCTTCCATCGCCACTTCCAGCTCCTTGACGAACAGGCCCTTGCCGCCTACCTTGGACAGGGCGCGGTCCAGAATCTGGTCGCCGCGTGTGGTCATGCCGAGAATTTCAACGCTACACTGCGCATACAGGGCGGCCAGGCGCGCGCGCACGTGCTCAGCTTGCCACATGGCAAGACGGCTCTCGCGCGTGGCGATCACCAGGCGGGCGGGAATCTTCGGGGTCAATTCGTTCGGGGTCAATTCGGATGCTTTCAAAACAAGTTCTTTCGCTGTGGCTGTCGTTGTCATTATCGTTGCCAATTCGCCCGTCCGATATCAATTTGTATCGGAATGGCGCCCGGCGTCGCTATAATCGTTATCCCTTAGCCTAGAAGGCCAAGTCAGGCTAGCGTCCATGTTGAAGACCACAAATTTTATCATGCGCCCCCTCCCCTCTGCGGCCAAACGCCCGGTGCGATCCACATTCCCTTGCTTTTACACTTACTTTGGTTCTTTATTATGCTCAATGACGCAGTAGCACCAGAAATAGTCCCGGCGGCCGGCTCCGACAAGGACGCGCCGCTGAAAGAAGATATCCGCCTGCTGGGCCGCCTGCTGGGCGACGTGCTGCGCGAACAGGAAGGCGACGCCGTCTTCAACGTGGTGGAAACGATACGCCAGACGTCCGTGCGCTTCCGCCGCGAAGCGGACGCGGGCGCGGCGCTGGAACTCGACGCCATGCTCAAGGAACTGAGCCGCGAACAGACGATTTCCGTCGTGCGCGCCTTTTCCTACTTTTCGCACCTGGCCAACATCGCGGAAGACCAGCACCACATCCGACGCCGCCGCGCCCACCTGCTGGCCGGCTCGCCCGCGCAAAAGGGCAGCGTCAGCTTCGCGCTGAAAAAACTGCGCGCCGCCGGCGTGCCGCGCAAGACCGTCGATACCTTTTTCCAGGACGCCCTGATCGCCCCCGTGCTGACGGCCCACCCGACGGAAGTGCAGCGCAAGAGCATCCTCGACGCCGAGCACGACATCGCCCGCCTGCTGGCCGAGCGCGACCTGCCGCAGACGCCGAAGGAACGGCATGCCAACATGCAGCTGCTGCGCTCGCGCGTGGCCACCTTGTGGCAGACGCGCATGCTGCGCTACTCGAAGCTGACGGTGGCCGACGAAATCGAAAACGCCCTGTCGTATTACCGCATCACCTTCCTGCGCGAACTGCCGGGCCTGTATGACGACATCGAGGACGATATCGCCGCCGAGTACCCGAACGGCGACGGCACCATCGAACCGATCAACGCCGCCTACGTGCAGATGGGCAGCTGGATCGGCGGCGATCGCGACGGCAACCCGAACGTCAACGCGGGCACCATGCAGCATGCGCTGGCGCGCCACGCCACCACCATCCTCGATTTCTACCTCGACGAAGTGCATGCGCTGGGCGCGGAACTGTCCGTCTCGACCCTGATGGTGGGCGTGAGCGCGGAACTGCAGGCGCTGGCCGACCAGTCGCCGGACGCCTCGCCGCACCGCAGCGACGAACCGTACCGCCGCGCCCTGATCGGCATCTATGCGCGCCTGGCCGCCACGGCCCGCGCCCTGGGCGCCACCAACATCCTGCGCAAGGAAGTGGGCGCGGCGGCCCCCTATCCGGACGCGGCCGCCTTTGTCGCCGACTTGCGCACCATCGTCGCCTCGCTCGAGTCGCACCATGGCGCGGCCCTCGTGCGTCCGCGCCTGGCCACCCTGGCGCGCGCGGCCGACATATTCGGCTTTCACCTGGCGTCGCTCGACATGCGCCAGACCTCGGACGTGCACGAGCGCGTGCTGGCCGACCTGTTCGCGAAAAGCGGCGTGGCCGCCGATTACGCGGCCCTGTCCGAGGAAGACAAGCAGGCGCTGCTGCTGAGCGAACTGGCGCAGCCGCGTTTGCTGTACTCGCCCTACATCAGCTACGCCACGGAAACGGATTCCGAACTGGCCATCCTGCGCGCGGCGCGCGACATCCGCCAGCGCTACGGCGCGCGGGCCATCCGCAACTACATCATCTCGCACACGGAAACCGTGTCCGACCTGCTGGAAGTGTTGCTGCTGCAAAAGGAAACAGGCTTGCTGCGCACCGACTGGCAAGCTGGCGACAGCACGTGCGAGCTGATGGTCATCCCCCTGTTCGAGACGATCCCCGACCTGCAGCGCGCGGCCGGCATCATGAGCCAGCTCATGGCCTTGCCTTTGGTCAAACAATTGATCGCCAAGCAGGGACAGTTGCAGGAAGTCATGCTCGGCTACTCCGATTCGAACAAGGATGGCGGTTTCCTCACCTCGAACTGGGAACTGTACAAGGCGGAACTGGCGCTGGTGTCCGACTTCCAGAAGGCCGGCGTCAAGCTGCGCCTGTTCCACGGCCGCGGCGGCACGGTGGGCCGGGGCGGCGGGCCCAGCTACGAAGCCATCCTGGCCCAGCCGCCGGGCACCGTCAACGGCCAGATCCGCCTGACGGAACAGGGCGAGATCATCGCCTCGAAGTTTTCCAACGCGGAAATCGGCCGGCGCAACCTGGAACTGCTGGTCGCCGCCACCCTGGAAGCGAGCCTGGCGCCGCAGGCCGCCAGCCCGGCCCATGCGAGCGAGCTGGCGCAGTTCGAAGCCGTGATGGCGCAGCTGTCGGACCGCGCCTATCGCGCCTACCGCCACCTCGTGTATGAAACGCCGGGCTTTACGGAGTATTTCTTCTCGGCCACGCCGATTGCGGAAATCGCCGAGCTGAACCTCGGTTCGCGCCCCGCCTCGCGCAAGGCCAACCAGCGCATCGAGGACTTGCGCGCCATTCCCTGGGGCTTTTCCTGGGGCCAGTGCCGCTTGCTGCTGCCGGGCTGGTTCGGTTTCGGCAGCGCCATCGAAGCCTGGATCAACGATGGCGAGTCAGCTTCAAAGGATGACAGGATCGCCACCCTGCGCGCCATGTACGCCCGATGGCCCTTCTTTGCCACCCTGCTGTCGAACATGGACATGGTGCTGGCCAAGACGGACCTGGCGATTGCCTCGCGCTATGCGGAACTGGTGGCGGACCAGGATTTGCGCGAACGCATCTACAAGCGCATCACGGACGAGCATGGCAACACCCTGCGCTGCCTGGAGCTGATCACCGGCAATACCGAGCGCCTGGCCGGCAATCCGCTGCTGGCCCGTTCGATCCAGAACCGCTTCGCCTACCTCGACCCGCTGAACCACTTGCAAGTGGAATTGATCAAGCGCAACCGCGCCCTGTCCGCGGAAAGCCGGGTCGATGAACGGGTGCACCGCGGCATCCAGCTGTCGATCAACGGCGTGGCGGCCGGCCTGCGCAACACGGGCTGATAGCGTCGCACTGCATCGGCATGCAGGGGCCGGCACCGCAAGGGCCGGCCCTTTTGCTTTCCTGATGGAAAAATATTCTCAAGAAAACAACATTTGGTATTACACTAGCGTCGGATACTTTTCCCACTCCGGCGCCATGCGCACCGCAGCGGCCAACCATGACGCCAGGGACGCGGATGAGCAAATGGTCGATTGAAACCTTGAGTACGGCATGTGCCGCCCTCACCCTGATCATGCTGGGCTGGCTGGCCGGTGCGGCCTGGCAGGAACTCGACGTCTGGGAACATATCTGGCTGTCGCTGCTGCTGGCGGCCGTCGCCGGCACGGCCATGTGGCTGCTGCGCGCGCTGCGCGCCCACCTTGCCAGCACGCGCAAGCAGCTCGACGCCAGCGCCATGCGCTACCGCCACTTGAGCGAAGCGGCGCAGGACGGCATGTGGCAAACGGATGCGCACGGCCGCATCCTGCACGTCAACCAGCGCCTGTGCGACATGCTGGGCGTGCCCGCCGAGCGGCTGCTGAACCATTCGATGGAGGAATTCCACGACGAGGCGACCTTGCTGCGCCTGTGTCCGCTGCGCCAGACGGCCACGGATAGCTGCATGGGAGAACTGCGTTACCAGCATAGCAACGGCTCGGAACGCTGGGCCATGATCAGCGGCCGCTGCCTGTACGACCAGCAGGGCACGCTGACGGGCGCCCTCGTGCTGGCCAGCGACATCACCGAACACAAGCGGGCCGAACACGCGTTGAGCGTCGCCCATGCGGAACTGGAAAGCCGCGTGGCCCTGCGCACGGCCCAGCTGCTCGACGTCAATCTCCAGCTGTCCGCGGAAATCGCCATGCGCGCGCAGACGGAAGCGGCCCTGGCGCGCAGCGAAGAACGGCTGCAGGACATCATTTCCATGATGCCCCTGTCGCTGTTCCTGAAAGATGCCGATTCGCGCATCCTGCTGATGAACCAGGCTTGCGAACAGCAATGGGGCGTGCGCCAGGAAGACATCGCCGAGGGGCGCGACCTGCAGCATTTTCCCAGCGACCAGAGCGTGGGCTTCCACGCGGCGGACCAGGAGGCGTTTGCCAGCCGCAAGGTGGTGATACGCGAAGAACTGATATGGAATGCGCAGTTGCAGGAAAATCGCCGGGTGCAGACGCACAAGAAACCCATCTTCGACGCCGAAGGCCGGCCGCAGATGATCATCGCCATGGCCATCGACATCACCGACAGCAAGCGCAACGAGGAAAACCTGGAGCGCACCCTGGCCCAGCTGCGCGAACTGACCGACCACCAGCAAACCATCAAGGAAGAGGAACGCCGGCGCATCGCGCTCGACATTCATGACGATCTGGGCCAGAACCTGATGGTGCTGCGCATCGATGTGTCGCTGCTGCACGCGCGCACGGCCAGGACCCACCCGCGCCTGCACCGCCACGCCCAGCGCGTGCTCGACACCATCGACGCCACCATCCGCTCCGTGCGCACCATCATCAATGACTTGCATCCCAGCACCCTGGAGCTGGGACTGGGCCCCGCCGCCGAATGGCTGATCCGCCAGATGGAAGGCCGCGGCGCCATCCGCTACCGGCTCACGCTCGACAGCGAGGCGCCGGACCTGGGCCTCGATCAGCGCCAGACGTCGGCCATCTTCCGCGTGCTGCAGGAATCGCTGTCGAACATCGTGCGCCATGCCCAGGCCAGCGAAGTGGAAGTGGCGCTGGAGCAAGATGCGGATTCCATCGTGCTGCGCATCAGCGACAACGGCATCGGCATGCAGCCGGGCGACGACGGCAAGCGGGCCGCCTTCGGCCTGAAGAGCATACGCGAACGTGTCCACGCGCTGGGCGGCGAACTGCGCATCGACAGCCAGGCGGGCCAGGGCACGGCGCTGGTCATCTACCTGCCTCACGCGGGCAGGCGCGCCATGCCGGTCATGCCAAAACATAAAAATTACCAAAAACAGTAGCGAATTAAATATGTATTTTTGATAAATAAAAGTATAGTAGGTTTTTTCCTTGAGGAAACTATCATGCCGCCACGGTCCGCCCGCTTCCCCGCCCTGCTGCTCGGCCTGCTCCTGCTGGCTGCCGCCCCCATCGCCAGCGCCACCATTTATGCCGAACGGGGCTTTGGAGAAAAGGATGGCAATGGCAGCATCGCGTCCGACCTGAACCCGGCAGGGCTGGTGGCCGGCATCATCATGGAAGAGGAAGGACGGCGCCGCGCCGTGACCTACCAGCATGGCCGCCTCCGCGAACTGGGCACCCTGGGCGGCGATGAAGGTTTTACCAAGGCCATCAATATGCATGGCGTGGTGGTGGGGTCGGCGCAGACGGCCGCCGGCGCCTGGCACGCCTTCCGCTACGACGCGGCGGGCGGCATGCGCGACCTGGGCACCTTGGGCGGCAACAGCAGCTATGCCACGGCCATCACGCGCGACGGCCAGGTGGCCGGCTATGCCGATACCAGCGGCGGCGATTTCCACGCCTTCGTGACGAAAGCCGACCACAGCCTGCAAGACCTGGGCACCCTGGGCGGCGCCAGCAGTTATGCCAGCGGCCTGAACAGCCATGGCGTGGCGGTGGGCACGGCGCAGCGCGGCGATGGCTACCGCCGCGCCTTCGTCTACCGGCCCGGCGCGGGCATGCAGGAAATCGGCACCCTGCCCGGCGGACGCATCAGCTCGGCCACCGCCATCAACGACGCGGGCCTAATCGTGGGCGCCTCGGAAACGGAGAAGCGCCGCTGGCACGCGTTTGCCTGGGACGGCAAGCGCATGCTCGACCTGGGCGCCATGATCGGCCAGGGCGACAGCTACGCCACGGCAGTCAACGCGGCCGGACACGTCGTCGGCAGCGTCAACATCAACGGCTTTGAACCGATGACCTTTGTCTACAAGGAAGGCGTGATGACGGTGCGCCGCCGCGACGACGGCCTGTACCTGACCAACAAGATCACGGACGCCGGCCTGGTGGTGGGCGCCATCTACACGGGGCATAAATTCCAGGCCTTCGCCGTGCCGTCGCAAGCGTCGCCGGCACCGCCACGCCGCAACCCGCTGGACTGGCTCTTCCTGAGCGTCATCGCCGCCGCCTGCGGCGCGGCCCTGTACCGCGCACAGCGCCACCTGCGCGCCGGCCTGCTGGGACAGCGCCGGCATTTGCTGTAAATCAATACGGGTACGGACGAAAAAAAAGAGGCTTGCGCCTCTTTTTTTATTGCCTGCTGACCGCTTAGTTCTGCGTCAGGAAAGTCTTCAGCTTGTCCGAACGCGAAGGCTGGCGCAGCTTGCTCATGGCTTTCGCTTCGATCTGGCGGATTCGCTCGCGCGTCACGTCGAACTGCTTGCCCACTTCTTCCAGCGTGTGGTCGTTCGACATTTCCACGCCGTAACGCATGCGCAGCACTTTCGCTTCGCGCGGCGTCAGGGAATCGAGTACTTCCTTGATCACGTTGCGCATCGAGGCGTGCAGCGCGGCGTCCAGCGGCGCCAACGTCGTGTTGTCTTCGATGAAGTCGCCCAGTTGCGAATCGCCATCTTCGCCCATCGGCGTTTCCATGGAAATCGGCTCTTTGGCGATCTTCATGATTTCGCGCACCTTGTTTTCCGGCATTTCCATCTTGACGGCCAAGGTCGCCAGGTCCGGCTCGCTGCCCGTTTCCTGCATGATCTGGCGCGAGATGCGGTTCATCTTGTTGATCGTTTCGATCATGTGCACCGGCACGCGGATGGTGCGGGCCATGTCGGCGATCGAACGCGTGATCGCCTGGCGGATCCACCAGGTGGCGTAGGTCGAGAACTTGTAGCCGCGGCGGTATTCGAATTTATCGACCGCCTTCAGCAGACCGATGTTGCCTTCCTGGATCAAGTCGAGGAATTGCAAACCGCGGTTGATGTATTTCTTGGCGATCGAAATGACCAGGCGCAAGTTGGCAACCGTCATTTCGCGTTTCGCGTGACGCGCACGCTTTTCGCCGGCCGCCATCTGCTTGTTGATCTTGCGCAAGTCCGCCAGCGGCAGGGCCACGCGCGCTTGCAGGTCGATCATCTTCTTTTGCAGTTCCTTGACGGCAGGCACGTTGCGGCTGAGGATGGCGCTGTACGGATACTTGCAATCGACTTCGCGGTCGACCCATTCCAGGTCGCATTCATTGCCCGGGAACACCTTGATGAAGTGGGCGCGCGGCATGCCGCATTTGTTCACGCACAGTTCCAGCACGGCGCGCTCGATGTGGCGCACTTCTTCCATCTGGCCGCGCAGGGTGTCGCACAGCTTTTCGACGACCTTGGCCGTGAAGCGGATGCCCAGCAATTCCTGCGAAATGGCTTCCTGCGCCTTGATGTAGGCTTTCGAGTTGTAACCCTCGGGCGCCTTGCGCATCTTGTCGTACTGCGTCGAGATGACGTTGAATTTCTCCAACGCATTCTTTTTCAGCTGGGCCAGTTGCTCGCTGGAGAAACCGGCCGCGCCGCCATTGGCGTCGCCGTCTTCTTCCTCGGCTTCTTCTTCCTCTTCCTCGTCGTCACCGCTGGCGGCGACGGGCGCGGCGGCAGCGGCCGGCGCCGGGGCATTGCTTTCGTTCAGATCGACAAAGCCGTCGACCACTTCATCGACCTTGATTTCGTCGCGCGCAATTTTTTGCGACAGGGCGACGATTTCGCCGATGGTGGTCGGGCAGGCGGAAATGGCCTGGATCATGTCCTTCAGGCCGCCTTCGATGCGCTTGGCGATCTCGATCTCGCCTTCGCGCGTCAGCAACGCCACGGCGCCCATTTCACGCATGTACATGCGCACGGGGTCGGTGGTGCGGCCGAAGTCGGAGTCGACGGTCGACAAGGCGGTCGCGGCAGCCGCTTCCACTTCATCGTCGCTGGTGACGGTGGCGACGTTGTCGGTCAACAACAGGCTTTCCGCGTCAGGGGCGCGCTCGTAGACGGCGATGCCCATGTCGTTGAAGGTGGCGATGATGCCTTCGATCGCTTCCGGATCGATGATGTTTTCCGGCAATTGGTCATTGATCTCGGCATAGGTGAGGAAACCGCGTTCCTTGCCCATGTTGATCAAGCCCGTGATCTGCTTGCGGCGGCGTTCCAGGTCCGCTGCCGACGCTTCCGGATCGCCCAGCGCGTCCGCCAGGCCGCCCTTGGCCTTGCGGTCGCGCGCTTTCGACACGGCCTTCAGTTCGGCGCGCTCGACGGCGTTGAGTGCTGCCACTTCATCGTTTTCCGGCGTGAATTCGCTCGGCTTGCGGCCGCGGCGGCCTGGTACCTTGACGGTCGGCAGGAAGTAATTCGAGGTGTCGATGGCGGCCAGGGCATCGGCGTCCGTGGTCTTGCTGACCACTTGCGCGCCGGTGATGATGGTCACGGGTGCCGCCTCAGGCTTGGCGCGCACGACCTTCGAACGGGCTGCCGTCACCACCTTGTTCGTGGCGGCGCTTTCGCTGACCTTGCGCGGCGCGGCCGGGGCCTTGGCGCCGGGGGCGATCTTCACGCTCGGCGTCTTGACCGGCGCGGCGTCGGCCACCTCGGCCACGTCGGCAACGGCTTCGACAGCCGCCGCTGGCGCTTCTGCAGCTGGCTCGGCCGGCGGCACGGCGGCCAGGCGCGAACGGCTTTTCTTCACCACGGTGACGACGGTGGGCGCCGTCGTGACGGTGGCTTCCGGATTCGCTTGCGCATTATCGATGAAGTAAGATAAAGTCGTTTTGGGTACGGCAAGTGGTGCCGCGGCTGGGCGTGGCGCCTTGGCGGACAACGTTAAAGTTTTTGGCGTATTCTTCATGAGATATCTCTTAATGCGAGACCAGATGGTGTCGGCGCGAAGTGAATGATTCCACCTAAGCCTGCGAAACCGGACTCGATGGAGCGTATTGTTGCGGCTGCCGTCAAGGGCAGCGGCGCCTGTCTATCGGGACGTTCAAAGCCCGCGCATCCAGCGGCGGCGGGGCCGAAGCCGGGTCAGATAAATAAGCGATGTACATTGCGGAATGAAAAAAAGCCCGTACCAGAACGGGCTTGAATCTATTGTTGTTCAGTGAAGACACAGCGGAGAGCAAGATTATGCACGAAGGCCAGTTATCTGGATAATTGATAAGCAAAATATCTGATATCAAAAATATCAATAATGATGGCCCTGCACCGCACTGCTCCTATCCCCTGCACACCTGAGCCAGACCGTCAAATACGGGGTCCAGTCATCAGCGCAAGCCGACATTATACACATTTCCCGCATTTCGCGCTGCGTCCGCTGTAGGGCGGACCCGCTTGTTACAGCGCAAGTTGCCAAAAAAGACAATGCACTTGCCTGTGGCGCGTGCTATGCTCCCCTTTTATAGCCCAACCAATGATGTCGATGACCAGCTCCACGCCAGACCAGCAAGCCACCACTCCTGACACGCCAGTCGATGCAGCCCCAGCGGCGGCACCGGCCGCAGCGGCAACCACGCCGGCGCCTGCCGGCCTGACCGCGCGCGCCCTGCTGAAGCAGTTCCAGGAGCAATTCCCGCCATTCCGCGATTGCCTGCCCTTGTCGATCGGTATCGACAAGCAGATCCTGGCGCGCCTGCCGGACCTGGACCGCAAGCTGATGCGCACGGCGCTGGGCATCCACACGGGTTCGCTGCGCTACCTGCGCGTGATGGAAAAAGCCAAGATCCGCTACGACCTCGACGGCACCGCCGGCGCGGAAGTGACGCAAACGCACCGCGACCATGCCACGCAAGTCTTGCAGCAACGCTTCAAGAAGGAAGCCGAGCGCAAGAAAGCCGAGCGCGACGCGGCCGCCGCCGAAGAAGCGAACCGCTTGCGCCTGGAAAAACTGAATCAGCTGACCGCGAAATTCTCGCGCAAAGGCTGATCCGGTTTCATGGACACAGCTGCCGCACCGCCACTGCCCCCCTATCAAGGCATTGCCCTCGACCACGTCAGGCTGGTACGCACCAGCGATGAGGCAAAAGCGGCCATGGCTGCCCTGCTGGCAGCGGACGCCATCGGCTTCGATACGGAATCGAAGCCGACGTTCGTCAAGGGCGAGTCCTCCACGGGCCCCCATCTGATCCAGCTGGCCACCGACGACATCGCCTACCTGTTCCAGGTAGGCAGCACGCCGGCGCCGGCCCTGGCCGAACTCAAAGCCATCCTCGAATCGACCACCACCCTGAAGGTGGGTTTTGGCCTGTCCGACGACGTCAAGCGCCTGCGCAACAAGCTGGGCATCGCGCCGGCCCAGGTGCTCGACCTGTCCGTCGCCCTGCGCGGCGGCCAGCGCAACGACCTGGGCGCGAAGACGGCCGTGGCCAAGTTCTTCGGCCTGCACCTGCAGAAATCGAAAAAGATCTCCACCACCAACTGGGCCACCTCGCGCCTGACGGAAAAGCAGATCCTGTACGCGGCCGACGATGCGCAAGTGGCCCTGCGCGTGTACCGCCGCTGGATCGCCGACGGCGGCAAGGTCGCGCCGCAAAAGGCCCCGCACGCCAGCACGCCGCCCGTCCCGCCGCCGGTCGCCGCCTGAGGCGGCACGCCTTCCAGCCACATGAGCAAGAACAAGTCCATCGGCACCACGCCTGACGCGATCGCCGCCGCCGAACAGGCGCTGGGGCGATCCCTGCCCCCGTCCTACGTACAATGGTTATTGCTCAACAATGGCCGCGCGCTGGGCGCCTTGAGCGTATTTCCCGTCTACGACGCGGCCAATGCGCGCAAGACGTGGGAATCGATAGAACGCCATTACCGCACGAGCTGGCAGGAATGGCTGGAGAATGCGGATGACGGCGATGCCGCATCCCTGCTGCCCTTTGCCCAGTTCGGCACGGGCGATTACTATTGTTTTGATTATGCGCAAACGGGACCCACGGGCGAGCCGGTGGTCGTGCTGTGGTCGCACGAAACAGGGACCGCCACCGCGGTGGCGCCCGACTTTGCATCATTCCTGATACTGCCCGGCCGCCCGGGATAAAACCCGGCGGCCGGCGCCAGCTTATTTGACGGGACGCCAGGTCAGCGGATAGCGGTAGACGACGCCATTGCTGGCCTTGACGGCGGCAATAATGGAAAACACCAGATTGCCCAGCGCCACCAGCCAGAACATGAAAATGCCGATGATGACGAAAGTCAGGATGAAGCAGACGATGTACCAGAGGATCAGGGTGATCTGGAAATTGAGCGCTTCGCGGGCATTCTCGGCCGAGAACTTGTCCGCATCATCCTTCTTGATCAAGTAAATGATCAGCGGCGCCACCCAGCTGGTGAACAGGCCGCCAATATGGGACAGGATGGCGATCGTCGTATCTTGCGTACGACCCACTTCCGGCTGCGTGTTATCCATTATCATTCCCATCATTAGTTATAGATACATCAATATAACAGTAATATTTCTTTTTGGAATGAAACACTTGCTGCCGCAAGGGACTTTTTTTCATGCCCCGCTTACCGCCGCCAGCGCCAGCCGCCCCAGGGTGGCGATGGCCGCTTCCAGCTGCGGGCTCCACGGGTGGCCGTAATTGAGGCGGATGCAGTGGCGAAACGCGCGCGTGGCGGAAAAGATGGGGCCGGGCGCGATGCTGATGCCGGCCGCCAGCGCGCTGCGGTGCAAGGCCAGCGCATCGATGCCCACCGGCATCTCGACCCAGACGAAATAGCCGCCCTGCGGCCGCGTGACCCGCGTGCCGGGCGGAAAATGCACGGCAATCGCTTGCAGCATGGTGTTTTGCTGCGCCGCCAGGGTCAGCCGCAGCTGGCGCAAATGCCGGTCGTAGCCGCCCTGCGCCAGGTAGTCGGCCAGCGCCATCTGCAGCGGGATCGGCGCCGACAGGCTCGTCGTCAGCTTCAGGCGCTCGACCTGGCGCGCGTAGCGGCCTGCAACGGCCCAGCCCAGCCGGAAACCGGGCGCCAGGGTCTTCGAAAACGAGCTGCAATGCATGACGAGACCCGCGCCGTCGTGGCTTTTCGTCAGGCCAGGACGCTGCTTGCCGAAATACAGCTCGCCATACACATCATCCTCGATCAGCGGCACGCCATGGCGCGCCAGCAGTTCCACCAGCGCGCGCTTCTTTTCCGGCGGCATCAGGCTGCCCAGCGGGTTCTGGAAACTCGTCATCAGCCAGCATGCCTTGGGCTGGTGGCGCTGCAGCAACTCTTCCAGCGCCGCCAGGTCGACGCCGTCACGGGGGCTGGTGGCAATTTCCACCGCCTTGAGTTCCAGCCGCTGCAACGCCTGCAGGCAGGCATAGAAGCTGGGCGACTCGATCAGCACCGTGTCGCCGGGCCGCGTGACGGCTTGCAGGCACAGGTTCAGCGCTTCCAGCGCGCCATTCGTGATGACGATGTCGTCGCTGGAAACGGGCACGCCGTCGAGCTGGTAGCGCAGGGCGATCTGGCGGCGCAGCTCGGCATTGCCCAGGGATAAATCCGTGACGGTGCTCCACGGGTCGAGGCGGCGCATGCTGGCCGAGACGGCCCGCGCCAGCCTTTCCATCGGAAACAGATGCGGGCTGGGAAAGGCCGAGCCGAACGGGACGATATCGCGTGCCCCGACGGCGCCCAGCACCTCGAACACGAGGTCGCTGACGTCGACGGTGGTGCTGGCGTCGAGCGGGTGGGAACTGTCCGGCTCGGGTGCCAGCGCGGCGCGCTGCGGCGCCACGTAATAGCCGGAGCGGGGGCGCGAGACGATCATGCCGCGCGCTTCGAGCAAATAATACGCCTGGAACACTGTCGACGGGCTCACGCCCCTGCGCGCATGCTGCTGGCGCACGGACGGCAATTTATCCCCAGGCAGCAACAGCTGCGTGGCTATCATGGCGGCGACTTCTTCCGCCATTTCCTCGTATCGTTTCAACCCTGCTCCTCAAACTGATCCGTAGTTTTTTTGCACAACTGATCCTGTCACAGTGACAGCACCCGGTATATGCTAGGGTAACAACATCCGGGCAGCAACACCGGCACGCCATATCGACCGACGAGACAGGTTATTTTCCCATGCAACGTTCCATGCTACTGCATTCCCCTCCCGTGCTGGTGCTGGCCCTGGCTATCGCCTGGCCCGGCATGGCGCTGGCCGCGCCGGCCACCGTTTCCGCCAGCCACGACAGCCTGGAGCAGCGCATCAAGGCGTGCACGGCCTGCCATGCGCCGAAGGAACGCCACGACGCCTTCTTTCCCCGCATCGCCGGCAAGCCTTCAGGCTACCTGTACAACCAGCTGCTGAACTTTCGCGAGGGACGGCGCCAGTATCCGATGATGAACTACATGGTCGAGCACTTGCCCGACGATTACCTGCGCGAAATCGCCGAGTATTTTGCGGCGCAGCACCCGGCCCCGCCGCCGGCCCAGCCCAGCAGCGCCGGCACGATGGCCCTGGCGCGCGGCAAGCAGCTGGTGCTGCATGGCGATGCGAGTAAGAAGATTCCCGCCTGCATCGCCTGCCATGGCGAGAAGCTGGCCGGCGTGGCGCCCGCCATCCCCGGCTTGCTGGGCTTGCCGCGCGACTATATCAACGCCCAGCTGGGCGCCTGGAAGAACGGCATCCGCCGCGCCCACGCACCCGACTGCATGGCGCACGTGGCGCAGCGCCTGTCCGATGCGGACGTGGGCGCCGTCTCCGCCTGGCTGGGCACCCAGGTGGCCAGCGCCGACGCCCGCCCCGCCAGCGGCATCGCCCTGCCCTTGCCCCTGCATTGCGGCGGCGTGCCCGGCTCGAGCGCGCAGGTGGCGCCATGAAAAAATGGATGATCGCGGCTGCCGGCCTGGTACTGATCGCCGGCGCCAGCGCCAAATTCCTGCTGTGGCCAGACGACGACATGGGCCCGCCCGCCGTCGCCAGCACCCTGAGCCAGGAACAGCTGGTCGCGCGCGGCGCCTACCTGGCCAAGGCGGGCGACTGCATGGCCTGCCACACGACGCGCGGCGGCGTGCCGTACGCGGGCGGACGGGCCTTGCAGACGCCGTTCGGCAAGGTGCTCTCGCCCAACATCACGGCGGACAAGGAAACGGGCATCGGCAGCTGGACAGCCGACGATTTCTGGCGCGCCATCCACAACGGCAAGTCGAAGGACGGCCGCCTGCTGTATCCGGCCTTTCCCTACACCAACTACACCAAGGTGCAGCGCGAGGACAGCGACGCCCTGTATGCATATTTCCAGAGCGTGCCGCCGCACAAACAGACGAACGCGCCGCACGCGCTGCGCTTCCCCTACAACCAGCAGATCGCGCTGGCCGCCTGGCGCGCCTTGTATTTCAAGCCTGGCGTGTACCAGCCGCTGACAAGCAAAAGCATGGAATGGAACCGGGGCGCCTATCTGGTGCAGGGCCTGGGCCACTGCAGCGCCTGCCATAGCAGCCGCACCACCCTGGGCGGCAGCGACGACGGCCTGTCGGGCGGCCTGATCCCCGTGCTGGGCTGGTATGCGCCCTCGCTGACGTCGGATGCGGAAGCGGGCCTGGGCGACTGGGACACGGCGCATATCGTGGAATTGCTGCAAACGGGCGTCTCGCCGCGCGCCACCGTCTTCGGCCCCATGGCCGAGGTGGTGCGGCAAAGCCTGCAGCACATGAGCGGCGCCGACGTGCAGGCGATGGCCGTGTACCTGAAAAGCCTGCCCGGCCCGGCGCAGCCCGCACCACGGACGCCGCGCGACACGTCAGAGCAAGCCCGGCAGCAACTTGCGCTGGGCGCGAAACTGTATGAAGCCCAATGCGCGAGCTGCCACCAGGCCGACGGCAAGGGCATGCCGCCCGGCTACCCGCCGCTGGCCGGCAACCGCGCGCTGACGACGCAGTCGGCCGTCAACGCCATCCGCCTCGTGCTGAACGGCGGCTTCGCGCCAGGAACCCGCGGCAACCCGCGCCCGTATGGCATGCCGCCGTTCGGCCCCGTCATGGATGACGCGGAAGTGGCCGCCGTGGTGACGTATCTGCGGGCCTCGTGGGGCAATGATGCGCCGGCGGTTTCTGCGCTGGAGGTAAATAAATACCGCAGCGTGCCGCTGGAATAATCGAGTAACGCAGCGGAAATCCGGGGTCAGACCCGCCGGGTCTGACCCCAGCACTCATTTAACGGGTGAGCTCGTAAAAAAACCGGCAAGCGCCGGTTTTTTCATCGCAAGCAGCAATCCTCAGCGGAACTTGCTCTTGTGCCCAGTCTTGAGGTCCAGCGCATAGCGCACGCCGTTGTCCGTCAGCATGACTTCATCGGGCGGTTCCTCGCCGGCCAGGGCGCCGTCGATCAGGGGCAAGCCTTCGCCTTTGCGCATCAGGTCGTCGCAGCGCTCGTACACGTTGACGCAGCCGGTGGACGCCATCAGCGATTGTACGATGGCTACTTTCCACGCATCGACGCCGCCGGCGTTGAATTCGCAGATCAGGTAACCTGGCACGCCGCCGAACAGCTGCACCACCAGGCCGGGCAAGCCCTCGTCCTCGCCCTTGATCAGCGTCAGCAGCTGGTTGTCGCCCGCCTTCTTGATGGCGGGCAGTTTTTTCTCGATGGCGGCCTTGACCCTGCGCTTGATCAGCGCGTGGTCGACCGGTTCGTCTTCCTTGAAGCTCCAGATGCGCGCGCGGATCTGCGACTTCGAATTGTAGGCGGCGCGGGCGATGAATTGTTTCGAAGAACTCTGCACGATGGCCGTCGAGCCGGGCTTCATTTTTTCCTGCGGCTTGCCTTCGACTTTTTCAATCGCGGACGCGTAAATCCACGATTGGCCCAGCAAGCTCTTTTCCTTGCCCTGTTTGATGGTGATGATCAGCATGTAATTCCAGTAGTGTGAGCGGCGCGTGCCGCTCGTCGTATGTCCCACCGACATCATACCTCATGCCATCCTGTCGCATCCTCCTGCATTCCATGCCGCTGCCGGCGCAGTCTGTCGCAGCGCGCTACGCAGGCGCGGCCGGCTGGCATACCATGCACGCAGTCCAATTCAAAACAGGGAGCAAGAATGACACAGCCACTTTTCCACCGCCGTCACGCCAGCGCCGCGGCCGCCCTGCTGCTGGCCGCCTGCGCGCTGGCCATCCCGGCCGCGCCGGCGCTGGCCTCGCCGCTCGACTGGATTGCCGGCAACAGCATCCAGGGCAGCGGCAAGCTGCAAAAGCAGACGCGCGAAGTGGGCAGTTTCCATGCCGTGGCGCTGAACGTGCCGGGCACGGTCGAGCTGCGCATCGGCAACACGGACAGCGTCACCATCGAAGCCGACGACAATATCCTGCCGCTGATCGACACGGCCGTGGAAAACGGCACCCTGCGCATCCGCCCCGCCAAGCGCAACGCCAGCTTCCGCCAGAGCAGCCTGACCATCGTCATCCAGGCGCGCCAGGTGGAACGCGTCAGCGTGGGCGGCTCGGGCAACATCACGGCAACGGGCTTGCGCGCCGAGAATCTGCGCTTCGACGTGGGCGGCTCCGGCTCCATCAATGCGCGCGATCTCGACAGCCGCCAGGTGTCCATCGCCATCGGCGGCAGCGGCAGCTTCAAGGCCAGCGGCAAGACGGAGCAGCTGACGGCCTCGATCGGCGGCTCGGGCAATATCCAGGCGGGCCGCCTGGCCGCGCGTGCGGTGCAGGTAAGCATCGGCGGCTCGGGGGAGGCGCAAGTGTGGGCCAAGGATGAGCTGACCATCAGCATCGGCGGCTCGGGCGAAGTCAGCTACTACGGCGACCCGCGCATCAGCCGCAGCATGCAGCGGTCGAGCAGCATCAAGCACCTCGGCAGCGCGCCTAACTGATCAATCACAATGCAAAAAGCCCGGAGCGATCCGGGCTTTTTGCATTTCAGACAGACTATATCAGCGTGCCGGCTTGACCGGTTCGCGGTCGATCAGCACGGTATTGACGCTGTCCGTCAGCCAGATCTGGCCATCCTGGATCGTGCATTGCAGCTGCATGGTGCGCTGCGCCAGCTTGCTCATGTCTTGCGCCGCCTCGGATGGCAGGTTGATCACGGTCAAGTTCTTCGCCCGTTCCAGCTTGTTCGCGATCTGCTTCCACCAGATGTGGCTGGTTGCGCCATAGCTGTAGACGATGACCTGCTCCGAACGGCCGCAGGCCTTCAGGATGCGCTTTTCGTCCGGTTGGCCCACTTCGATCCACAGCTGGATGGCGCCCGTCAAATCCTTCTGCCACAGGTCGGGCTCTTCCGTATCGAACAGGCCCTTGGTGAAGGTCAGCGCCTCGTCGGCGTGGATGGCGAACGCCAGCAGGCGCACCATCATGCGCTCATCCGTCTCGGACGGGTGGCGCGCCAGGGTCAGCGCGTGATCCTGGTAGTAATTGCGGTCCATGTCGGCGATCTGCAGATCGGCTTTGAAAATTGTTGCTTTGAGGGCCATCGTGTTTCTGTCTCGGTAAAGTGAATAATGAAGCCGGTATCAGCGGAAAACCACCGTCTTGTCGCCATTTTTCAGGATGCGGTGCTCGACGAACCATTTCACGGCGCGCGCCAGCACCACGCACTCGACGTCGCGGCCGATGGCCGTCAGGGTTTCCGCATCCATCGCATGGTCGACGCGCTCGACGTCCTGCTCGATGATCGGGCCTTCGTCCAGGTCGCCCGTGACGAAATGCGCCGTCGCGCCGATCAGCTTGACGCCGCGGTGATGCGCCTGCGCATACGGTTTGGCGCCCTTGAAGCTGGGCAGGAAGGAATGGTGGATATTGATGGCGCGGCCGTCAAGCGCCTGGCACAGGCCGGGCGACAGGATCTGCATGTAACGCGCCAGCACCACCAGGTCGATCTTGTGCGTGTCCATCAGCTCGATGATCTTCGCTTCCTGCGCCAGCTTGGCCGCTTCCGGCGCGCCGGCCGCCAGCGGCAGATGATGGAAGGGAATATTGTAGCTGGCCGCCAGCTGGTAGAACTCCATGTGGTTCGACACGATGGCGGGAATTTCCACGTTCAGCAAGCCGCTCTTGTAGCGGAACAGCAAATCGTTCAGGCAATGGCCGATCTTCGACACCATCAGCATGACGCGCGGCTTGACGCGCGCATCGTGCAGTTGGCCATGGAATTGGCCATTGAGCTGCATGACTTGCGACAAGGCGGCGAAGTCGCTGCGCAACTGGGCGTCGCTGACGGCGCCGTCTTCCAGCGCGAAATGCACGCGCATGAAGAACAGCTGGGATTCCTGGTCGCCGAACTGGGCGGAATCGAGGATGTTGCAGCCGTGATCGGCCAGGAAGCCGGAGACGCGGTGCACGATGCCGCGCTGGTCCAGGCAGGACAGGGTCAGGATGTATTCGGGATGCGTCATGGTCGCGGAATAAGGCAAAAAATTAGGGCTATGCTCGGCTCAGCCACGCGCGCCGGCCATCGGCTGCGCTGCCGCGAGCCGGCTATTGTCGCACGGCCGGGCCTGTAAACCTGCATTTTCCGCACAAGCAGCATGGCTGCCGGCGACGCCAAGCGGATTGACGTTCATTTGATCTGGCGCAAAGTCATCGCATTTTTCCTTCTGCCAGGCCTTATTCTCGCGCCAAACCGGTACCTGGCGTGGAACCTGGCACGCCATCCGGCGTCTATCTCTTTGCTTGTTTCACCATACGCCGCATCCGGTGCACCGGATGTTTTCTGGATCCGCTTTTCATTGAGGTAGAACATGTTCACAAACAGTATTTTTCCCAGTCTCAGCCCGGCCCTGAAGTCCCATCTCGAGGCCCAGTGCAATTTCGCCACGGAATTATCGCGCAAGATGTTCGATACGGCGCAGCAATTGAGCGAGCTGCATCTGCGGCTGGCGCAAGACTTGCTGCACGAGTGGAGCAACGCCAGCCAGCAACTACTGGGCGCGCGCGACACGGGTGAGTTCATGTCGCTGGCCGCCGGCCAGTTGCAGCCCGGCAGCCACAAGCTGCGCCAGTACCAGCAGCAGCTCGGCAATCTCGTCGCCAACGCCAATGTCGAGATGAACCGCACAGCAGAGAACCACTTGCCCGAAACGAGCCGCACGGCCGTGGCCTTCGCTGACGAAGTGGTGCGCAAGACGGCGGAGGAAACGGAAAAAGCCACGCAGCGCCAGCGTGAAATGATCGAAAAAATGCACGCCACGGGCCACCGCGACGGCGCGGGCCGCAGCCACGATACCAACAGGCAATCCGATCAGGCGCGTTGAGCGCCTGCATAGACCACTTGACCCCCACTCGACAGCAAGGAGAGCGACATGGCTAGCAATCAAGGTAATGAACAGGGCAAAGGCGCTGGCAGCAGCCAGAAGGCCGGCGAATCGGGCAGCGCCAAAGGCACGAGCAAGCGCGGTTTCGCCGCCATGAATGAGGAACAGCAACGCGAAATTGCCAGCAAAGGCGGCCAGGCAGCCCATCAAAAGGGCACGGCGCATGAATTCGACTCGGAAGAAGCACGCCGGGCCGGGCAGAAAGGCGGCGAAGCCGTCAGCCGCAACCGCGAACACATGGCGGAAATCGGCAGGAAAGGCGGCGAAAGCCGGCAATCGGCCCAGCGCGCCAATGAAAACCGCAGCAGCACGGCGGCGCGCAGCGGCGGCAGCGAGCAGGGCCGCACCGGCCGGCAGGGCGGCAAGGACGAGGACGACAAGGGCTGACGGGGCAGGCAGGGCCCAGCGCGGCTTGACGCACAAGGCGCAGGAAGGCACGGGGCTTGGCGGCCCCGTGCAGGGGATGGCGCAGCGCCGGGCACGGCGGTATGGTACATTCTCGCCTTACCGACACCGCCGCGCCCCGCCCCGCCCTTCCCCGCATGCAGCCATCCCTGAAATACCTGAGCGCCTATTCCGAACAAACGCAAGCGCAAGTGCAGCAACTGATCGCCCAAGACAAACTGGGCGAGGTCCTGTTAAAACGCTATCCGAACGCCCACGACGTGCGCAACGACAAGGCTTTATACCAGTATGTGCAGGACTTGAAGAATGAATTCCTGCGTAATGCCGAGCCCATCAACAAAGTGGCGTTCGACAGCAAGATCCACGTGATCCAGCATGCGCTGGGCCTGCACACCTCGATTTCGCGCGTGCAGGGAGGCAAGCTCAAGGCCAAGCATGAAATCCGCGTGGCCACCATGTTCAAAGAAGTGCCGCTGGAATTCCTGCGCATGATCGCCGTGCACGAACTGGCGCACGTCAAGGAAAAACAGCACGACAAGGCCTTCTACAAGCTGTGCACGTATATGGAACCGCAATACCACCAGTACGAATTCGACGTGCGCCTGTACCTGACCCAGCTCGACCTGTCTGGCCGGCGCCTGTGGTCGTGAAATCCTGTTCGTGAAGTCCTGGTCATGACGTCCTGGTCATGACGTCCACGTAAAAATGCCGCCCGGCATACACAGGGCGGCATTTTTCCTGATGCGCCGGCATGGCCGGCGCCATGTTCAGGCTCAGGCGGCGTTCTTGCGGCGAAGCATGAAGCCCAGCAGGCCCAGCCCGCCCAGCAGCATGCCATAGGTGGCCGGCTCCGGCACGGCGCTGACAGTGGCGGCGATATTATCGACCTGGAAGGTGTGCAAGGCGCCTTCGCGCCATGTGGCCGACAGCAGATTGCTGAAACCCGTGAACGTGTAGTCGGCGAAGGTGTGGCCGCCACCGAGGGTGAAGGTCTGGGTCACCGTGCCGCCGCCCACCTGGTGGCCGACGAAGGTCACGTCAAAGGAACCGGGCAAGCTGACGAAGTCGGCCAGGCTGATCGAGCTCAGCGAGAATGCGGCGCCATCGGCACGGCTCAGGGTGGTCGTCGACAGGGGCGTCGCACCGAGACCGGCCGAGCCGGCATAGGCGAAACTGTCCTGGTGTGCCGAACTCAGCAAGCCTAACCAGCTGCTGTCGAAGTTGTAGCCGCCTTCGGAATAGGATTTGAAGGTGGAAGCAAAGTAGCCGGCTTGCTCCAGCGGATCGAAGGTGATCGTGGTGGTCTGTGCCTGGGCACCAGCGGAGGCGGCGAGAATGGCGGCGACAGCGGTCGCTCGCAAGAGGGTCATAGGTTTCAAAATAGCATCCTTTCGAGATGATGAAGTAGCGTGGCTGTGGCAACTTGAAACGGGTCGGCACCTTTTTTGGGGAGTCTGTACAACGCTCGTCGGTGTCCGATATTCCTAACTTTTGAACCCTGCCAGTAGACCACACCCATGCCTGAAAAGCATCTTCATTTTCAAAAAAACATGCCAACATAGTAATTTTTTTGCCATATTTTTATTAATTAAATCACCAAGCCCGATCAGTTTTCCCGTGCGGAAATAAAAAAGCCATGCAGTACGCATGGCCTTCTTCAAGCGGCAGGAAAACTAGTTGGCCGGCAAGGATCGCGGTGCCAGGCAAAAACGGAATTACGGCGTACACTCCTTCAGACGCAGCACCAGCGCTGCAGGATCGGCGTCGGCATTCAGGAACGCCGCGTGCTGCGGGCGGATGAAGCCCTGCTCCTTGCCGTTTTGCACAAAGGCGATCAAGCCGTCATAAAAACGGTCGACATTGAGCAAGCCGATGGGCTTGGCGTGCAAGCCCAGCTGGGCCCACGTGAGCATCTCGAACAGCTCTTCCAGCGTGCCATAGCCGCCGGGCATGGCGATGAAGGCGTCGGACAGGCTGGCCATCATCGCCTTGCGCTCATGCATATCCTTCACGATGAACTGGCGCGTCAAGCCCATGTGGCCCACTTCGCGCTCCACCAGCTGGGTGGGAATCACGCCCGTCACCTCGCCGCCCAGGCGCAGTACTTCGTCGGCGATCACGCCCATCAGACCCACCTTGCCGCCGCCATACACGAGCGAGATATTTTCCGCCACCAGCACGCGCGCCAGTTCGCGCGCCGCCACGGCATAGTCCGGCGAGACGCCCGCGTTGGCGCCACAGTACACACATAAAGCCTTGATCACAGTAATCCCTAGCCTTTCAATTCATCGATCGCCGCCTCGACCTCGAGGCGTTCCTTGGCGTCCAGTGCCACGCACTGGGCCGCCTTTTCATACAGGGCCAGCGCTTCCGCCAGCTTTTTCTTTCCATCGAGCATATTCAACGCGCGCGCATATTCGCTGTGCGCCAGCGCCGAATGGGGCGTCAGGGCCAGCGCCGTCTTGAAGTGCTGGTAGCCGTCTTCCTTGTTGGCGCCGTAGGTCAGGCTGCCGATCATGGCGCCGACCTTGTCGATAATTTCCGTATGATAAATCCCAAACGCGATATGCGCTTCCGCATGCATGGGCGCCACCGTCATCGTGCGGTCCAGGCTGTTGCGCACGCGCGCGCCCATGCCCTGCGCCAGGGCCTTGACGACGGACGTGCCCAGCGCATAGCGGCCCAGGCTGTAGGCATGCCAGTAGTAGCCGGCCGGATTGTCCGGCTGCTCGCTCTGCTGGCGCTCGCAGCGCTCGGCCACTTCTTCGTACATGTCGAGTTTCTGGCTGTCGTCCACTTCCAGGTGCGTGGTATAGATGCAGGTGGCCTTGTGCGCGACCGCATAGCCGGGCACGCCGACGGCCAGGCCCAGCTTCACGGCACGCTCGAAGTCGCCCGCATGGAAGGCCAGCCAGGCCTGCAGCAGCGCCGGGTGCGTGGGAAACGGTTCCACGTCGCCCGCATGCAGGCGCGACCAAGCCGCTTCCAGGGTTTGCGGCGTGTAGACATATGCTGCGTCCGGATAGGGAAATTGTTGCCAAGCCATATCTCTCTCCTGTAAATGACGACGCGGCGCCAGCAGCCGTGTCAGTCGTTCTTGAGTTTGGTCACATACTCTTCCGACAGTTTGCGAAACAGCAAATGCGTTTCATTGCGCAAATAGGGCCCGATCAGGGACAGCACCTGGTAGCAGCCGCGCGCCAGCGCATCGGACATCGATTGCTGCTCGCTGTACTTGCGCGGGTTGCGCACGTACTCGTACGACAGCCAGTAGGTGGCGACGACGACCATATTCGTCGCCATGGCAGCCACTTCCATGTCCGACGCCTCGAGCGACTGTTCGCTGCGCAAATCTTCGCACAGCTGCGTGGCCACCTTGATCTTGTGGGCCAGGATCAGCTTGAAGTGCAATTCCAGCTTGCGGTTGCGCGACAACAAATCGTTGAGGTCGCGATAGAAAAAGCGGTAGCGCCAGATCAGTTCGAACATCAGGTGCAGGTACAGCCAGACGTCCTCGATATTCGAGCGGCGCCCGTCGGGCACGGTGAGGATGCGTTCGATTTCCGCCTCGAACTGGACGAAGATCGAGTTGACGATGTCGTCCTTGTTACGGAAGTGGTAATACAGGTTTCCCGGCGAAATGTTCATCTCTTCCGCAATCACGGTCGTCGTGATATTCGGCTCACCAAACTCATTGAACAGGCGCAGCGACAACTCCAGGATGCGTTCGCGGGTACGGCGTGGTGCTTTTTGTAGCATGGCGGGCAATCTCTCTGTGTTCTGCCTCAAGCATACCACCTAAGATAGCCGTAATGAAACACTCCGCCCCATGGCGCCGGCGAATAAGGCAGACAAAAAAAAGCCTGCGCAAGCAGGCTGGAGGAATGCTGCGTCAGCTCAGGCGGCCGGCGCTTTTTTCTTCGCCGCCGGCCTGGCGGCGGGTTTGCCAGCGGGTTTGTTCACCGGCTTGCTCGCGGGCTTGGCCGGGGCCTTGGCGACGGCTGTTTTCGGCGCTGTTTTCGGCGCCGCCTTCACGGCGGGCTTGGCCACGGCCTTCGGCTTGGCCGCCGGCACGGCCTTGGCCGACAGCGCCGCCACCTGCACGTTCAAGGCATCGATCCTCGCGTGCAGCGCGGCGATATCGTGTTGCATGGGCACGCCGATGGTGGCCAGCGCCCGCGCCACGCGCTCTTCGAACACCTGTTCCAGCTTGTCCCAGGAACCGCTGGCCTGCTTGCCCACGCCGTCGGCCAGCTTGCCGACGCTGCCGCTGACATCGGCCACCTTGTCTTCGGCCCGCTTCTGGAATTCCGTGCCCTCCTTCACCAGCCGGGAAAACACGCGTCCGCCCTCTTCCTGCGCCTTGGCGAAGGCGCCCAGGCCCGCCTGCCAGATCTGCTGCGCGGACGAGCGCACGGCGCTCGCCAATTCCGTGTCTTCCGCCAGTTCCTTCAATTTCTTCACCATCGCCAGCTCCCGTCATGTGAAAGGCCATGCCACTTCATGGATATTTTTATTCTAGTGAGCAAAACTAGAGACGGGAGTCTAATTCGATAGCGAACTGCGCCCCAAGGTGCGCCAGCGCACGCGGCGGCCGGTCGCTTGCACGCGGCCAGCGCCTAGGCCGCCGCTTTCACGGGACCATGCAGCAGCTTATGCAGGCGGAAGCCTTCGCGGATATTCTCGCGCAGCACGGCGCCCTTCCACGGCTTGGTATAGAAGCGGTCGACGGCGCCGCGGTTGATGGCCGCCATGATGGGCGTCAGGTCGGCAAAGGCGGACAGCATGATGCGGAAGGTGTCGGGACACAGGTGCTTGACCCGCTCCATGAACTCGGTGCCGCTCATGAGCGGCATGCACTGGTCGCACAGGATCACCTGCACCTTGTGGCGCGCCAGGATATCGAAGCCCTCGGCGGCCGTCTGCGCCGTCAGGATGCGGTAGCCGTCCTGCGCCAGGAAGTCGCTGAGCACGTCGAGCATGAAGACGTCGTCGTCGACGATCAGCAAGGTTTGCTGCTCGTCGCCGCCATCATCCTGCGGCGCCTGCAGCTGCTTGCCTTTCATCAGCATCTGCTCGAATTCTTCCTGCGGCACGGGGCGGCTGAAATAATAGCCCTGCATCTCGTCGCAGCCGTGGCGCCGCAGGTAGGCCAGCTGCGCATCGTTTTCCACGCCTTCGGCGATCACTTCCAGCTTCATGCTGTGGGCCATGCTGATGATGGCCAGCACGATGGCCGCGTCGTCCGGGTTGCTGGTCACTTCGCGCACGAAGGCGATGTCGATCTTCAGCTTGTCGATGGGGAAGCGCTTCAGGTAGGCCAGGCTGGAATAGCCGGTGCCGAAATCGTCGATGGAAATCTGGATGCCCAGCGCCTTCAGGTTGCGCAGCACGGCGATGGTTTCCTCGGCGTTCGACATCAGCGAGCTTTCCGTCAGCTCCAGCTCCAGCAGGTCGGGCGCGATATCGTGCTTGCGGATGGCCTTGAGCACCTCTTCTTCCAGACCGCCGACGAAGAACTGGATGCCCGACACGTTGACCGACAGGTGCACGGGGCCGATACTGCTGGCGCCCCACTCGCTGATCTTCTTGCAGGCCTCGTCGAGCACCCAGTTACCGACGCGCACGATGAGCCCCGTTTCTTCCAGCAGGGGGATGAACAGGGCCGGCGAGACCATGCCGTGGCCCGGACGGCGCCAGCGTATCAGCGCCTCGGCGCCGCTGATGCGCCCCGAGATGATATTCACCTTGGGCTGGAAGAACAGCACGAATTCCTCGTTGTCGATGGCGCGCCGCAGGGCATTTTCCATGTCCAGCCGCGCCATCGATTGCGCGTTCATTTCCGCCGTGAAGAAGCGGAAGGCGTCGCGCCCCGCTTCCTTGGCGCGGTACATGGCCGTGTCGGCGTATTGGATCAGGGTGTCCGCGTCGGCCGCGTCTTCGGGGAACACGGAAATGCCGATGCTGACCGTCACCGTCACCTCGTGGCCCTGCAGCTCGAAGGGCTTGCGCATCGCCTCGCGGATCTTATCGACCACGCCCACGGCATGCTGGGCGCCTTCGGGCAGCAGCAGGATGGTGGCAAATTCATCGCCGCCAAAGCGGCCGATGGTATCGCGCACGCGCAGGCAATCGACGAGGCGGCTGGAAAACTGGCGCAGCAGGTCGTCGCCGATGGTGTGGCCCAGGGTATCGTTGATATTCTTGAAGCGGTCGATGTCCATGAACAGCACGGCCACGGCCCACTGGTGCTCGGCCGCCTGGGCCAGCGAATGGGTCAGCGAGGCGTAGAACTGGCCGCGGTTCGGCAAGCCCGTCAAGGTATCGAAATGGGCCAGCTTCATCAGGCGCTGCTCGGCATCCTTGCGCTCGGTGATGTCGCGCGCCACGGCCACCAGGATCCAGCTCTGCCCAGAGCGCAGGGTGCGCCGCTGCACTTCCACCGACAGGGGCGAGCCGTCCTTGCGCTGCAGCTGCAATTCCGTCATCGGGCCGCCCTGGTCGCCGGCCAGCAGCTTGTTGTACAGTTCTTCCAGCTGGGCTTCGCCCTCGTGCGCGCGGCCCGGCCCCACGCGCAGGAAATCCTCGCGCTCGAAACCGAGCATGCGGCAAGCCGTCTGGTTGACGTCGACGAAGCACATGCCGGCGCGGTCGACGAGGAAAATCGCATCGGCCGTGGCGTCCATCGCCAGGCGGAAGCGGCGCAAGTCTTCATCGAGGCGGATGCGCGCCGCCATGTCCAGGGTCAGCTGCTCGTGGTGGCGCTTGATCTCGTCGTACAGCAGCAGGTTGTCGTAGGCGACGGCGATCTGCGCCGCCACCGTGGCGGCGACGCGCTCGTCGACTTCGGAAAACTCGTTCGCCCCCAGCTTGTCGACCAGGTACAGCCAGCCGTGGCTGCGCTCGCGCGAAGCGATGGCCACGCCCAGGAAGGAATGCACGGGCGGATGCGTGTCGGGCAAGCCCAGCGCGCCGGGGTCGCCCTTCAGGCCATTGACCCGGTAGGGCTGGCGCTGCTCCAGCAAGCGGTTCAAAATGCCCGTGCGCGGCGCGCTGGCGATGCGCTCGAGGTTTTTCTCGGCGCCGCACGAGGAAAAATAGCTGAGCTTCTCGGCGCCCTCTTCCAGCACGCCGATGCAGGCGTACTTGGAGACGCAGATATTCTGCGCCACCTTGCAGCCCGCCTCGATCAGGGCACGCGGATCGCGTTCGGCGCCCAGCTCGATGCCGAGCTCGATCAGGGCCGTCAGGCGCAGGCTCACCGCCTGCAGGCTAGACAGCGAGCGCGACAGGCGCTCCGTCATGACGCCCAGGTCTTCGGGAAGGGCGGCCTGGCCCTCGCGCTGGCTGGCCAGCTGCGAAATCTGCTGGCTGCTCGATTCGAGTTCGTCGAGGTAGCCGCTGACCTGGTGCTCGATGCCGGCCAGCTTGCCCGTGGCGGGCAGGGCCGCACCGCCGCCGGCCTCCGGCGCCGCCGGCACCTGGACCACCGCCGGCATCAGTCCCAGCGCTTCGTTGACGGTGCGCACGATGACTTCCGGGTCGGACGGCTTGGGCAGCACCCAGCGCACGCCGCACGCCTGCGCCAGCAGGATCGCCTCCTGCTCGCGGTAGGTGGCCGTATAAAAGATGATGGGCACGTCGGTCAGCGCCGGGTCGGCATGCACGCGCGTGACGAATTCGTAGCCGTCCATGTTCGGCATGAGGATGTCGGAGATGATCAGGTCCGGCCGCTCGGTGCGCAGGATTTCCAGCGCGTCGGCGCCATTGGCCGCCTCCAGCAGGCGGTGGCCGCCGTAGCCCAGCAGCGCGGTGAGGAATTCGCGGTTCAGCACATGATCATCGACGATCAGGATGGTGGCTATGTCGTTTTTAACTGGCGTCGACGGCGCCCCGGGTAAAAAAGACTCCAGCTCCGCCACGAACAGGTCGGGCTCGATCGGCTTGCCGATGTAGCCGTTGAAACCGGCTTCGAGCAGGCGTTCGCGGTCGCCCACCATGGCCAGCGCCGTCACGGCCAGGGCCGGGATCTTGCGCAGCAACGGGTCTTTTTTCAGTTCCGCCACCACGCCATAGCCATCGAGCTTGGGCAAATGCACGTCGCAGATGATCAAGTCCGGCAATTCGCTGCGCGCCATGCGCACGCCCTCTTCGCCGTCGTAGGCGGCCAGCGGCGTGTACCCGAAGGCACGCAGCAGGTACACCATCAATTCCATATTGGTGGCGTTATCTTCGATAATCAGTATACGTGCGGACAATTAGCGCCCCCAATAAAAACTGCATGGACTCATTTTCTGCCTGCGTTCAACTTTCCGCTTGCGCGGCCAACATAACAATCCTACAACATCTTGCCATATATCCAGAGAAATAGGTGGCCACCGGATGTCTGCGGAACGGGGCAAGCGGCCTCAAGAACAAATTTCCACGCCTGTCTTCCGGCATTAGCTTAATACAGTACGCCAGTGGAAAACAGCATTTTCTGTCCCTTGCTCTGTTAAACAAGAGCAACAGCAGAGTCAAAAGAGACAGTCTTGCCATGCAGACAAAACACAACAGGGCTCAGGCGAAATGGGAGGCCGAAGGGGGCTGCGCGACTTCGTCCTTGATAGTGATTTCCGCCAGCAGCTGGCGCAGCACGCGCGCATCGCTGGCCAGCGCCACGTGGCCGATGCCGCCGAAGGGCAGATTGCGCGCGCCGGGCAGCTGCGCGGACGCTTGCGGCGCGACGATATTGTCGTGATGCGAATACATCGACGTGATCAGCGCGCGCAGCGCCGGCGTCTCGCCGGCGGCCAGCTGCGCCAGCCAGGCGTCCGGCGCGCCATCGACGCGGCTCATCTGGCGGGCATTCGCGCCCGCCGCCAGATTGGCCAGCGCCGTGCCGTGGTGCGGCGTACCGATGGTGATGATGCGCGCCACGCGGGCCGCGCCATGGCGGCGCAGCCAGGCGCGCGCCACCAGGCCGCCCATGCTGTGGGCAACGAGAATCACGCGGTCGCTGCCCGTGCGCGCGCACAGCGCCTCGATGGCTTGCTCGACCTGCGGCACGAATTCTTCGATGTCGGCGCCTATCGGTTCCAGGTCGACGCCGTCGTGCGCGATGCCGGCCCGCGCCAGCTGCCGGCTCAGTTTTGTCCAGTAGCCGCGGTTGCACACATAGCCGTGGATCAGCAGCACGGGCAGACCCTGGCCAGCGACGTTGTCGGCCACATGCAGGCGCGGACGCAGCATGCCCCACGACGACGTCCACAGGGTGGCGCGCAGCTCGCCGAAAAACAGGCGCGCGGCGCCCCCGGCGCCCAGCTGGTATTGCGCCGGCACGGGGCTGCCGGCACGCCGGCTTTCCCAGAAGTTGCGCGCCACGATCAGCGCGCGCACGGCCAGCAGCATGGCGGCCCCCAGCAGCACGGCCAGCACAGGGGAAGCGACGCCCCACGCCTGCATGGCCAGGTACGCAAAGCCCAGCACGGCCAGCACCTGCAGCAGCATCAACCACTTGAGGATGCGCGCGATCATGCCGTGGCCGAGGCGGGCATGGGAACGGGCGCGGGTTTACCCGTCAGCTCCCGCGCCAGGCCGCTGGCCAGGCGCGCGGCCAGCGCATAGATCGTCAGTTGCGGATTGGCGCCGATCGAGGTGGGAAACAGCGAGCCGTCGTGCACGGACAGGTTGCGCACGCCGTGGTAGCGGCCGTCGGCGCCCGTCACGCCCAGGCGCGCATCGTCCGACATGGCGCAGCCGCCCATCACGTGGGCCGAGACAACCCTGGCGAGCAGCGCCTGCATCGGCAAAGCGCCGATGGCCTGCTTCGCTTGCGTCCAGCTGGTGTAATGGCTGGCCATCTCGTGCACGGGATACACGCTCCTGGCGCCGGCGGCGAACTGGATTTCCGCCATCGACAGCAGCGCGCGCCGCACGCCATCCCAGATGAACGGCGTGAGCGGATAGTCGAGCACGGGCGCGCCGAAGCTGTCGATGAAGACGCTGCCGCCGACCGACTCATGGTGAAAGCCGTCGCGCAGCAGGGCCAGCAAGGCATGCGCATGGGGGAATGCGCGCATGGTGCGCGCGTGCTCGTCGCCGAAGCCGCCCATGGTGGTGGCCATCAGCAGCGGGTG
This sequence comes from Janthinobacterium sp. BHSEK, assembly GCF_056174685.1. Classification (NCBI taxonomy): domain Bacteria; kingdom Pseudomonadati; phylum Pseudomonadota; class Betaproteobacteria; order Burkholderiales; family Oxalobacteraceae; genus Janthinobacterium; species Janthinobacterium sp. BHSEK. The sequence goes on from NZ_JBWBYV010000003.1 coordinate 277,556, forward strand.
CAAAGGCGGCGCCTCGAGCTTGTAGCCGATGGGGCCGTCGATGGGCGCCGTGTGCAGGAAATGGTCGGAATAAATCGTCTGCGGCGCGCCCGCGTAGGCGTCGACGCGCTGCGGGAACAGGCCCGCCGATACCACCGTCGGATGCAAAAAGGTGCGCCGGCCCAGCAAGCCGTGCGGATCGGGCGCCTGCGAGCGCAGCAGCAGCGCCGGCGAATTGATGGCGCCGCCGGCCAGCACGAAGTGTTTGGCGCGCAGCGTCAGGCGCACGCCCGTGGGCGCCTGCCCGGCCGCGTCCAGCGCCGTCACCTGCAGGCTGTCGATGCGCTCGCCCTTGAAGGTAAAGCGCTCGGCGCGCGCATGCACGAGCAGGCCGGCGCCCAGCGCCAGCGCCGACGGAATCGTCGTCACCAGCATCGACTGCTTGGCATTCGTCGGGCAACCCATGCCGCAGTAGCCAAGATTCCAGCAGCCGTTCACGTTGCGCCGGATGGCGGCCGTGGGGATGCCCAGCGCCGTGGCGCCACGGCGCAATAAATCGTTGTTTTCATTGGGCGGCGCGGCCCAGTCGCTCACGTGCAGGCGTTTTTCCATCATGGCGAACCACGGCGCCATGGCGTCCACCGAATAGCCGGACAAGCCAAAGTGCCGGCGCCAGTAATCGAGGGTGCCGGGCGGCGTGCGAAAACTCGAGGTCCAGTTGACGGTGGTCGAACCGCCCACCGTGCGCCCCTGCAGGATATTGATCGCCTTGTCGCGCGTCTTGCGCGCGGCCGATTCCTGGTACAGCGCGGGATAGGCATCCGCTTCGCGCATCTTGAAGTCCTGCGAAGACTTCAAGCCGCCCTCTTCGACGATCAGGACGGTCAAGCCAGCCAGCGCGAGGATTTCCGCCGTCACGCCGCCGCCGGCGCCGCTGCCGATGATGACGACGTCCGCCTCCAGGGTGCGGTCGGTGCTCAGGGTGCTGGCGTCGGTGACGTTCCAGCCGGCGGCAAGGCCGGCGGCGATGGGATCAGGAATGGGGGATGTGCTCATGGATGCCTTATGCGCTCAATTCGGGCAGCGGTCCGGGATAGCCGATGGCGGCCCACTGGGCGGCATCGGCATACCAGGCGCCGAGGATCAGGTCGTGCAGCGCCAGGTAGGCCGTCTGCAGGGTGGCCAGGCGGTGCGTGCGCCACGATTGCAGAAAGGCGGCCACCTGGGCCGGGTCGGCCCCGGGCCAGCCGCCTTTTACGCCGGCGACGAAGCGCCGCGCGGGCGCCAGCGCCAGCAAGCCGAACAGGTCCTGCACTTCCTGCTGCGCCGCCAAGGGCAAGCCATGGATGGCCGTGTCCACGCCGGCGATGGCGCCATCGAGCGCCGCGGCCCGCGCGCCCGTATCTTGCGTCAGCGCGCTGCCCAGCATGGCCGGCACGATGGCCGCCAGCGCCGCGCGCGCTTCGCCGTCAAGCACGAAGCGGCCAGGGGGCGCCGGCCCGCGCACCAGGCGGTAGGCGGCGCCGCCGGCCGCCAGCGCACAGGCGCCGAGCACGCCCAGCTTCAAAAACGATCTGCGTCGCATTCCCATGTCTCCCCTTGTTTTGTACCGCCTTTTGCAGGCCAGTGTACGCCAAAGGCAGCGCCGCTCCGCGCGCAAAAACTAGAGCGAGCCGTCTAGTTTGCGCGACTGGAAGCACAGCAGCAGCATGGCCAGCAGCGCCGCCAGCGCCCCGCCGATGGCGATGCCGGACAAGCCGAAGGCGACGATCAGCACACCGCCCAGCGCCCCGCCGGCAGCCGTGCCCGCATTGAAGGCGGCGATATTCAAGCCCGCCGCCACCGCGTCGCTGCCCGGGCAATGCTGCTGCGCCAGGCGCAGCAGCCGCATGGTCGACAGGGTCACGAGGGCAAAGAACAGCAAGCCCAGAGTACCGCACAGGGCCAGCATGGCCAGGGGATGCGTGCGCAGTGCATAAAACCCCAGCAGGTTGAGCGCCAGCGCGGCCAGGGCAAGCATGGTGCAGCGCAGGGCGTGGGGGCGGTCCGCGCACCAGCCGCCCAGCAGGTTGCCGCCGATGGCGCACGCGCCAAAGCACAGCATGGCGGCACTGAGCCAGCCCGCATCGAGCCCGCCCAGCTGCAGCAGGAACGGCGAGACATACGTGAAAAAGCTGAAGGTGGCCACGCTGACCAGCGCCGCCACGCCGGCCGCCAGCAGCAGGGGCGGCTGCAGGATGGCGCGCAGGCTGGCCAGGGCCGAGGTGGCGGCGGCCGGCTGGCGCGCGGCGGGCATGGCGCAGCGCAAGCCGGCGCCGCCGCACAGGGCCAGCACGCCGATGGCCGTAAATACCCAGCGCCACGACGAGACGGCGCCCAGCCACGTCCCCAGCGGCACGCCGCCGGCCAGCGCCAGGGTCAGGCCCAGCCAGACGATGGACAGCGCCCGTCCCGCGCGTGACGGGTCGACCAGGCTGGTGGCCGCATGCGACGCGACGGCCATGAACACGCCATGCGCGAGGCCGACGGCAAAGCGCACACCCAGCAGCGCACCCAGCGCCGGCGCGGCCGCCATGGCCACGCTGCCGGCCGCCAGCACGAGCATGGTGGCCACCAGCACCTGGCGCACGGGCCGGCGCGCCAGCAGGGCCGTCAGCACGGGCGCGCCGATGGCCGCCCCCAGCGCATACGCGGCGATGGCGCCGCCGGCCGCCGCCACGCTGGCGTGCAAGTCGCGCGCCATGGGCGACAGCAGGCCGGCGGCGATGAATTCAGACAAGCCGAAGGCAAAGCTGCACAAGGACAGCCAATAAATCGAAGGAGGCAGCGCGCGGCTGCGCGGCGAAACGTTGGACATGGCATTCCCGACAATCAAAAACGCCATGCTGGCCCCTGCGCCATCATCTGTAAAATATCTTATTTATCTTGAAATGAGACTATCTACGTCTCATTGAGCAGCGGACCGCCGCAATTGCGCCAGCAACCGCTCGCGCACGGCGGACGTGCGCCGCGGGTCCCACGCCATGTACAGGTCGAGCTGGCGCAAGGCCTCGGGCGCGCTGCTTGCCAGCGGCAGCATGACCACGCCCGCCGGCGCGCAGGCCGCCAGGCTGGCCGGCAGCAGGGCCACGCCGAAGCCTGCCGCCACCAGCCCCAGCACCGTCTGCAAGCGGCGCGCCTGCTGCACCACGCGCGGCACGAAACCCGCATGCAGGCACAGGCTGGCCAGCTGGTCGTGGAAACCCTGGCCCAGCTCGCGCGGCGAGGCGACGAAATCGTCACCGGCCAGGTCAAGCAGGTCCACGCGCGCCTGGCCCGCGCAGCGGTGGTCCGACGGCAGCGCGATCACGATGTCTTCGCCGGACAGGCGCTCGAAGCGCAGGCCGGGCGTGCCGCGCCCGGGCGCGCGCAGCAGGGCGATATCGACCTCGCCCCGTTCCAGCCACTCGACCTGCTGCTGCGTCGACGCTTCGCGCAAGGTGAATTGCACGGCGGGCGAGGCGGCGCGGAAGGCGCGCAAGGCGTTCAATACGTGGGAGTACGGCGTGATGTGGATGAAACTGAGGCGCAAGTACCCCTCGATGCCTTGGGCCACCCGGCGCGTGGCGGCCACGCCCTCTTCCAGGCTGGCCAGCACCTGGCGCGCCGTGGCCAGGAAAGCGTCCCCCGCCGGCGTCAGGCTGACCTTGCGGTTGGTGCGCTCGAATACGGGGTAGCCCAGCGCGTCTTCCAGGCGCAGGATCGCCTGCGACAGGGGCGGCTGCGCCATGTGCAGCCGTTCGGCCGCGCGGCGGAAATTGAGTTCCTCGGCGACGGCGATGAACTGGCGCAGCAGCCGCGTCTCGATCATGGGCCTTTTTTGGCGACCGCCAGGATATGCCGCGCGATGCCGCGCAGGATATTGACTTCTTCCGTCTCCAGCCCCGTGCGCGAAAACAGGCGTTTTAAACGGGGCATCAGCTTTTTCGGGTTGTCGGCGTCGAGGAAATCGATGGCGACCAGGGCCTGTTCCAGGTGCGCATACATGCCGTCGACCTGCGCCAGGCTGGCCGCGTCGCCATGGAAACCGACGGGGCTGGCCGCCCGGGCCTCGTCCGACGCATCGAGGGCCGCCACGCGGCATTCATAGGCCACGACCTGCGCCGCCTGCGACAGGTTCAGCGAGGAATACGCGGGATTGGCGGGAATGTTGATCAGCACATTGCACTGCTCGACGATCTCGTTGGGCAAGCCGAAGCGCTCGTTGCCGAAGATGACGGCCGCGTGCAGGTCCGTGCCGGCGGCCAGCTGGCCGGCGATGGCGCGCGGGGTGGTGACGGGCGGCGAGAATTCGCGCAGCCGGGCCGACACGGCCGCCGCGTAATTGCAGCCTTCGAGCGCCTCGGCGATGCTGCCGACGATGCGCGCGCCGGACAGGATATCCTGCGCGCCGCTGGCGAAGGCCACCGCTTCCGCATCCGTCAAGGCGTCGGGAAAGCGGGGATTGACCAGCACCAGATCGGAAAAACCCATCGTTTTCATGGCGCGCGCGACGGCGCCAATGTTGCCAGAGCGACTAGTTTCGACAAGAATAAATCGCAGGCGTGTGAAAAGAGACGTGTTGATTTCGGGCAGATTCATTTAAAATAGCGCTATTGCGCGGTATCGATACAGGAAATTTCGGGAAACGGAGTCACAAAACGCTGACGCCAGGCCGGGATTTTAACCACTTCGGCACCGCTCCGCTCTTTAATTCATTCTTGCACTCTATCGTACCGGCGCCGCAAGGCGGCCATGGGCGGTCGCGTGCTTTTAACGGAAGCTCACATGCACCCAATGCTCAACACGGCGATCAAAGCCGCCCGCCGCGGCGCCGCCGTCATCAATCGCGCCTCTTTTGACCTCGACCGCGTCGTCGTCACGGAAAAACAACATAACGATTTCGTCACCGACGTCGACCAGGCGGCCGAACAAGCCATCATCGAGGTGCTGTCCAAAGCCTACCCGGACCACGCGTTCCTGGCTGAGGAATCGGGAGCTTCCGCCAACTCGCACGACGAGAATGAATATCAGTGGATCATCGACCCGATCGATGGCACCACCAACTTTATCCACGGTTTCCCGCAATACTGCATCTCGATCGCCCTCGCGCATCGCGGCGTCGTCACGCAAGCCGTCATCTACGATCCGGTCCGCAACGACCTGTTTACGGCCACCAAGGGCGCCGGCGCCTACCTGAACGAAAAACGCATCCGCGTCACCAAGCTCGACCGCATTTCGAACGCCATGCTGGGCACCGGCCACGGCGCCGGCCCGCGCGCGCTCGACGAATACCTGAAGATGTACCAGATCATGGCCGAACGCAGCCAGGGCGTGCGCAGTGCCGGCTCGGCAGCGCTGGACCTGGCCAACGTCGCTTGCGGCCGCCTGGACGGCTTCTACGAAAAAGGCTTGAAGCCTTGGGATATCGCCGCCGGCGCCCTGATGATCACGGAATCGGGCGGCATCGTCGGTGAATTTTCCGGCGAATCCGAATACCTGTACAAGGGCGACGTCATCGCCGCCAGCCCGAAGATCTTCGGCCAGATGATCACCCTGCTGGCGCCATTCGCCTGATCGCCAGGCGCGCCCTGATGTAGAAAAGCTGCCGGAGGAAACTCCGGCAGCTTTTTTTTTGCCCTGGCCAGCCCTCAGCCGCCCCGCATGGCCGGCAGCAGCACGCGGTAAATCTGCAGGAACGCCGGCCCCATCAGCACCACCATCAGCGACGGGAAGATAAAAAAGATCAGCGGAAACAGCAGCTTGAGGGCGATCCTGGCCGCCGTTTCCTCGGCGCGCTGGCGCCGCTTGGTGCGCAGCTGGTCGGACTGCACGCGCAGCGACGCGGCGATGCTCGTGCCGAAGCGCTCGGCCTGGATCAGCAGAGTCACCAGCGCGTCCACATCTTCCACCCCGGTGCGCAGGGCCAGGTTGCGCAAGGCCTTGTCCTTGGCGCTGCCGGCGCGCAGTTCCAGCGTCACCAGTTGCAGCTCTTCGGCCAGGACCGCGCTTTTCAAGCCGATCTCCTGCGCCACGCGCGCCAGCGCCGCATCCATGGCCAGCCCCGCTTCGACGCACACCGTCATCAGGTCCAGCGCATCGGGAAAGGTCTCGAATACTTCGCGCTGGCGCTGTTTCAGGCACTGCGACAGCCAGAGATTGGGCAGGTAATAGCCGAGGGCCGCCGCCGCGACCAGCCACAACAGCATATTCTGCCCGCCGTGGCGCAGCAGGAAGTACGCCAGCAGCGGCAAGCCCACGGACAAAGCCGTCTTGGCCGCGTAAAACAGCGCGGGCGCGGCCTGGCTGCGCCAGCCGGCATGGACGAAGCGGCTGCGGATGGGCGAACTTTCCCAGCCCTCGTCGGGCAGCGACAGCCTGGCCAGCGGGCGCGTCAGGCTGACGGCATGCGCCAGCCAGCGCCGCCTGGCATGGCGCCCGCTATCGCCAGCGGCGCCGGCGTCGCCCAGCGCCTGCAGCCGCTCCTGCACGGCGCTGCCGGCGACCATGCGCAGCACCAGCAAGGCCAGCGCGAAAACGATCAGGAACAGCAGGCCCAGCAAAGCCAGCTGCGCCGCGCTCATGCCGCTCATCGTGTTTTTTCTTTCATGTCACACCCGGATATGGATAATTTTTCTGATGCAGAGCACGCCAACCATCAGCAAGCCCAGCGCCACGCCGACCATCTTGCGCCCGCCCCCATCCGTGTACAGCACGGCGATAAACTGCGGAGTCATCACGTGCATCATCAGCGCCGCGCCGAACGGCAGCAGGCCCAGGACCCAGGCCGACATGCGCCCTTCGGCCGACAGCACGCGCACCTGGCCCAGCAATTTCAGGCGGTCGCGGATGATGGCGCTGATGCTGCTCAGCAATTCAGTCAGGTTGCCGCCCGTTTCGCGCTGGATCAGCACGGCGATGACGACATAGCGCAAGTCCGTGCTGGGCACGCGCGCGGCCAGGTTGCCCAGCGCATCGGCCATCGCGACGCCGAAACTGACTTCGTCGAACACGGCGCGAAATTCCTCGGCCAGCGGCCCCGTCATCTCCTCGCCCACCATTTTCAGCGCGGTGGGAAAGGCATGGCCGGCGCGCATGGCGCGGCCCATCAGGTCGAGCGCGTCCGGCAACTGCTGCTCGATGCGCACCAGCCGCCGGCTCCTGGCGCGGCGCACCAGCAGATACGGCAGCATGGCGCCGCCCGCCCCCAGGCCCAGGCGCACATACCAGGGCAGTGGCAGCGCGCCGGCCAGCAGCAGACCCACCGCCGCGCCGAGTACGCAATAGCCGAGGAAACCGGCCACCAGCCAGCGCATGCCCGCCTGCAGCAGCAGCTGCTCGATGCGCCGCGCGCCGGGTAAACCTTCCAGCACGCCTTGCAGAAACGGATGGACGCTCAGCGGACGTTGCTTGGTGATCGACAGCGCCTGTTCGCCATCGCTGGCCGTATACATGGCTTGCAGGCGCCGCGCCACGCGCGCCGCGCCCGGCCCCCGCGCCGCCTGCCACGCCAGCCAGGCGCCAGCCACGAGCAGCAGGACGGCCAGGAAAATCAACAGATAGACCAGGTAGGAAAGCATGCTATGTCAGCGCCCCGCCGCCGTGGGTTCGAACAGCGAGGCCGGCACGCCGATGCCAAAGCTGTTCAGGCGCTCGAGAAAGCGCGGGCGGATGCCGCTGGCCGAAAAATGCCCGACCACCGCGCCGCCCTCGGCCACGCCCGTCTGCCGGAAACTGAAGATTTCCTGCATCGTGATGACCTCCCCTTCCATGCCCGTGATTTCCTGGATCGACGTCACCTTGCGCTTGCCGTCGATCAGGCGCGACACTTGCACCACCACCGACACGGCCGAGCTGATCTGCTGCCGGATGGCCTTGCTGGGCAGGTTGGCGGCCGCCATGCTGATCATGTTTTCCAGCCGCGTCAGCGCGTCGCGCGGGGTGTTGGCGTGGATGGTGGCCATCGAGCCTTCGTGGCCCGTGTTCATGGCGCCCAGCATGTCGAGCGCCTCGGCGCCGCGCACCTCGCCCAGGATGATGCGGTCGGGGCGCATGCGCAGCGCATTGCGCACCAGCGCGCGCTGGCTCACCTCGCCCTTGCCTTCGATATTCGCGGGCCGCGTTTCCAGCCGCACCACGTGCGGCTGCTGTAATTGCAGTTCGGCCGCGTCTTCCACCGTGACGATGCGTTCGGTATTGCCGATAAAGCCGGAAATCACGTTGAGCATGGTGGTCTTGCCGCTGCCCGTGCCGCCGGAAATGAGGATGTTCATCTTCGCCTTGCCCAGGCCCTGCAGCACCTCGGCCATCTCCGCCGTCATGCTGCGGTAGGCGACCAGGTCGGCCAGGCGCAGCGGATCGACGGAAAAGCGCCGGATCGACATCACGGGGCCGTCGATGGCCAGCGGCGGGATGATGGCGTTGACGCGCGAACCGTCGGGCAGGCGCGCATCGACCATGGGGCTCGATTCGTCGATGCGCCGGCCCACGCGCGAGACGATCTTGTCGATGATTTTCATCAGGTGGGCGTCATCGTCGAAACTGACGTCGGTCAGCTCCAGCCGGCCGCCGCGCTCCACATAGACCTGCTGGTGGCCGTTGACGAGGATGTCCGACACGCCGGCGTCCGACAGCAGGGTTTCCAGCGGGCCGAAGCCCAGCATCTCGTGCTGGATGTCGCGCGTCAGGCTCCTGCGCTCGGCCTCGTTGATGACCACCGCCTCCTCGTCCAGCAAGCGCTCGACCAGGGCGCGCAATTCTTCGCGGATGCGCTCCTGCGACAGGCGCTGCATGCTTTCCAGGTCGACCCGTTCGAGCAGCAGGCCATGGATGCGCAGCTTGAGGTCGCGGTAGCCGCGGTTGTCGATGGCCGCCATGCGTTGCGGCGCGAGTGCGGCGATCTTGGCGCTGCCGAGCCGTTCGCGGATGGACAAGGCGGCGATGGGGGAACCAGCCATGAAATGCTCCTGTTCTATGATGTGGATCAAGCGCGTGAATCAGGCGCGCCGCAGGACGCGGCCCAGCCAGCCCTGGCGCGCCGTGCCGGCCGCGCCGCCGGCCAGGCTGGCGGCGAATTCCTGCAGCGAGCGGGTGATCGGGCTGGCTTTGTCGAGCTGTAAAATCGGCACGCCCTGGTTGACCGAGGCGGCCGCCGAGGCGTAGTGATTGGGCACCGTGCGGTAGACGGCCGTGCCATACGCCGCTTCCAGGTCGCGCAGGCGGATCTCGCCGCCCTTGTCGTGGCGGTTGACGATGATATGCACCTTGTCACTGGCGTATTCGAGCGAGCGGAACATGCCCAGCAGGCGCTTGCCGTCGCGGATGTAGGGCAAGGTCGCCTGCAGGACGGGAAAGATCATGTCGGCGTGGTCCAGCGCGCGCACGCTGACGGCATCGAGGTTGCGGCCCACGTCGAGCACGATGAAATCGTATTGGCGCCTGGCCTGCCGGATGATGGCGTCGATGTGTTCGGGCGCCACTTCGCTGGCGTGGGCCGGGTCCTCGGGCGCGGCCAGCACGCTGTAGTTGGGCAGGATGTGCAGCATGCTCGATCCCAGGAACGAGGAATCGAGCCGGTGGATGTCGCGCGTGACGTCCGACAGCGTGGCCAGCGGCTTGTGCTCGGAGACGAACAGCGAGGCGTCGCCAAAATGCAGGTTCATGTCGATCAGGGCAACGCGCTGCTGGCCGCCGGCGGCCAGCGCGTAACCGAGGTTGCTGGCGATGAAGGTGGCGCCGCTGCCGCCCTTGCACGAGATGAAGGCCAGCACCTTGCCATGGCCATGCTCGCGCCGCTCCAGCTTTTCCTCGATGCGTTCGAGCGCCGCATACAGGCTGGCCGGCGCGGCGGGAAACGGCAGCACGTCGCGCACGCCCGCGCGCATGGCCTGCAGCAGGAATTCGGGCGGCTGCTGGTGGCACAGCACGATGAGGGCCATGCGCGGATGCAGGTTGCTGAGGCGCTCGATGGCGGCCAGGTCGGCGCCGTCGTTCGACGGGCGGTCGAAGATCAGCACGTCGGGCGGCGACGGCGCCGCCTGCAACGGTTCGAGCGTTTCGCCGCCCGCGCTGATCTCGTCGAGCCGGTTGCGGCCGCGCAGCAGCTGGCCCAGCGCGGACAGCGTTTTTTCATCCCTGGAATTGATGGCGATTTTCACGATAGGCCTTGCTGGTTCTGTGATGACGGTGCCAGGCTCACTTGCGCGCCCCGACACCGATGGTGAAGGCGGCCGCTTGCGGCGCGGGCGCGGCAAAGCTTTTCTGATACGCCGCGTAGGCGGCCTGGGCGGCCTTGCCGTCCAGGCCGGCCACGGGGTCGCGGTTCGCGCCCGCCTGCGGCGACAGCACTTGCCGCTGGCGCAGTTGCTCAACGCTGTGGCCGAACTGGCGGTCCAGATTCGGGGTGGCGGCGCAGCCGCTGGCGGCCAGGGCGGCCAGCAGTAGGTGAAGGAAAACGGCATGCTGCATGATGTGCTCCTATTGAATGTCCGGGCCGGCCGGCGCTGACTGCGTGGCCGCTTCCTGCCGCGGCCGTGGCGCGGCGGCGCCTTCCATTTTTCCTTGCAAGAAGAACTCGCCGCGGCTGGGTGCCACATAGGCATCGGTCGGCAGCACAATCTCACTGTCGAGCGGCTTGACCAGGTGCGGCGTGATGATGAAGACGAGCTCGGTGCGGTCCGTCTGGAAATCGCTGCTGCGGAACAGCGCGCCCAGCACGGGTATCTCGCCCAGGAAGGGCAAGGCCTTGATATTGGTCGTCACATTGTTCTTGATCAAGCCGCCGACGGCAAAACTCTGGCCATCGAACAGCTGCACCGTCGTGGTGGTGCGCCGCGTGGTAAAGGCCGGCAGCACCGCGTTGGCGGCGGCGCCCCCGCCGGTGGTGATGCCGATGCCTTCGCGGTTCAGCTCCGACACTTCCGGCGCCACCTTCAGGTTGATGCGTCCGCCTTCCAGCACGGTGGGCGTGAACTTGACGGCAATGCCGAATTCCTTTTCTTCCAGCGTGATCTTGTTGGTGGTGCTGTCTTGCGCGACCGGAATGAAAATCTTGCCGCCCGCCAAGAAACTGGCTTCCTGGCCACTGATGGCCATGATGTTCGGTTCGGCCAGCACCTTGACCAGGCCGTCGCGCTTTTGCGCATCGAGCGTGAGACCGTTGCCATTCTTGCCGTTGACGGCGCCCAGCTGGCTGGGATTGCCGCTGAGCAGGTTCGACAGCAGGCCGTAGCTCCAGTTGCCGCGCGTGCCGCTGATGCCCACGCTCGCGCCCAACTGGTCGACCAGGGTCTTCGACACTTCGGCGATCTTCACTTCCAGCATGACCTGCTGCGGCGCCGCGACCGTCAGCATATTGATGACCTTGACGCCGCCGGCGGCATTGACAGTGCTGGCGGCGCCGTCGGCCGGCGCCGCCGCTTCGCCCGCGCCGCGCTGGGCATAGGCTTGCGCCATCTCAAGGATCTGGCTGGCCTTGACGCTGTCGCTGACCTGCCCCGACAGCACGATGCTGCCGCCGGCCGCGCCCGCCTTGACGGCGTGTTCGCCGGGGAAGACATAGGCCAGCTGCGCCTGCAAGCCCTCGACGTCGATCTCGACTTCAATATCGACGATCACGGGGCGCTGCTGCCGGTCCCACAGGATCAGGTTGGTGCTGCCCGGGGCCAGGCCCCAGACGAACAGCTGGCTGGACGAGCCCAGCATCCTGGCGCCGGCCACGCGGGGATCGTTGACGGCGATCTGCGACACCGGCAGGCTCAGACTGCGCAAGGTGGACTTGCCCACGGCGATGCGCACGGGCGCGCCCAGGCGGGCGATATCGGCGCCCAGCGACATGGGCGGCGCCGCGACGGGCGTCATGACGGCCTGCCGGGAAGGCGCCGCCGCGCCGGCGCCGCCGGGCCAGGCCGGGCCCGCCGCCGCGCCACCCAAGGCCAGGGTCAAGGCCAGGCGCATGCCCGCACCCGGGGTGTGCTTACGAAATGTGTTCATCGATCATCCTTGCTTGCCTGCTGATTTAAAATTGCTGGACGCTGGTATCCATGCCCTTGATGACGGTGACGCTGTCGCGCGCGGCAGCGCGTGCCGGGGCCGCCGGGCGCCGCGCCGCGCGCACGGGCGGGGCAGCCGGTGCCGGCGCCTTCAATTCCAGCAGCGACTCCTTGGTGGCGCCGCCCGTGTCGGCGGGCGCCGGATCGACCTGGTTGCGCAGCACCAGCGACAGGCTGCCCACGCTGCGCGCCAGGTCCAGCTTTTCCACCTGCTCCGGCGTCAGCTCCAGGGTCACGGCATTGACCACCTTGGGCTTGTTGTCGTCGCGGCCGGATTCCTGCGCCACGGCCAGCACCAGGATGCGTTCCAGCACGATCTTCGAAATGGCCAGCGGCCCGCCGCCCGCGGGCCTGGCGCGGTCATCCTGCGTATGCACGAGAATGTCGACGAAGTTGCCCGGCAGCGCGAAGCCGGCCACACCCACCACGTCGTTGACGCGCACGGTCATGGCGCGCTTGCCGGCAGCGACGATGGCCGACAGGCCACCGGTGGCGCCAGGCGGCGCGAGCTTGCTTTCCAGCACAGGCTCGCCCCTGCTGACGGCGCTGCGCGTGATGCGCCCGTCCAGCGCGCCGGCCTCGCCAAACGCCCCCGGCGGCAGGGCGCCCGCCGGCCAGTCCATGCCGCGCAGCATGGCCGGCGTCACCTTCGCGCCCACGCCGATGTCAACCAGCGCGACCATCACCGTCTGGCTGGCCGGCGCGCCCTGCCCTGACATCCAGCGCGCCGCCGCCAGCACGGCGCCGCCCGCCATCAGCAGCGCCAGCAGCAGCACGATCGCAACGCGGCTATTTCTCATGATTTGTCCTCTTGGTAAAACTTGGGTTTCCGGGTGCACGCGGCCAGATCGCTGCCGGCCGGGTCATGCATGGCCGGCGGCCGCCAGGGCCAGGCTGATGGCGGTGCCGGCGGCAATGGCGATCGCGTACGGCAGGCTGCCGCTTGGCAGCGCGGGCGCGCCGACCTGCGGCGCCTCGCCTGCCGCGGCGCGCAGCCAGCCTTGCAGCAGCAATTGCCGGGCATTGGCCAACGTCTGGCGCAGCGTGCCCTGGCACAGGGCGACGGCCAACGCCAGCACGCCGCCAGCAAGCAGGCTGCACAGCACGACAGACACGGCGGGGCGCGGACCGACAAAGGCGCCCACCATCGCCATCAGCTTGACGTCGCCCGCGCCCAGCGCCTTCAGCGCATACATGGGCAGCAGCAAGCCCAGGCCGACGGCCAGGCCGCCCAAGGCCAGCCACGGCCCGGCCGGCGTCAGCCCGGGCAACGCCAGGCTGTTGAGCAGCACGCCGAGCAAGGCGCCGGAAAATACCAGGCGGTTGGGAATGCGCCGGCGGCGCGCGTCATGCCAGACAGCGGCGGCCAGCAGCCCCCACAAGACTATGGCGGGGCTGAACGTCCAGAAAGAATGAGGGTCCATCGTGTACCTGATGCAAGCCGAGCGCATGACGGCATGCGCATCGTTGGGCGGGAAGCCGGCAGGCCGGTGCGCATGGGCAACCGGCCTGCCGGGGTGCGGCGCGGTGGGCAGGGGTGTTAGATCGCCGCGCCCGTCAACTTGGTGCCGATGGCCTTGAAGGCGCCATCGAGGCCGGTGGTGAAATAGCCGACGGCCGTGACCAGTGCGGCCGCCACCAGCGCGGCGATCAGCGCATATTCGATGGCGGTCACGCCATCTTCTTCGGCGATAAAGTTTTTAATGCAATTCATATTATTCCCTTTCAGGTCAAGTTTTAAACATGATAAAAACTGAAAATACAGTCTGAAAATAAAAACATTCACCTTGTTTTTATTTGCCAATTTCTGATGCGTGTATTTTATATAAACAAACATTAAATCGAATCAGAGAAAAGTCATTTTATGCGCAGTACAAACCATCTTAATTTTTTGTCTATAATCAGGACATATGTACTGTCATTCCGCGTGGACGGGCTCGGCCAGCCGGTTGCGGGTGGCGTACACATATAATTCCAGGCGGTTGGTGACATCGAGCTTGCTGTAGATCGATGTCAGATGATTGCGCAAGGTTTGCTCCGAGATAAAAGCGCGCTGGGCTATCGCACGGTTCAGCGCGCCATTTCCTTCCACCATCATGGCGACGATCTTGCGCTCCTTCAGCGTCAGCCTGGCGATCCGCTGTTCTTCCGGATCGGGCGCCGCTTCCGGCTTATTCAGCACGCCCAGCATGCTGTCGAGCAACGCCGGATCCAGGCACAACTCGCCCTGATGCAGGCGGACGATGGCGTCGACCATTTGCTTGACGGGCGTCTCCTTGCCCACCACCGCGCGCGCGCCGCTGCGCACGGCGCGCCCGCATGCGGCCTGGTCCTGCGTGCCGCGAAACAGCAATGCCCGCGAGACGCCATTGCCGAGCAGCTGCGGCAGATAATCGATGGCGCAGGTGTCGCCGCAGCCCAGATCGGCGTCGAGCACGATGACGTCGGGACACAGGGTCCGGGCCAGCAGCAGCGCGCCGTCGATCTCGGTGGCGCTGGCCACCACCTGCATTGCCGGCTGGGCGCCGGCGAGCAGCTGCTCCAGGCCCCACAGCCAGGTCTTGTGGTCCGACACCAGCATGACGCGTATGACATTTTTTGTTGACATGCTTTACCTCTTAACGTGTAGCCCATTCCCTTCGGGGAATGTTGTTGATCCGAATCGGGTTGCCTACGTCGTCCGCGCGCGCCTCCGCAGCCGCGCGCAGGGGAGGAAGTCATGGGGGCACGAAGGAAGAGGCGCTGGGCCGGCACGCGCAAACGCGGTGCGTGACCCACGCCGGCGGTCGCCGCACGCCGGGCGCGTGCCAATGGATGGTCAGCGCGGCCAGGGCGGGCGGGCCGCCGGCGCGCCATCGCTGCTGCCACCGCTGCTGTTGCTTACATTGCAGCATGTTTATTGCTTCACCTTGCACAACAAGTCCTTGCCTGCACGCAGGACAATCCTGACACCAGGCCTGTTTTCATACCCGCGCATATTACTCCCGGCCCTGTAGGGACGGGACCCGCACACTTGAAATAAGGCAGTTAATTTCGATTATCTTGACCTGTAATAATTTAAATGACGGCCATGCCCTTGAAAATCGATATAGAATAATCACCAGTCAAATGGCGCAATGCCAGCCACCCGGCATTCTTCATCGCGGCACTTAACCGGATTACTCCCATGCGCTTAAAACAGGCCGACTCCCCCATATTCCGCAAGCCCGGCGCACAGGGCGGCGCCACCTTGCTGGAATTGGCCCTGATAACACCGGCATTTCTCATGCTGATAATCGGCATCATCGAATTGAGCATGGCGTATTTTGCCAATATGACCATGCAGCACGCGGTGCGCGAAGGCGCGCGCTATGCCGTCACGGGGGCCAAAGACCTCGACCCCGACAGCGCCAACCAGCAGCGCTACCAGGCCGTGATGCAAAAAATACGCGACAGTTCCATGGGCATGTATGACAAGGTCAGCCCCGTGATCTCCGTCAACGGCAGCGATGCGGTCGGCGCCGCCATGTTCGGCCAGGCCGGCGATATCGTCGTCATCTCCGTCGATTGCCGCTGGGCGTTTGCCACGCCGATGATCCGTGCCCTGTTCCGCGACGGGCAGGCGCATTTCGTCGTGGCCGCCACCATGCGCAATGAAAGCTTTGGCGGCCTGTGATGCGCGCCCGCCCTCCTGCGCCGCGCGCCGCGCGCGGCATCGCCGCCGTGGAACTGGCCATCGTGCTGCCGCTGCTGGCGCTGCTGCTGTTCATGCTGGTCGACCTGTCGCGCGCCATCCAGGCCAAGACCATCCTGCTCAACATCAGCCGCGAAGGCGCCAACCTGGCCTCGCGCTCCACGTCCGACCTGAGCGGCTCGGGCCAGGCCATCATGAATGCGCTGGCCGCCAGCACGCCGCCGCTGGACATGAAGAGGCGCGGCATGATCTACATCACCAAGATCATGGGCTACACGGCAAAGAACGGCTTGCGCAATATCGTGCTGGAACAATACCGCTGGGAGGCCGGCGCCAGGGCCAGCGGCTACCTGCCCGCCAGCCAGGTGTGGCAGTGCGGCAGCTGGAGCGACGGCACGTGCACCGGCATCGCCAGGGACGAGCATGCCCCCACGGTGGCATTGATGCGGAATCAGCTGGCCGATGGCGAACTGATCTACGCCGTGGAAACGTTCTACGATTTCGACATGCTGTTCGGCACCCTGAACTTTGGCAACAGCACGACGCCCGTGCTGGGCCCCAACCTCACTTCGATGACGGTATTCTGATGCGCATTCCACACAAGCGGCAAAGCGGCCAAGTGCTGATCATGGTGGCGCTGTCGGCCGTCGTCCTGATCGCCTCGGTGGGCCTGGCCGTCGATTCCGCCCTCGGCTACTTCGTCAAGGCCAAGCTCAATGCGGCCGTCGACTCGGCCAGCCTGGCGGCGGCGCGCGGCATCACGGCGGGCAATTCGGAAGCGGAACAGCGGGCCAGCGCGCGCCAGTCGGCCAGGGAGTTTTTCGACATCAATTATCCGGACAACTTCCTGCTCTCGACGCCGGTCCTCAATCCCGTCGACGTCACGTTCGACAGAGGCACCGTCACCATCGACGTCTCGGCCACCGCCTCGCTGCCCGTCTCGCTGATGGGCATACTCGGCTTCAAGACCCTGAACGTGGCGGCCAGCGCGCAAACCATCCGCAAGGACCTGGACATGGTGCTGGTGATGGATACGTCCGGTTCGCTGAAAAACAATGCGGACGCCGTGCGGGCGGCGGGCAAGTCCTTCCTGGACAAATTCAATTCCACGGTCGACCGGGTCGGCTTGCTGCACTTCGCTTCGGAGGCGCAGATCGATGTCCCGATCAGGCAGGTCGAGCGCGGTTTCGACCGCGGCAGCATGACCATGAAAAATGGAAAGATCGATCAATTCACGTTTGTCGGCGGCACCAATTCCTCCGCCGGCATGTTCCAGGCGCGCAAACAGCTGAACGATATCGAACAACTGAACCGCTCCAGCCTGCGCGTCATCGTGTTTTTTTCCGATGGCTCGCCGGCGGCGTTTTCCGCGTACTTTCCCAACAAGGACAACAAATGCAAGGATGCAGGCGGCCTCGCCACCTTTCCGAAACTGCAAAACCCGGCATTGGCGGGCCTGTACAGGATGAAAGTGAGCGACTCGCTCCAATACGGCGATTGCGCCGCCAGTCAGATCACCGGGCTTCCCGCATGGTATAACGCGAATAATGACGCGGCGCTGCGCGAGTTTCCCATCGTGACCAGCACGCCCCGCGTGGTGACTTCTTCCATCGCCTCGGCGCAAGCGCAATGGACGAATGTGCACCGCGCCTCGCGCAACCTGGTAGAAGCGATGGCGGCAAAAGCGCGCCAGGAGGGCATTTTCGTCTTTACCCTGGGCATGGGTGCCTCGCTGAAAACCAAGGAAGGGCCGGACAACGAGCTGGGCGAAGACTTGCTGCGCTGCCTGGCCAACACCACCGATGCAAAGGCGGCTTGCCGCAAGCCGGCCGAACCCGCGGGCCTGTACTGCTATGCGGCCACCGAAAGCGAGCTGAGCCCATGTTTCACGCGGCTCGCTTCGGCCATCCTGCGCATTTCCAGATAAGGCCCGGCCGCCATCTAGAAGGCGAGGCAGCTGCAGCCCAGGGTGCCCCAGAAGCCGGAAAAGTCGGCAACCGGCACGGCCGACTTGCGCGCCCGGTCGTGCGCATGCGCATGCACGCCGCAGGCGCCCGCGCACTGGTGCGGCAGCATGGCTTGCGCCTGCACCGGCCTGGCCACGGGACGGTAGTGTCCCGGCACCGTGCGCACGGGCGACCACTCGGGCAGCACGGGAATCGGTAGCGGCGCCAGCTTGGTAAATTCCCCTTGGGCGTAGACGACCTTGCCGCCCACCATGGTCAGCACGGATTCGATGGACTTGATCGCCTCTTCCGGCACCGCGAAATAATCGGCCGACAACACGGCAAGGTCGGCCAGCATGCCTTCGCGGATGCGCCCCTTCTTGCCCTGCTCGCTCGAGAACCAGGCGCTGCCCGCCGTCCACAGCTCCAGCGCCGTGTCGCGCGGCAACCTGCCCGCCGCATCCGTCAGGGCCAGGCCGCCCACGGTGCGCCCGGATACGAGCCAGTACAGCGCCGTCCACGGGTTGTAGCTGGCGACCCTGGTCGCATCCGTGCCGCCGCCCACGGGCACGCCCGCGTCCAGCATGCGCTGCACGGGCGGCGTGGCCTTGGCCGCCTCAAAACCGTAGCGTTCGACAAAGTATTCGCCCTGGAAAGCCATGCGGTGCTGGATGGCCAGGCCGCCGCCCAGCGCATTCACGCGGTCGATATTTTCCGGACTGATGGTTTCAGCGTGGTCGAACAGCCAGTGCAGGCCGCCGAACGGCGTGTCGCGGTTGACCTTTTCAAACACGTCGAGCATGCGGCCGATCGATTCGTCATAGGTGGCGTGCAGGCGAAACGGCCAGCGCTGCTCGACCAGGTGGCGCACGACCTTTTCCAGCTCGTCTTCCATGCCGGCCGCCAGCTCGGGACGCGGCTCGAGGAAATCTTCGAAGTCGGCGGCGGAAAACACCAGCATTTCGCCGGCGCCGTTGTGGCGATAGTAATCCGTGCCGTCGCCGGGCTTGATCATGCCCGTCCACTTCTGGAAGTCCTGCAATTCCGCGCCCTTGTTTTGCGTGAACAGGTTGTAGGCGATGCGGATCGTCAGCTGCTCCTTTTGCGCCAGTTCGTCGACGACGGCGTAATCCTCGGGATAATTCTGGAAGCCGCCGCCCGCGTCGATGGCGCTGGTGATGCCGAGACGGTTGAGTTCGCGCATGAACTGGCGCGTGGAGTTGACCTGCAATTCCAGCGGCAGCTTGGGGCCTTTCGCCAGGGTCGCATACAGGATCATGGCGTTCGGCCGGGCGATCAGCAAGCCGGTCGGGTTGCCCGATGCATCGCGCACGATTTCGCCGCCCGGCGGGTTCGGCGTGTTCTTGTCGTAGCCGACGGCGCGCAGGGCGGCGCGATTCAGCAGGGCGCGGTCGTACAGGTGCAGGATGAAGACGGGCGTGTCGGGCGCGGCCGCGTTGATTTCGTCCAGCGTCGGCATGCGCTTTTCCGCGAACTGGAATTCCGTCCAGCCGCCCACCACGCGCACCCACTGCGGATTCGGCGTGCGCAGCGCCTGCTCCTTGAGCATGCGCAGGGCGTCGGCCAGCGAGGGCACGCCTTCCCAGCGCAATTCCAGGTTATAGTTCAAACCGCCCCGTATCAGGTGCAGGTGCGAGTCGTTCAGGCCGGGAATCACGGTGCGGCCGCCCAGGTCGATCAGCTGCGTGGCGGGGCCGCGATGACGCATCACGTCTTCAAGGTCGCCGACGGCGAGGAATTTGCCATCGGCGATGGCGACGGCGGACGCCAGCGGCCGCGTCCGGTCGACCGTATGGAAACGGCCATTGAGCAAGATCGTGTTTGCGTGCATGGGAACTCCCGGATCAGGTGAAAACACGGCCCCGCCAGCGGGCGGCAGAGCCGGAGTCAGTGAAAAATCAATGGCCTTCGCTGGCGTTGAACATGGATTTGGCGTAGATCAAGCCCAGGCCATAGCCGCCGCCGTGCGCCACGGCCGTCGCCACCGTCTCGTTGTAGGTCTCGCCGCGGGCCCAGTCGCGCTGCAGTTCCAGCAGGTATTGCACGGACGTCATCGGCTGCGCGCCCGCCTGTATCATGCGCTGCATGGCCATCGCATGCGCTTCGTCGGACACGTCGCCGCTGGCGTCGGCGATCACGTACACCTCGAAACCCTGCTCCAGCGCCGACAGCGCAGGGCCCACGATGCAGACGGACGTCCACAGGCCGGCCAGCACGATCTTGCCCTTGCCGTAGCCATTCACCTTGTCGGCGATGCGTGCGTCTTCCCAGGTATTCATGCTGGTGCGGTCGATCGGCGCCTGCTAGGGGAAGACGGACTGGATCTCGTCAAAGATGGGACCGGAGAACGATTTGGCGGCCACCGTCGTCAGAATCGCCGGCACCTTGAACTCCGCCGCCGCCTTGGCCACCAGGGCCGCATTGTTGCGCAGCAAGGCCAGGTCGATCGAGCGGGTGGCGAACGCCATCTGCGACTGGTGGTCGATCATGATCAGGGTATGATCGTTTGGAGTCAGCAGTTTGTGGGCGGCTTGGGCGGTGGCGATAGGCATGATGTTTTCCTTAGTGAAAATAATTGAATATGAAAAAAGAGAGGTCCTTGTACGGTGCTTCTGCTCCTGCCCTTGCGTCACGCTGTGTGTGCCGGGCCAGTGCTGTGCAGTATGGACGAGATACTTTGAAAACAAAAACGGAAAGAATGCCAAGCTATGTGCAATTTTTTCGATGATATAAAATAAGCACACCGACAGACGCACAAGGGGAAGAACATGGGATTTGAATTCAGGATCGCGGCCAGCCTGGCGCCGCGCCAGCGCCAGCACCTCGAACAGCTGCTGGCGGTGCTGCCGCAGGCGCCGCGCGCGACCAGCGGCGCCATGCCCGACACCGACGCCAGGCTGACGGACGCCGGTCTGTATATATGCCAGCACCTGCGCCCCGACCCGTGGCACGGCCTGGACGCCGTGCGCGGCTACCTCGAGGCGCAGGGCGTCAGCTACACCGTCGACGAGATTGACGACTAGGCCGGCTACAGGGTCCCCTCCAGCATCAGCCGCCAGCTGCGGTAGCTGCCCGTATCGAGCGTGCGCAGCACGCTGCGCGCGCCATCCGCATACAGGCTGCGCGTGCGGTAATCCTGCCCCAGCAGGTTGGCGCCCGACAGACGCAGGCGCAGCCTGTCGCTGACTTTCCACAACGCGTACATATCGAGTTCGCGCTTGGCGCCCTGCCAGGCCAGCAGCTGGCCGGACTCGCGCGAGCGCCCGCCCGCCTGGTAACTCAGGTCTGCGCCCAGGCTCAGGGGCAGGCGGGCCAGCTGGTAGTCCCCTCCCACGTTGGCGCTCCACGGCAGCTGGCTGTCGAGGCGGCTATCGGGGCCGGGCACGGCATCGAGCCTCGACCAGTTGCGCGCCACGTTGGCCCGCAAGTCCAGCGCGGGGGCGCCCGCCCACAGCGCCGTCAAGGGCAGCTTCGCTTCCAGCGCGATCGAGCGCACGTCGGCATGTCCCTGGTTGACGGGCGTGCTCACCCAGCGCCCGTTGTCCTGATACAGGCGCTCCAGCATCACGTCGCTGATGCGCCGCAGCGAGGCGCTGGCGCCCAGCATGGCGCCCGCGCCCGGATAGTATTCATAGGCGGCATCGAGGCCCCACGCCAGTTCCGGGCGCAGCGCCGGATTGCCCTGGGTGTCGGGATTCGTGGGACTGTTGCCATTGTCGACCGTGTACGGGCGCGGGATCAGCTCGAAAATCTGCGGCGCCTTGTAGGTGCGCGTGACGGCCAGGCGCACCTGCTGCTTGCCGCCGGACTTCCACAGGCTTTGCAGCAAGGGGCTCCATACCTGCGCGCGCACGTCGACCGGCTCGCCGCCGCCCGTGGCGCTGGCCGTGCGCCAGGTTTCCCAGCGCAAGCCCAGGTACAGCGACCAATGCGCGGAAAGTTCCCATTCATCCTGCGCGAACAGGGCCAGGCGCCGCACCGTGGCCGCATAATCTTCGTCGCTGAGCACGGGAAGGCCGCCCGGCTCCAGCTGGCGTTCGCGGCGAAAATCCGTGCGCCGGCGGTACCCCGCATCCCAGCCCGCCGCCAGCGCGTGGTGTTCGCCCAGCGCGCGGCGGTAGGTGCCGCTCGCCTGCACGCCCACCTCGTCCAGGCCCGAATCGACCAGGCGCGTGATGCCCTGTCCCGGCGCCGCGCCGCGGCCCAGGAACTGATAATCATTGGCGCGGTGGTTGACGCTGGCGCCCAGCTTCACGTCGAGACTGGCGCCATGGTCGAGCTTGCGCAGCCAGTGCAGGTCGCTGCGCACGGTGCTGCTGTCCTGGTTGAAATGCGCCTGGTTCTCCGGATAGGCGGTCGTGCCGCCCAGGTAAGCCGTTTCCAGCGCGTGGCGGCGGCTGGCCAGGCGGCGCACGTTGACCAGGCTTTGCCAGGCCAGGCTGCCCTCCCCCGCCAGCGCCCATTGCACGCGGGGCGCCAGCTCGATGCCGTCGCTCGTCACGCGCTCGGTGAGCGGCACGTGGCGCACCACCGTGGGCGCACCGCCGCCATCGAATTCGCGGTTCCACTCGTCGAGCAGCGCCTCGCGTCCCGTATGGCTGAGCGTGCCGGCCAGCGCGTACGACAGGCGTCCATCCTTGTCCGACCACTGCACGGTGGCGCTGCCGGCGGGCATGCCGTGGCTGGCGGACGCGCCCAGCTTGAACGTGCGTTCGCGCCGCCCGCCCGATTTTTTCAGCACGATGTTGATGGAACCGGCGATCGCCTGGGTGGAAAATTCCGCCGTGGCGGCGCGCATGATTTCCACGCGCTCGACCAGTTCCGGGTCCAGGGCGTCGAGCGAAAAGCCGGGCGCCACGGGCACGCCATCGAGCATGATCAAGGTATAGCCCTGGCCCAGGCCACGCATCTGGATTTGCCCGCCAGCGGCGCCCGCAGCCGCGCCGGACGGCCCGCCGATGGAAATGCCGGGCAGACGCTTCAGGGCATCGGACAGCACGCGGTCGCCCTGGCGCATCAATTCATCGCGGCCGACGACGATGGCGGCGACGGTGTCGTTGCGGCGCTGCTCCGCCTTGCCCGCATGGACCGTCACGGAAGGGAGAATGTCTTCGGCACGGACGTGCGCCGTCAACGGCAGCGCGAGGCTGCACAACAAGATACTCAATCGCATGGGGATTCCCGAAAGAAAGGATATTTCAGTGAAAACCAAGAGCCTCACGCCGGGGCAGACCCTGCCGAGTCCGCCCCCGTTTGTTGTTCCTGGGTGACAAAAAACCGTACGGCGTCAGCGGCCGAACTGCTCCTTGCGCATGCGCAGGGCCCGCTCGCTGGCGTTGGCATCCAGGCCGGCAAGCCAGCGCTGCGGATCTTGCACGCGGCCGTCCTGGCGCACCTGGAAGTGCAGGTGCGGCCCCGTCGCGCGGCCCGTGTCGCCCACCGTGCCGATGCGCTGGCCGGCCTCGACGATGGCGCCGTCTTCCAGCGCGACGCTGTCGAGGTGGACGTACACCGATTGCAGTCCGCCGCCATGGGCGATGTGCACGGCCTTGCCCAGCCAGTCGTCCTGCGTCACCGTGGCGATGCCATCGGCCACTGCCTGCACGGGCGTGCCGCGCCGCGCCGCCAGGTCAATCCCGCGCAAGCCCTTCTGCGTGATGGGGCGCACCACGCCAAAGAAACCCGTGACGCGCATGGTGGCGAGCGGATTGCGCCACGGCGCATGGACAGGCGCCGCGGCCGAAAGCGGGGCCGGGCTGGCAAGGGACGCGGCCGATGTCCAGGCCCTTGCGGGCTGCATGGCCGGTGCCGGCTGCAAGGCCAGTGCCGGCTGCAAGGCCACGCTGGCCGCACCCAGCGCGCACAGGGCCAGGCCCATGGCCAGCCGGGCGCGCCAGTGCATCTTGACGGCGCTGCTGTCGCGCATGCGGGCTACGCGCTCCAGCATGCTGTCGGGCTGGCCGCCAAACGCCAGGCCGGCAGGGGCACGGGTTTGCAGGCCCAGCTGGCGCACCAGCGCGGCCGCATATTCCCGGCGCTGCTGCTGCGGACGTCCAGCCAGCACATGGCGGTCGCAGCCCAGTTCCTGCGCCCAGGCCAGCTTGCCTGCCAGCCAGCGCGCTGCCGGGTTGAACCACAACAGCAGTTGCACGCCGCTGGCCAGCAGCTGGAGCACGGGATCGCGGCGGCGCGCATGCGTCAGCTCGTGTTCGATGACCAGTTGCTGCTGCTCGGCCGTGAATTGCCGCAAATGCGCGGGCAACAGCAAACGTTGCCGCCACACGCCCACCAGCATGGCCGAGATAGGCGCGTCGATTTCCAGCACGGCGGTGCGCTGGGCTTGCAGCTGGCGCAGTTGCTCCGGCGCAAACGCGCCATGCGCGGCCAAGGCTGCCGGCGCCAGCGGCCGCGCCGCCTGGAGCAAGGTCCGCAGCGTGCCGCGGCTACGCCAGCGGCGCCACGCCAGCACGGCCAGGCCCAGCGGATACACACCCAGCCAGAGCGTGGCCAGCATGCTCAGCCAGGTCATCACCGATGGCGCTGCCACCAGCGGCGCAGGCATGGGCGCGGAGCGTGGCGCGGGTGCGGCCATCGGCAAAGCCGCCTCGGGCGCTGCCTGCGCGGCGGCGGACAGGCTGAACTCGGGTACCACGCTGATCTGCTGGCCCTGCGGCAGCAGCGGCAGCAGGAACACGGCGGCCAGCACCAGCGCGGCCACCAGCCATGCGCTGCGCTGGGCCGCCAGCGCGGGCCAGCGCCCCTGCGCCAGGTGCAGCAAGCACTGCAGCAGCAAGCCGGCGCACAGGCAGGCGGCCGTCGCCTGCAACAAGGTCAGGGCGAACAGGGTCATGGCCTATTCCTTCGCGTCCGCAGGCCAGTCGTGCAGCAGCTGTTCCAGCGCCGCCAGTTCCTGCTGGTCCACCAGTTTGCTGCCCGTAAACATACTGACCGGCAAGGGGCTGTCGATCTCCATCACGCGCCGGCCAAAGTCGTGGGCAAACGCAGCCAGGGTGGCCACCTTGTCCACGTTGGACTCATACACGAGCACGCCGTGCACGCTGCGCTGCAGCAGCATGCCCTTGTCCAGCATGCGTTCTAGCGTCTTGCGCGTGGAGGAAAACGACCAGCCCAGCTCTTCTTCCACGCGGGCATGCAATTCGCGCGCGGACAGCGGGTGGTCTTTCCACAAGGCTTTCAATAAAGACAGTTCGGTGACGGAGGGCGTGCTCATGGTGCATCCTTTGAGTGACTATTGACACAATTATGCGACAACAGTCACACGCACGCAAGCGCTATTTGCGACAGCTGTCGCATGCACTCGGACGCCGCCATTAAAACTCGTCCCACTCATCGTCCCCGGGGCGCTGCTTGCCGGCCGGAACTTGCGGCGCATGGCGCGCCACGGGCTTGCCGCTGAGGCGGGCGGGAGCGCGCGCCACCTTGAGCGGCACGGGGCGGCGCACGGCGGGCCGGGGTGCCGGCGCCGCGATGGCGTCCGCCTGCGCCGTCTTGAACACGGCCACCGCATCGGCCAGCCGGGCCGCCTGCTCCTGCATGGCTTCGGCAGCCGCGGCCGCCTCTTCCACCAGTGAAGCGTTTTGCTGGGTCACGTGATCCATTTCGCTGATGGCCTGGTTGACCTGTTCAATGCCGGTCCGCTGCTCGTCGCTGGCGGCCGCGATCTGCCCCACGATGCTGCTGACCTTGTGCACGCTGTCGACGATCTCGTGCATGGTACTGCCCGCCTCGTCGACCAGGCGCGCGCCGCTCTCCACCTGCGTCACCGAATCGTTGATCAGGGCCTTGATTTCCCTGGCGGCCTGGCTTGATCGTTGCGCCAGGTTGCGCACCTCGGTGGCGACGACGGCAAAGCCGCGCCCCTGCTCGCCCGCCCGGGCCGCCTCCACGGCCGCGTTCAGGGCCAGGATATTCGTCTGGAAGGCGATGCCGTCGATGACGCCGATGATGTCGACGATCTTGCGCGAGGAGGCATTGATCGAACCCATGGTGTCGACCACTTGCGCCACCACGGCGCCGCCCTTGCCAGCCACGGCAGAGGCCGACGCCGCCAGGCCGTTGGCTTCGCGGGCATTCTGCGCGTTCTGCTGTACCGTGCCGGTCAGTTCCTCCATCGACGAAGCGGTTTCTTCCAGCGAACTGGCCTGCTGTTCCGTGCGCGACGACAGGTCGAGATTGCCCGAGGCAATCTGGCGCGAGGCCGTGGCGATGGCTTGCGTGCCGCCCCGCACTTCGGTGACGATGTGCAGCAGGCTGGCCGCCATCTCCTTCAATGCCTGCATCAACTCGCCTGTCTCATCCTTCGAGCGCACCGCCACCCGCACCGTCAGGTCGCCCTGCGCCACCTGCCTGGCCACGTCGATGGCCGAGCGCAAGGGTCCGCTGATATTTCTTGCCAGCCACATCGCCACCAGGCCGGCCAGCACCAGGGCCACCAGGCCGCCACCGAGCAAGACCCAGCGCGTTTGCAGCTGCAGGCCGGCCAGCGCCTGCGAACGCTGCGCCAGCAGCGCCGTTTCCGCCTCGCCCACCTCCTTGAGCAGCGCGCGCATGGCATCCATGCCCTGCTTGCCGCGGCCTTCTTTTTCCAGCGCCAGCACGGGCTCGATGGCGGCCGTGCCCTGCGCCACGGCGCGCCGCAGGGCGATCACGGGATCGAGCGCGCGGGCCAGCCAGGCTTGCTGAGCGGCATCGAGTTTCGCCAGGCGTTCCTGCTGGGCAGGATTGTCGCTGGTCAGGGCGCGCGTCTTGTCCAGATGCGCGCGGAATGCCGCCTTGCCCAGCACATATGGTTCCAGCGACGCCTCCGCGCCCGTGATCACGTAGCCGCGCTGCCCCGTTTCCATATTGATCAAGCTTTCCAGGATGGCATCATTTTCACTGAGCACCTGATAAGTATGGGTATTGATGGCGTTGGCGTCGGCCAGTTTCGAGAAATTCAAAGTAGCAACAGCGACCAGGACGGCCAGCAGCAGGACAATGGCGCCAAAACCGCCGTACAGGCGGGTGGCGATGCGAAGATCGGCAATGCGCATGGTATTCCTCCAGGAACAAGAACCCCGGCAGCGCGGCCATCCCCCGCGCAAGGGGTGCAGACAGGAATTTTACCCAGAATTACGCCAGGGCAGCGCGCCATTGCCTCACTTTTCTTTACTTGCGACATTGCAAACCTGAAACAAAACAGGCGCGTTTTTGCCAGGCTGTTATACTTCGCGTGTGCGGCACATATGACCAGTCCCCTTGCCGCTGTCTTTCGACCCCTAATCTGATTGCCTGCGACTGGCGCCCCACGATGGCGACAGGCCGATCTCACAATAAAGTTACCATGTCCTTTTCCTCCCTCGGATTGTCCGACGCTATCGTACGTGCCGTTACCGAACACGGCTACACCGTGCCGACCCCCATCCAGTCGCAGGCGATTCCCGCCGTGCTCGCTGGTGGCGACTTGCTGGCCGGCGCACAAACCGGCACCGGCAAGACGGCCGGCTTCACCCTGCCCGTGCTGCACCGCCTGTCGACCGACGCGAATGGCGCGGCCATCACCAGCAACACCTCGACGCGTCCGATCCGCGCCCTGATCCTGGCGCCGACGCGCGAACTCGCCGCCCAGGTCGAGGAAAGCGTGCGCGCCTACAGCAAGTACACCAAGTTGAACTCGGCCGTGATCTTCGGCGGCGTCGGCATCAACCCGCAAATCAAGCAGCTCAAGCATGGCGTCGACATCCTCGTCGCCACGCCGGGCCGTTTGCTCGACCACATGGGCCAGGGCACCGTCGACCTGTCGAAGGTGGAAATCCTGATCCTGGACGAAGCCGACCGCATGCTCGACATGGGTTTCATCCGCGACATCAAGAAAGTGCTGGCCGTGCTGCCGCCGAAACGCCAGAACCTGCTGTTCTCGGCCACCTTCTCGGAAGAGATCAAGGCCCTGGCCGACGGCTTGCTGAACAAGCCGGCCATGATCGAAGTGGCGCGCCGCAATTCGACCGTGGAAGTGATCAAGCAAAAGATCCATCCCGTCGACCGCGACAAGAAGCACCCGATGCTGTCCTACCTGATCAAGTCGAACAACTGGACGCAAGTGCTGGTCTTTACGCGCACCAAGCATGGCGCCAATAAGCTGGTCGAGCAGCTGGGCGCGGACGGCATCGGCGCCCTGGCCATCCACGGCAACAAGAGCCAGTCGGCCCGCACGCGCGCCCTGTCGGAGTTCAAGGACGGCACCCTGCAAGTGCTGGTCGCCACCGACATCGCCGCGCGCGGTATCGACATCGACCAGTTGCCGCACGTCGTCAACTACGACTTGCCGAACATTCCGGAAGACTATGTGCACCGTATCGGCCGCACGGGCCGTGCCGGCGCCAAGGGCGAAGCCGTATCGCTGGTCTGCGTGGATGAGCACGAAATGTTGAAAGACATCGAAAAGCTGATCAAGCAAACGCTGCCGCGCGAAGTCATCCCCGGCTTCGAACCGGACCTGAACGCCCGCGCCCAGCCTGTGCAACTGCGCAGCGGCACCGGCGGCCACCGCAACAACAGCCGCGCGCCAGCCGGCGCCGTGGTGCGCGTGAAAACGGGCGGCGGCGGCGCCAAGCCACGCAGCGCCGGCCCAGCGGGCGGCGGTGGCGGCGGCAACCGTTCCGGCAATGCGCCGCGTTCGGCGGCCTCCCACCGCTCCGGCGGCCGCGGCCGCTAATACCCGCTTGTAAGCGCGTATCGCAGCAATCAAAACCGTTCCAGGACTTGCTTCTGGAACGGTTTTTTCATGCACGCCACCTTTTGCCGATTTGGGCTAGGATAGTATCCATCTTCCTCACCTGCGTGCCGCCATGCCGAACTTCGCTGCCAATCTCAGCATGATGTTTACCGAACTGCCCTTCCTGGACCGCTTTGCCGCCGCCAGGGAAGCGGGCTTCGATGCCGTCGAGTTTTTGTTTCCCTATGCCGTCGAGGCGCGGCAGATCGCCATGCGGCTGGAACGCCACCATCTGCAGCTGGCCGTCTTCAACTTCCCGCCCGGCGACTGGGAGCACGGCGAGCGGGGCATCGCCTGCGACCCGCGCCGGGGCGAGGAATTCCGCAGCAACGTGCAGCTGGCGCTCAACTATGCGCTGGCGCTGGGGGCGAAACAGCTGCACTGCATGTCCGGCATCGTGCCGCCCGGCATGAGCCTGGAGCGGGCGCGGCAAAGCCTGATCGGCAACCTGCAATTTGCGGCCGACGCCTGCCGTCCGCACGGCATCAACGTGCTGATCGAGCCGATCAACCGCTACGACATGCCCGGTTACTTTCTGAACCATAGCCAGCAGGCGGCCGACATCATCGCCGACTGCCAGCGCGGCAATATCTTCCTGCAGTACGACATTTATCACATGCAGCGCATGGAGGGCGAGCTGAGCAACACCATCCGCGCCCTGCTGCCCCTGATCCGCCACATCCAGATCGCCGACACGCCGGGCCGCCATGAACCGGGCACGGGCGAGATCAACTACCGCCACCTGTTCAAGCTGCTGGACCAGGTCGGCTACGCGGGCTGGGTCGGCTGCGAATACCGTCCCGCCAGCGACACCTTGGCCGGACTGGGCTGGCGCGAGCAATTGACGGCCACGACGGGCACGATGGGCGCCTGATCGCAGCGCGCTTGCGCCCGCACAAGGCGGGCAGCGCAGGCCGGCACGACAATACCTTTCCATACAGTATTTCCTGTCGAGAGGTGACGTGTCCGCCCTGCCTGCCCGCCTTCGCCGCGCCCTGTGCCTCAACCTGTACCTGAGCCTCTTCCTGGCCGTCGTGCTGTGCGGCTGCGCCAGCCCGCGCACCGACCTGGCGCAAGTGCGCGCCCTGGCCGCCGGCACCGATGCCTTGACCGCCTTCGGCGAACTGTCGCAGCGCCACGTGGACAGCTACCAGCGCGCCCGCCCGTATCTATCGCCGGCCGAAGACGCGCGCGAACGCCTACTCGATGCGCAGCGCCGCGCCGCGCAAGCGGACGTCGCGCGCCTGGCGCAAGCCGTGCGCCTGTACCTGCAGGCGCTGGGCCGGCTGGCGAATGCCGATGCGTATGACGTGCAGGCGGAACTGGCCGGCGCGGGCGCCGCCATCCGCGCCTGGCCCGGCAGCGGCATCGACGACCGCCACGTCAGCGCCTACACCCTGTTGCTGCAGCAGCTGTCGCGCCTGGGCGGGGCGGCCAGCCAGCAGGCGCACCTGGCGCAAGTGCTGCACGATGGCGACGCGCCCCTGCAAGCGCTGCTGGCCGCGCTCGACAGCTTGCTGGCGCTGTACGACAAAAGCGGCGACAACGAGCGCGACATCGTGCTCGGTCTGCTCGACGTGGAAATCGCGTATGCGGACACGCCGCGGCAGCGCCTGCTGGCCGTGCTGGCGAAAACCATGCAGCAAAGCAAAACCGAAGAATACCGGCTGCTAGGCCTGCGCCATACCCTGGCGCGCCGGCAACTGGCGGCACTGGCGCGCAGCCACGCGCAGCTGGCCGCCGCCCTCACCACCACGGAGGCAAGATGGACGGATCGGTAGGCAGGAGCGGCGGCAGCGAACGCCGCGAAGCGGCCCTCAGCAGCGCCATGCGCGTCGAGCAACTGGCCGACAGCCTGTCGCAGGCGGCCGTCACCTTGCACGGCGCCGTCATGCGCGCCATCCGCAAGCGCGCCAGCCAGGGCGCCAACGGCATCAGCCACAGCCAGGCGCAAGCCGTCTTCGCCCTGGAAGTGGCCTTGCGCCAGCAAGCCAACCAGCTGTATGCCGATGCGGCCGGGCATACGGTAATGGGCCTGGAAACGGCGCAGCGCCAGCTCAGCGGCCTGCTCGACACGGTGCGCCTGCGCATCGCCCGCAACGACGACGTGCGGCACTGGATCAGCCTGGCGACGAGCTTGTTGCACCTGGGCAGCGCCGTCCTGGCCGGCAATCCCGAGCGCATCCTCAGCACCCTGGGCAAGGTGCGTGAGCGGCTGCAAGAGATGGCGCCGGACTGATTGAAATCGGCCGGCGAGCGCCTATACTGGGACGTCCCCGCCTGGCAATCGTGCCTGCGGGGCGATTGCCAGAGGAGACCAACATGCGTATCGAACCGTATTTGCAATTCGATGGAAACTGCGCGCAAGCGCTGGAATACTACCGCCAGCACCTGCATGGCACCGACCTGTGCCTGATGCCGTATCGCGGCACGCCGATGCAGGAGCAAGTCAAGGAAGACTGGTATGACAAAATCATGCACGGCTCCGTGCAGCTGGGTCCCACCATGCTGATGGGTTCGGACGGCGGCTGCGACGAGGGCGCCAAGGGCATGAGCGGCAGCTCGATCTGCCTGACCGTCGATACGCCGGAGGAGGCGGAGCGGGTCTTCGACGCGCTGGCGCGTGACGGCAACATCCAGATGCCCCTGGAGGAAACGTTCTGGGCCAAGCGCTTCGGCATGCTGAAAGACCAGTTCGGCGTGGCCTGGATGGTCAACTGCCTGAAAGAGCCAGCATAGATCGGCCCGCGCCTGCCTGCGCCGCATCAAACGCGGCGCGGGCAGTAGCGCAAGCAGAAGCGCCCATCCTGGACTACCATAGAGGAGTGACTCCTATCGGGGACCGCCATGAATGGATTGCCGCAAGACCAGCTACAGCGCCTGCAGGGCGTGCTGGAGCAACGCAAGCTGGCGCTGCAGGAACAGATCGAGAATGAAACGGCCGAGGCCGATGCGCGCGCCTCGCTGCTCAATGAAGTCGAAGCCTCGCCGGCCGACAATGCCAGCGTGCGCACCTTGAACGCCCTCGTCAGCGAAGCGGCCGAGCACAATCAGGCGCAGCTGGCCATCATCAAGCACGCGCTGGCCAAGTTTGCCGACGGCAGCTACGGGCTGTGCGACAACTGCGGCGAAGCCATCGGCCTGTCGCGGCTGAACGCGCGCCCCGAAGCGCGGCTGTGCATCGATTGCCAGACGCGGCTGGAGAAAGCCCGCCGCCCGCTACCATGACGGCAGCATGACGGCGGCACAACAACAAAGGGCAAGGCATCGCTGCCCTGCCCCCTGTTTTCCAGCGTGACTACCATGCTGCCTGCCGTCCTCCGCCAGCGTCTATGCGCCGGCTGGGTGGACGGGTCTCCTCTACTGCCATTGCCCAGTTTCAAGTGTCCCGCGGCACCCCGGATCAGCTCATGTGCTGTCCGCCATTGATGGCGATATTCGCGCCCGTGACGAATGCCGCCTCGTCGGACGCCAGGTATGCCACCAGGGCCGCCACCTCGTCCGGCTCGCCCAGGCGGCCCAGGGGAATCTGCGGCAGGATCTTCGTTTCCAGGATATCGGCCGGCACGGCCGTCACCATCTGCGTGCGCAGGTAGCCGGGCGAGACCGTGTTGACGGTGATGCCGTGGCGCGCCACTTCCAGCGCCAGCGCCTTGCTGAAGCCATGCACGCCGGCCTTGGCGGCCGCGTAGTTGCACTGGCCAAACGCGCCCTTCTGGCCATTGACGGACGAGATATTGATGATGCGGCCCCATTTCTTTTCCAGCATGGGTTCCAGCACCTGCTTGCTCATGTTGAACAGGCTGTCGAGATTGGTGCGCATGACCTCGGACCAGTGCGGCAACTCCATCTTGCGCATGCTTTGGTCGCGCGTGATGCCCGCGTTGTTGACCAGCACGTCGATGCGGCCGAATTGCGCCAGCACCCTGCCGACGGCTTCGCTGCAGGCAGCAAAATCCGTCACGTCGAGGGCCAGCGGATGAAAATAATACTGCTGCGACTGCTGCTCGTCGAGCCAGCTTTCCACCCGCGTGTTGCCCGGCGTATGCGCCGCCACGACGGCAAAGCCCGCCGCATGCAGGCGGCGGCACAAGGCCGTGCCCAGGCCGCCCATGCCGCCCGTCACCAACGCTACCTTTTGTTCCTTCATTGCTGTCTCTCCCCGCTTGTTATGGTTGTTCTGCGTGGGATCAAGTGTAGGTGGCGCTTTTGAAGCGGGCATTGCGCCAGATCAAAGGCCCGGTCTGCTTACTGCCGCGTTCGTCTGCGCTGTGTCCACATGCGAGAAATTATCAAAATCATACTCATCGGAGAGGTGATGGCACCTCGGCGGGCAAGGCAGATAATCCTTGCCTGATGGCATGATCCAAAGGAGAACGCGATGGAAATCCAGGACGACACAGAAGCATTGAGGGACTTGTTCAACGACATCAATCCCGGCATGAGCGACGTGGAATCGGTGCATCAGGCGGAGCTCGATCCACAGCATGCGCTGGCCCTGATGGCCAACCCGAAGGCGGCGCTGAAGGCCATGGGCATCCCCGTCAGCGACGCCTCGCAAGTGCAGGTGACCATGAAGAACCGTGCCAGCCGCGCCATGCTGGAGGTGGCGCAAAAGGCGGCGCAATTGCGGCGCATCATCGTCATCGTGATTCACTATCGCAACTGCGACGCCGATATCATCATCATCGCCATGAGCTGAAGCGACAAGCGCCGGCCGCAGTCGTGCGCGGCCGGCGCCCCGGACTGTGCCAGAATGGCCGCTACTGCACAGCGAGAGGACAGGCCATGACGTACAAGACCGTATTGCTCCACATCGACGATGGCGCCGGGCGCGCCGCCCGCATCGCAGCGGCGGCCAGCATCGCTCAGGCGTGCGGCGGCCACCTGACGGGCGTGGCGCTGACGGGCGTGTCGCGCCTGCTGTACCAGCACCAGCCCGACCTCGATGCGGACCCGAACCTGAGCTTGCATCTGAACTTCCTGCGCGAGCGGGCCACGCGCGCCCTCGACGGTTTCGAGCAGCAGGTGCGCGCGGCCGGCGTCGCCTCGTTCGAACAGCGCGTGCTCGACGACGAGGCGGCGGGCGGCATCAGCCTGCTGGCCCGCTATGCGGACCTGGTGGTCATCAGCCAATACAATGCCAAGGATAAATCGCCGTCCGTGATGCGCGACTTTCCCGCCTATGTGCTGCTGCATTCGGGCCGCCCCGTGCTGATCGTGCCGTATGCGCCGCCGCTGCCCCTGCTGGCGCCGCCGGCAGGGGCGCGCAATGTACTCATTTCCTGGAACGCCAGCAAGGAAGCGAGCCGCGCCGTGACCGCCGCCCTGCCCCTGCTGCAGCGGGCTGAACATGTGCATGTGGCCATCTTCGACGCCCAGGTGCATGCGGCCGAACACGGCGAACAGCCAGGCGCGGAACTGCTGCAGTACCTGGCGCGCCACGGCGTGGAAGCGCGGCTGCATTTGCTCGATGGCGGCGGCGTGCGGCGCGGCGATATCGGCGAGGCGCTGCTGTCGCAGGCCGCCGACCTGTCGGCCGACTTGCTGGTGATGGGAGCGTATGGCCATTCGCGCCTGCGCGAAACCATCCTGGGCGGCGTCACGCGCACGATTCTGCAGAGCATGACCATCCCCGTGCTGATGGCGCACTAGGCTCTTGGCAAGACGGCAGGGCTAGCTACCCTGCCAGGGCAGGCTGCGGATCTTCGCCACCTGGCGCTGCGCCAGCCACTGCCACAGCTGCAGCGCGTCGTCCTGCGGCAGGGCCGACATGTGGCGCGGGCTGGCCAGGGCGATTTCGCAATCGCGGTCCGACCATTCCTCGAAGGTGACTTCGCCTCCGCTAGCGACTTCGACCTGATACATCAAGCCATCGTCGTAGCCGAAGCGCAACAAGACGGCGGCCGGGCTGCCGTCCGGCGCGACGGCGCCGCCGCGGTACACCTCGGCCAGCGCATCGGCCAGCTGTGCCGGCGAGGGCGCGCAGATGTCGCGCCCATCGGCCCGTGTCAGGATGAACCATGCCTGTGTCATGACGCGCCCTCCTATCCATACTCGTTAGCATGCGAGGCAAGTACTACGGGCAGTCACCTGGGTCCAGTGTCACTTCGGGCGCGCGGAAACTATCCCTGTCGGCATTGTTTACCAATCATTAGCAATACTAACAAGGATCATACCTAAATTTCGTGCAGCGCGGAATTTATGCATATGGCACCACAGAGGCGCCGATTCACGCCACCAGCACGGGAATGCTGAGCGGATCGAAGTCATGCCAGTCGCCATTGGCGATCGTGCCTTCCGCTTCCTCGATATGCTCGGCGCCCAGCCGGTGCAGTGTCTCGAGCGCCCGTTCGCGCTCGTCGAGGCCGCCCAGCGCGACGGCGATGAGCATGCCCGGATGGCGCGGCTGGCGGTGGTTTTCGCCATTTTTCTCGGGCTCGCCCGCCTCCTTCATTTTATTGAAACTGTAGAGCGAGCCCACGTGGGCGCCCACCAGCGCCCCCACCACAGGACCCAGCGGCCCCGTCGCCAGCGTGGTGGCCGCGCCGATGCCCGCGCCGACGGCGGCCCCGACGGCCACCCCCTCCACCACGCCCTCGGGCGTCTCCTTGGCGCCGGGCGAGATGTCGCGGTCGCCGCCGAGCGCGTGCAGATCGTGCTGGCCCGGCTGGTTGACAAAGAAGGCGCTGATGCGGCTGTCAGGAAAGCCCGCCTGGTTCAGGGCGGCGCGCGCGGCGTCTATCTGCTCCTGCAACTGAAAATGACCTGCGATGATGCGTGACATGATAAGGCCCTCCTGGTCGGCTGCGGGCGCCCCGTGCGCCACCCCGATAGCGTGCGCCGGACGGCGCCAACAGACCGTTCGCTTGCGCACACAGCCACACTATCATGCGCTCATTCATGCGCTCGCGCTGAACGGGCTGCGGATATCGGCCAGGAATTGCTGTGCGCGCACATGTTGCGGCCGCGCAAAGAAATCCTCGGGCGCGGCCCGTTCCAGCACTTGCCCGTGGTCCATGAACCAGACGCGATCCGCCACCTCGCGCGCGAAACCCATCTCGTGCGTCACGCACACCATCGTCATGCCCTCACGCGCCAGGTCGCGCATCACTTGCAGCACCTCGCCCACCATTTCCGGGTCCAGCGCGCTGGTCGGCTCGTCGAACAGCATCAGCGGCGGCTGCATGGCCAGTGCGCGGGCGATGGCCACCCGCTGCTGCTGCCCGCCCGACAGGGCCGCCGGCATGGCGCGCGCCTTGTGCGCCAGCCCCACGCGCTCCAGCAGGGCCAGCGCCCGCTCGTGCGCTTCGCGCCGGGTGAGGCCGCGCAGGCGCTGCGGCGCCAGCGCGCAATTGTCCAGCACGGACAAGTGCGGAAACAGGTTGAATTGCTGGAACACAAAACCGATATGCGAGCGCAAGGCATTCACGTCCAGCCCCGGCGCGTGGATATCCTGGCCCGCCACCGTGATGCGGCCCGAGGCGACCGGCTCCAGGCGGTTGATGGTGCGGATCAGGGTCGACTTGCCCGAGCCGGATGGTCCGCACACGACCAGCACCTCGCCCTTGGCGACGTGTTCATTGATCTCGCGCAAGGCGTGATAATCGCCATAGTATTTGTTGACATTGTCAAAGGTAATCATGCTGCCGCTTTCAGGAAACGCGCCTGGCGCCGCTCAAGCCAGAAGGCGGCGCGCGACAGGCTGAAACACAAGACAAAATACGTCATGCCCAACAGGAAATACACTTGCACGGGCTTGGTCAGCACGAGGCCGTTCACTTGCGAAGCGATGAACGACACCTCGGCCAGGCCGATGATGTACCCGAGCGAGGTTTCCTTGATGGTCGAGACGAACTGATTGACCAGCGAGGGCAGCATGTGGCGCAGCGCCTGCGGCAGCACCACCGAGCGCATGCTGTCCAGATAGTTCAAACCCAGCGAACGGGCCGCCTCCACCTGCCCGCGCGGCACGGCTTGCACGCCGGCGCGCACGATTTCCGCCAGATAAATGCCGTCGAAGAGGACGAGGGCGGCCAGCATGGTGCCGAACTGCCCGCTTTCATGTCCCGTGATGCTGGGCAGGAAGAAGTACGCCCAGAAGATAACCAGCAGCAAGGGGATGCCCCGCACCACGTGGATCAGTGCGGCGACGGGCCAGCGCAGCAGCCGCCAGGGGCTCAGGCGCGCCAGCCCCAGCAGCAAACCGAACGGCAGGCTCAGCACCAGCGCCAGGCTGGCCAGCACGACCGTCAGCGCCAGTCCGCCCAGCGGCCCCTCGGGATAGCGGCCGACGAGGAAATACAACCAGTAATCATGGAGGAGTTCCAGCATCAGGCCACCTTTCTTTGCAGCCAGGCCGCCAGGCCGGCGATCAGCAGGGAGACGGCCAGGTAGGCCGCGCTGGCAAAGACGAAGGTCTCGACGCTGCGGAACGAGGCCGCTTCCACGCGCTGCGTCTGGTACATCAGCTCGGCCACGCCGATGACGGTGGCGATGCTGGTGTTTTGCCACAGGGTCAGGGTTTGCGACAGCAGCGGCGGTGCGGCCAGGCGCAACGCCTGTGGCACGATGCACAGGCGCATGGTGGCGAGAAAGCTGAAGCCCAGCGCCCGGCCCGCCTCGAATTGCTGGGCGGGAATGGCGCGGATGCCGCTGCGGATGTCTTCCGCCATGTAGGCGGCCGTATATAAAGTCAGGGCCGTGACGGCGCTGACGGCTTCGATATTGCCGGCATACAAGCACTCCTTCCACGCCTCGGGCAACAATTCGGGCGCGCCGAAATACCAGAACAGGAAGTGCGCCAGCAGGGGCACGTTGCGGATCAGCTCGACATACGCCACGCCCAGGGCATTGAGCAGGCGCGACGGGGCCAGCCGCAGCATGGCCACGCCGCAGGCCAGCGGCAAAGACAAGAGCAAGGTAATGCCCATCAGTTGCAGGGACAGCAGCAAGCCGGAAACGAGCCAGTCGCGGTAGTCGCCGGCCAGCAAAAAGTGCAGATCAAACATGCGGGAGAGTCAGGCAAGGTTCAGGCGTCGATCTTGTCCGATTCGATCTTGAAATTACGTTTCTCAAATTTCACATTACTCGTCGGGCCATACCATTTGAAGAACAGCTTTTCCGCCTCGCCCGATTTTTCCAGACCGCGCAGCACCTGGTCGACGGCCGTTTTCACGCCCGTCTCGCCCTTGCGGATGCCGAAGGCAAACACTTCCTGGCTGATGTTTTGCGGCAGCACAATATAGTCTTTTTGCGCGCTGCCCAGCTTGGCGTAATTGTTCAGCAGGGACACTTCATCGTCGACATAGCCAACGCCCTTACCTTGCTGCAAGCCCAGATAAGCCTGACCCGCCGTCTCGAACGTCACCACGTCCACGCCGGGCACGGCCTTGCGGATATTCGGTTCCTGCGTGCCGCCCTTGACGGTCAGCACTTTCTTGCCGGCCAGTCCCGCGACCGTCGTGATGTTGCTGCTCTTTTTGACCAGCACGCGCTGGCCCGTGTAAAACGTGGACAGCGAGAAATCGACGAGCGCCTCACGTTCCTTGTTGTGCGTCAGGGATGCCGTCAGGATATCGATGCGGCCCTGCTGCAATTCGGGAATTCGGGCGGCCACGGCCAGCTGCTTGATCACCGGTTTGACGCCCAGGCCCTGGGCGATGGCGCGGCACAGGTCCACTTCATAACCGACCAGCTGGCGCGACTTGGCGTCGATGAAACTGTTCGGCTCATCCGTGCCCAGGGTGCCGCAGACCAGCTCGCCCTTCGCCTTGATGGCGGCCAGCTGGTCCGCTTGCGCCACCTGCGTAAAGGCGATGGAAGTGAAAAGAAGCGCGGCGAAATGAAGGCGGGTCTGCATGGGATTCCTCTGGTGGATAACGAATGCCGCCATTAGACCGCAGCGTCCTTATTTCCAAAAAGGAATCTTTTCAGCCTTGCTTATAAAGAATTCATCTAAGGCATCAGTGAAGACCTCAGCTAAGGCGCCAGCGCCTTCGTCTCGCCGCCCAGGCGGATGATTGCCGCCTTGGCCCCCACGGCGCCCGGATAGCGGGGATCGAGCTGCAATGCCTGGCGGTAAGCCTCGACGGCTTGCGGGCGCAAGCCTTGCTCCACATAAAACTCGGCCAGACTATCGTGCAGATTCGCGTCGCGCGGATGCAGGCTGACGGCCGCCTGCAGCACGGCCATGCCTTGCGCCACGGCGCCGCTTCCTTTCAATCGATACGCTTCCAAGTTCAGCGCCGCCGGACTGGCCGCGCCCCGCGGGTCGCGGGCCAGCGACACGCGCAGGGCGGCCGTGGCATCTTCCATCTTGCCGGCGCGCAGCAAGGTCAAGCCCTGCAGCGCATGCGCGCCGTCGCTGAGCGGATACAGTGCCACGGCCAGGCGGCCGGCCGCCAGCGCCGCCTCCGCTTCGCCGCGCGCGGCCGACGCTTGCGCCAGCTCAAGCAGCTCGGGCACGAAATCGGGATACGCGCGCTGGCCGCGGAAAGCGGCGCGCAGCTGGCCGTCGAGTGCGGCGATGGATACGGGGGCCTGCGGCCAGGCGATGGCGGCCGTGCGATCCCAGCTGGCGGCCAGGGCCACGATGGCTTGCTCGAAGGCGGGATCGAAGCGGGGCAAGGTGCCGGACGCTTTTCCTTGCGACAGCAAAATATAGTCGCGCGCAAACGCCAGCGCGCCGCCGCGCGAGTAGGTATCCAGGTCGGCGCCCGACCGGCGCAACGCCTCGGCCATGCTGGCGCCTGCTGCCAGGAAGACGCTTCCGCCGGCCGGATGGCGGGCCGCCTCGATGAAGGCGCGCGCGGCCGTGGCGTCCGGCGCCAGCGCTTGCCCGTTGATTTGCGCAAAGGCTGCCCGCGTGGCGGCCGCATCCGCATACGGCTGGCGCGTGCGCTCGGCGTATGCTCTGCCCTCCTCGAACAAGCCTTGCGCCACCTGGTAAGCACGCTGCGCGCCCGCATCGGCGATATACGTTTTCAGCTGCCACGGCTCGCCCGTGACCACCTCGAACAGGCGCTGCACGAAGGCCTCGGGATTGACGCGCTCGAGATTGGCGGCAACGGCAAGGGTGAGCTTGCGCGAGGGAAAGCTGTACAGATAGGTGACGGTTTCCGGCTGCTGGCCGCTGTGGGCGATGGCGTAGCGCCCGCCCGTGGGGAGGATTTCCCAGCCCATGCCGTAGCGCGTCAAGCGGCCCGCGCGCGTGGCCATCGGCTGCACCATGGCGGCCACGCTGGCTGGCGACAGGATCTTGCCTTCATGGACGCCCCGGCCGAAGGCCAGCATGTCGGGCACGCTGGCGCGCGTGCCGCCGGCGGAAAAGCGGCTGCTGATGTCGACGAATTCCGCGTTTTTCAAAGCCTGGCCGTCCAGCCGGTAGCCGCGCACGCGGTGGGCGATCAGGGCGTGCGGGTCGTCCATCACGATGGTGTCCATGCCCAGCGGCCCCCACACGTGGCGCCGCATGTAGCCGCCATAGCTTTCGCCCGAGGCGCCCTCGATGACGGCACCCAGCAGGTTGTAGCCATAGCTCGTGTAGCGGAAGCGCGTGCCCGGTTCGGCGATCAGGTCGAACTGCTCGAAGACGGCGAGGGACTGGCGCGTATCCTTGTGCTCCTTGAAATGCTGTTCCGCCTGGCTGTTGCGGTAGGCATCGATGCCGCCCAGGTGACCCAGCAACTGGCGCACCGTGACCGTAAACGGTTTGACGGGGAAATACGGCACATAGGTTTGCACGGGCGCATCGAGGTCGACCTTGCCCTGCTCGACCAGCTGCAGCACGGCCACCGCCGTCATGGGCTTGGTGACGGACGCCAGCCGGTAGCTGGAGCTGGCCGTGGCCGGCACGCGGTTTTCCAGGTCGGCATAACCATAGCCTTTTACCCATTCCACCTCGCCCTGGCTGAAACCGACGGTCACGCCCGGGATGCGCTGCGCACTCATGCGCCGGGCCACCCAGCCGTCGAAATCCGCCAGGCGCGCGGCCAGCGCAGGGGCGGGAACAGATGCGGGAGCGGATGCGGCCTGCGCCACGCCGCAGAACAGCGCCAGCGCGCCGGCGAAACCGTAGTAGTTGCTGCTTTGCATAGTCATGCTTCCATGGTGAGACCGCGTCCACCACGCGGCACTGATGCATGATAAGCATCATGACAGCGCCATGGGCGGGCGATGCATGAAATGCACGCGGACTGCATGAACGGCACCGGGGAGCATGAAAATGTTGCAAAGGGTTGGCAAATGAACAGCTACAATGCCCGCCATGCCCTCCCTCTTCCGCTACCTGTTGCTGTGCTGCCTGGCCTTGCCCTCTTTCGCCTGCGCCATGCATCCGCTCTGGCTGGACGAAGGCTGGCGCACCTGCGGCGCGAGTCCCTCCGCGCCCGCCGCCACACTGCGGCAGTTGCTCCGGCCGGGCCAGCTGCTGTGCATCGAGCGCGAACTGATCCTGGCCGCCACGCCGTCGTCGACGCAGCTGCTGGTCCTGTCGGCGCTGGCTTCCAGCGAGCTGTGGCTCGATGGCAACTTGATCGGCAGCAATGGCCTGCCGGCCCGCCAGGCTGTCGATGAAAGGCCGGGCGACATCGATTTCGCCATCCACCTGACGCCACAACAGTTGACCGTAGGCAAGCACCACCTGCGCCTGCTGCTATCGACGCAGCAGGCGCCGGCCCGCCTGGTGTCACCATTCTATGCGCTGTACCTGGTCGACCGCCAAGAGTACCGCGCGGCGCTGGCCTGGTACCGGCTGCCGCCGCTGCTGCTGGCCGGCGCGCTGGGCGCCGTCGCCCTGCTCTTCCTCGCCTTGACGGCGCTGTACCAGCGGCAGCGGCACTGGACCATGTTTGCCGCGCTGTGCCTGGTGGCGGCGCTGCTGCTGGTGGCGGAACTCTGGCGCAGCGTTACCGGCTACGCCTACCCCTGGCACTTGCCGCGCCTGTATGCCGTCAGCGCCCTGACCTGGCTGTTTTCCGCCCTGCTGCCCCTGTATTTTTATACGGCCTGGCGCCTGCCCCGTTGGCCGCTGGCGGCGGCGGTGTTGCTCGCGTGCATTGCGCTGGCCGGCGCGCTACCCGCGCATTTCGACGCCCGGTGCTGGCTGATGTTTCTGACGGGCCTGACAGCGAGTCTGCTGCTCAACCTGGGCGCCCTGTGGCGCCGCCTGCCGGGCAGCCGCGGCGGCACCTTGATCGCGCTGGCCTCGTGCGCCATGTTCCTGCTGACGGGCAGCCAGTTTGCCGAAGGCGGCTTCGCCCTCGTCGTGTGCTTCTTGCTGCTGCCCCTGTGCGCGCAATTGCTGGCGCAGCTGTTGAGCGAACGCAGCAAGGCGGCGCGCGCCCGGCAGCTGGAAAACCAGCTCTTGCGCAAAAGCATGCAACCGCATTTCCTGATGAATTCCCTCAGCCTGATCAGCGAACTCAATACCCAATCGCCGCAGGCGGCCGAAACCTTCATCGAGGCGCTGGGAGCCGAGTTGCGCATGCTCAATGAATTTGCCCAGCAACCGAGCATCGCCCTGACGCAGGAACTGGCCCTGTGCCAGAATTACCTGAGCATCATGGGCACGCGGCTGCAGCAGCCGTGCCGTTTGCAGCTCGATGGGGAGGCGGCGGGCATCACCGTGCCGCCCGCCATCTTGCTGACGGCGCTGGAAAATGCGTTCAGCCATAACCGCTACCGCCACGGCGCCCACTTCGTGCTGCGCAGCGCCAGGCTTGCGCAAACGCACATACTGACCCTGATCCTGCCCGAGGGCGAGGCCCGCACTCATGCGGGCAGCGGCGTGGGCGAACAGTACATCCGCGCCAGCCTGCATGCCGTATTCGGCGATGCGGCCAGCTATGCCTGTGAATATGCCAGCGAACAGCCGCCGACAGGCTGGCGCCTCACCTTTACCTTGCCGGCGGCCCCATGAACGTATTGATACTGGAAGATGAACCGCTGATCGCGCAAGGCCTGGAACGCGAGGTGCGCGCGCATTTCGGGACGCGCCTGGCGGCGCTGGCGCTGCACGACAATGTGCCGCAAGCGCTGGCCGCCCTGGCGCAGAACAAGATCGACTTGCTGCTGCTGGATTTGAACCTGCATGGCCGGGACGGCTATGACCTGCTGCGCCTGGCCCAACAAGCCCCGTTCCAGACCATTATCGTCTCGGCCCACGCGGAGCGCTCGATCACGGCCTTCGAATTCAGCGTGCTCGATTTCGTCGCCAAGCCCTTCAGCCGCGAACGGCTGCAGAAGGCGCTGCAACGCTACACGGGGCGGCATACGCAAGCGGCCTCGCTGGCCGTCAAGAAACGGGGGGCGCTGGAATGGATCGCCATGGCCGAGATCGACCACGTGCAAGCCGATGGCCACTACAGCAACATCGTGCTGCGCAGCGGCGAACAGTGCTTTCACGACTTGCCGATCGACAAGCTCATGGCCCTGCTGCCGCCCCATTTCCTGCGCGTGCACCGCTCCTACCTCGTCAACAGCCTGGGTTTCAAACGGCTGCAGATCGCCGCGGGCGGCAGATACGCGCTCGACACGCAAACCAGCACGGGCATCCCCGTCTCGCGCAGCAGCTATCCCGCGCTGAAACAGCGGTTGCTGGGCTGAAGCCCCGCCTACCAGTGGGGCGCGTAATTGGGAAACGGCGAGGCCATGTGTTCGGGTTCCACAGGCGGCGCCATCCAGTCGCGCGGGTCGACCTTGTAATACTGCAAGAATTGCGCGTACAGCTCTTCGTGGTGCTCGGCCATCTGGTACGGCTTTTCAAAGAAGGTTTCCGTCGCCACGGCAAAGAATTCGGCGGGATTCGTGGCGCCGTAGTGGTCCATCACGCTGTGCTGCTGATAGATGGCGTCGTGGCGCAGGTTGTCGAAGTCGCGCGACAGCACGGTGGCCCAGCTGCGGTAGCTCGACACGCTGGGCAGGTAGGGCGCGCCATTCGCGGCGCCCGATTCGCTGTCGAGCTGGTGGGCGAATTCATGCAGCACGACGTTGTGGCCATCGGTCCAGTCGGCCGCACCGCGCTGCACGTGGTCCCAGGCCAGCACCACGCGGCCATCGCCCCAGGATTCGCCCAATAGACCATTGGCCGATGGCGTGACCACGCCGCCCGGCCCCACTTCATTGCGCGTGACGATGAATTCCGTGGGGTACACGAGGATGGTGTCGAGTTCCGGATACACCTGGGTCTGGCGATTCAGCAGCAGCAAGCACGCCTGACCGGCGATGGTGTAGCGCATCTCGTCCGTGATCTCCAGGCCGCCGCAGCCGACGAATTTCTTCTGATACAGGAATTGCACGACGAGCCGGCGCAACTGCTGCTGCAGCGGCGCCGGCATGCGCGGATACACGGGAATATTCTTTTCCAGCACGGCCAGGCCTTCCGGCGGCAAGGGCCTGGACAGGGCACGTTTCAAGCGCCAGCGGGGGAACCATAATGAAAAGACGATGGCG
The DNA here is from genome assembly GCF_056174685.1 of Janthinobacterium sp. BHSEK. Lineage (NCBI taxonomy): Bacteria > Pseudomonadati > Pseudomonadota > Betaproteobacteria > Burkholderiales > Oxalobacteraceae > Janthinobacterium > Janthinobacterium sp. BHSEK. The sequence goes on from NZ_JBWBYV010000003.1 coordinate 321,470, forward strand.
GCCGTGACGAGGGCGATCCACAGGAACGGATTCATGCGGCGGCCCGTTTCAGGCAGCGCAATGGCGGGAACGATAACAGGGCGGCGTAGGCAGACAAGGACAAGCTCCTTCAAATGAACCCGCGCGTTGCGGGCAGCAGTCCAGCCCACATGGGGTTGATTAATATCTTTTCAATCCGCCAAGGTCAAAGGGCTTGCCCCAACGCCAAAAGCCGGGTTGCAACCCGGCTTCTATTACGTCCCAACGCCTGACAAAACCGTAGCGAGCGGCGATGATTTGTGGCCAAGAAGCGCAACCGTACCTTAGTACGGTGAGCATCGCAGGCCGCACGCCGCGCGAGGTTTGGTCAGGTGTTACTCGGCCGACTTTTGCTGTGGCGCGCCAAACAGGGCGGCCACCAGCGGATCGCGCGTCACGGGACCGCGGTTGACGCGGATGGCGTAATGCGTGTCATCGGCCAGGATGTGGAAGTGGCGGCCGCTGCCTGCCATGCTTTGCTCGCGCAGGCCGGGACGGTCCTTGCGCGGTGGCGCGCCTTCGCGTTTCGGCTGGACGATGGCGGCCAGGAAGGCGCGCACGCGCTCAGGATCCGGCGTCAGCTGGTACACTGCCTTGCCCAGGTAGGTGGCGGTGCCTTCGATGTAGCGGGCCAGTTCGATCACGCCCGCTTCGCGCAGGTCGCGGATGTATTTGCGGGCGCCCGATGGCGAAAACTTGAGGAACCAGGCGATTTCGTCGGCCAGCATCTCGTGCAGCGACAATTCGCCGATCAGTTTTTGCATGTTTTCGATGCGGCGCAGGGTGGCCGACGTCGAACGCACGCGCTCGATCGGTGCCATGGAAATGGGATTCATGCGTTCCGGGGGGATGGGTGCTGCGCGTTCGACCATTTGCGAGCCTTTTTCGGGGCTACGAAGTTCCTGGTGCGCTGCCTTTAATTCGCTCTTCACGTGAGACTGAGTCATTGCATGCATTTGAATACTCCTTTTAAACGATTGCCGGTAGCCCGGATTGTTAAGTTCTTGGCAATTTTTATACCAGAACGCCACGAATCCTGAGCGTCTGGACACAGAATGCCATCCTGCTCCTCACTGGTCTGTGCGTTAACGAACATTAGAAGCAAGAAAGTGAAAAATATTGCCCTGCTGAATTATTTCTCTCGCGGCATCTATAAAAGACATCTGAAAAACCCCGTATCCCATACGCGCACAAAGTGAAATAGCGAACAGAAGCGTCGGCATTCTTGCAATAAATTCAAGCTTCGCGCGCGGCGCCCGCCGTCCGCATCGCGCCAATTCTTAATATTTTGCAAAGGAACCATCATGAACATGCCTACTCTGCTGGCCGCCGCTGCCCTGGTCACCCTGTCCGCCTGCAAAAAACCGGCCGAGGCGCCGCTGCCTGAAACGGCGCCCAACCCCGCATCCGCCCCGCAGGTACTGCCCGCCCCCATGACGCCAGCCACGCCGGAAACGGGCCCGGGCAGCACCACGCCGCCCGCGCCGCTGACCGATCCGGCCACCGCGCCGGCCCTGCCGCCCGCCACGGCGCCGAAATAAGGCCCGCCAAAGCCGACCGATCAGGCGCCCGCGCGGCGCCGCCCCTACTCCACGGGGGAGTTACGCGTTGCCAGCCTGTTTGCAACGCGTTTTTTTACGATTGGAGTCGGCCGCGCCATTTAGGTTCACCCGCATGCCGGCCCCCACGCGGCGCCAGCCCGCATCGCATCCACCGGCCAAAATGCGGCAATCCGCACAGCCTTTCCCCTCGCCGTGCGGAAAGGCGGAATCTCGCCATTTCCCATTTTCAATAGATTCAAATTAAACCTTTATAAACAATCACTTGCAATAAACGCCAAAATGCGCTCCACTGGCACGGAAGATGCTTTTATATTTTTGTAACCGCCACCAGAGCGGCAGCCTCACCCAATATAAAAACCATCTACCTTTTTTGGAGACAACAGCATGGCAAGCACCTTCCGCATCGCATCCGTCCTGAACACCAAGGCACTGGCCGTGGCCGTCGCACTGGCCGCGCAATTCCCGCTGGCGGCCCATGCGGCCGATCTGGTTCGCCTGGGCAACCTGAAATTCGCCCATTACGGCGCCGTCGCCTACATGAAGGAAATCGCGCCCAAATACGACCTGAAAATTGAAGAGCGCATCTTCGCCAAGGGCCTCGACATCGTGCCAGCCATGATCGCCGGCGAAATCGACGTCTCCGCCAGCGCGCTGGAAGCGGCCATCACGGGCCGCGCCACGGGCTTGCCCGTGTACCTGGTGGGCGGCTTCGCCAAGGGCGGCGTGCAGATCGTCGGGCGTCCCGACCTCAACATCAAGGATATTGCTGGCCTGAAAGGCAAGAAAGTCGGCGTCACGCGCGGCGGCCCGCAGGAAATCCTGCTGTTTGCCGAATTGACCAAGGCCAAGCTGAGCTGGTCCGACAAGCCGGGCAAGGACGTGCAGATCCTGTACATGGGCTACCCTGACCTGAACCAGGCGCTGCTGACCAAGGATATCGACGTCATGAGCCAGTCCGAACCGTACTCGACGCAGGCGATCCACAAGAAATACGGCGCGGCCATCATCAAGCCCTACGACACGCCGCTGGGCGAGCCCGTGCGCGCCCTCGTGATGACGGAAAAGATGTACAAGGAAAAGCCGGCCGTGGCCCAGCGCTTCATGGATTGCTTCGTCGCCGCCACGCGGGCGTTCTTGGCCGACCCGAAACTGGCGGAAAAATACGTGCGCGAATCGATGTTCAAGAACCAGATCACGAGCGACGATTACCGCGACGCCATCGACAACGCCATCTTCACGGAAGACATCACGCAAAGCCACGTGCAGCTGACCACCGACTACATGGTGAAATTCGGCGTGGGCCGCATGGCCAAGGCGCCTGCCGCCAAGGATTGGGTCAAACTGGATCTGCTGGAAAAAGCCAAGAAGTCCTATGTCCCACGCTAACCACGACCACGCTAATCTGAAAGTGTCACGATGAATATTCAAATGATGAAACGCTTCGCGCACGGCGCCGCCGTGCCCGTCGCCGTGCTGCTGCTGTGGCAAGCCATGTCGACCTTCGGCTGGATCAACCCGCAAATCCTGCCCTCGCCCGTGGCCGTGCTGGTGAAGTGGTATGAATACCTGATGCCGATGCAAGCGTACACGCCCGAAGCGGGCAACTACCTGGTGTGGATGTTCTCCGGCGAACTGCCGCACGACGCCTGGGCCAGCCTGTCGCGCGTGCTGGGCGGCTTCGCCATCGGCGCCGGCCTGGCCTTGCCGCTGGGCTTGCTGATGGGCACCAACAAGACCATCTATAAACTGTTCGACCCGCTGGTGCAGGTGCTGCGCCCGATTCCGCCGATCGCCTACATTCCGCTGGCGATCCTGTGGTTCGGCCTGGGCAACCCGCCCGCCTTCTTCCTGATCAGCATCGGTTCCTTCTTCCCCGTGCTGATGAATACCATCGCCGGCGTGCGCCAGGTCGACGGCATCTATATCCGCGCCGCACGCAACCTGGGCGCCAGCCAGATGACCATGTTCCGCCGCGTCATCCTGCCGGCGGCCACGCCGTATATCCTGGCCGGCGCGCGCATCGGCATGGGCACGGCCTTCATCGTCGTGATCGTGGCGGAAATGATCGCCGTCAATAGCGGCCTCGGTTTCCGCATCCTGGAAGCGCGCGAGTATTTTTGGTCTGACAAGATTATCGCCGGCATGTTTACCATCGGCCTGTTCGGCCTGGCCATCGACATGGCCATGAATGCCCTGAATAATCATTTGCTGCAGTGGCACCGCGGCCTGGAACACTGAGAGGAACGGCCATGACCACGATCAATATCAATGCAGTCAATAAAATCTTCACCACGGGCGGCGCGGACGTCATCGCCCTGAAGGACATCAACCTGGAAATCGCCAGCGGCGAGTTCATCTGCCTGCTGGGACCGTCCGGCTGCGGCAAGTCGACCTTGCTCAACGCCATCGCCGGCTTTTCGCAGCCGACCTCGGGCCAGATCCTGGCCGGCGGCAAGCTGATCACCGAGCCCGGTCCCGACCGCGGCATGGTGTTCCAGGAATACGCGCTGTTCCCCTGGATGACCATCGAAAGCAATATCGCCTTCGGCCTGGAAATCGCCGGCAAGACGCCAGCCGAGATCAAGGAACGGGTCGACATGCTGCTGAGCATGCTGGGCTTGACGGAATTCCGTGCCCGCTACCCGAAAGACTTGTCCGGCGGCATGCGCCAGCGCGTGGCCATCGCCCGCGTGCTGGCCCTCGATTCACCGATCATGCTGATGGATGAACCGTTCGGCGCGCTGGACGCCTTGACGCGGCGCAACCTGCAAGATGAGTTGCTGAAAATCTGGAAAGTCTTCGGCACCACCATCGTCTTCGTCACGCACTCGATCGAGGAATCGATCTACCTGGCCGACCGCACCATCGTCATGACCTACCGTCCCGGCACCATCAAGCGCGACGTGGCCATCGAACTGCCCCGCCCGCGCGACCCGAGCGACCCCGAGTTCAACCGCCTGAAGCGCATGCTGGGCGAGATGGTGATGGAAGAGCAGCAAAGGCACCATAACGCCGAGACGATGGCCAGCACCGCCGATTGAGGTAGCTTGATTAAGCGACCGCAAACTTATTTGGGGTCTGACCCGGCGGGTCAGACCCCAAGGCTATTCGGCCCCCTGCTGGCCGTGGGCTCGCTGGTCGTGCTGACATGGGTCTCGTATGCCTGGGTCAAGCAGCGCCAGCTCGATGAATTGCACCGCACGCTAGATTCGCGCGCGGAACTGTATGCGGCGTCCATCGGCGGCGCCCTGAACAAATACGAATTCCTGCCCCTGGCCGTGGCCCAGAGCGATGCGGTGGCGCAATTGCTGCAGCGGCCCAGCGCCGACAAGGTCACGCAGATCAATGCCTACCTGGTCGACATGAACCGCCGCGCGGGCGCCTTTGCCGTCTACGTGCTCGACGACAAGGGCACGACCCTGGCGTCGAGCAACTGGCAAGACCGCAGCTCGTATGTGGGCGTCAACTACGGCTTCCGTCCGTATTTCAAGAACGCCATTGCGGGCGGCATCGGCCGCTTCTACGGCATCGGCTTTTCCACCTTCGAGGCCGGCTATTTCATTTCGCAGCCCGTGCAGCGCGACGGGCGCATCCTCGGCATCGTCGCCGCCAAGGTCAACCTGGACTGGATCGAGCAATCGTGGCGCACGCCCGGTGCGGGCGAACAGATCTGGGTCAAGGATGCGAATGGCGTGATCATCCTGGCCACCACCCCCGCCTTCAAGTTCAAGACCCTGGCGCCTTTGTCGCCGGCCGCCAAGAAAGACATCAGCGAGCAGCGCCAGTTCCTGCAAGAAAATCTGCCCATCCTGCCGCACAAGGTGCAGCGCCAGTTCGCCGACGGCGCCAGCGTCATGACCCTGGAACGTCCCCAGGCTGGCGACTCCCCCGCCCTGTCCGGCAGTGCCGACAAGGCGGACTATCTGGCCGTGAACCGCGTGCTGGGCCCGCTGCAATGGCAAATCACCGTGCTGGCCGAGCTCGACCAGGTGAATGAGGCGGCGCGCAACGCGGCCATCGCCGCCGCGCTGGGCTGGGCCTTGCTGCTGCTGGCCCTGATGTATGCGCGCCAGCGCCGGCGCCGCATCGCCGACAAGCTCAATGCGCAACAAACGCTGGCCCGTGCCTATGAACAGCTGGAAATCAAGGTCGAGCAGCGCACTGCCGACCTCGTGCACGCGAACGGCCGCCTGCAGGCGGAGGTGACCGAGCGCGAGCGGGCCGAGCAAACCTTGCGCTATGCCCAGGCGGAACTGGTGCAAAGCGGCAAGCTGGCCGCCATCGGCCAGATGGCGGCCGGCGTCACGCACGAGCTGAACCAGCCGCTGGCCGCCCTGCAGACGTTTTCCGACAATGCCAAGGTGTTTCTGGCACGCGGCCAGATCGATGACGCGCTCGACAACCTGTCGACCATTTCCGACCTCGTCAAGCGCCTCGGCTACGTGACGTCGCAGCTGAAGGGCTTTGCGCGGCGCAGCGACGATGCCCGCAAACCCGTCAGCGTGCGGCAGGCGTTTGCGCAAACCATGCTGCAAATCCGCACGCGCAAAGGCTCGCAGCGCCTGACCCTGCATGAAAGCTGGCTTGAGGACGACATCATCGTGCTGTGCAACGCCATCGGCCTGGAACAGGTATTTACCAACCTGATCACGAACGCAATGGATGCCGTGCCGGAAAGCGAGCCCGTGCAAATCTGGCTCCAGGTGCGGCGCGAAGGCAGCCTTGCCGTGCTGCATATCACCGATAATGGCCCCGGCATCCCGCTCGCTTCGCTCGACAAGATCTTCGACCCCTTCTATACCACCAAGGAACACGGGCTGGGCTTGGGATTGTCGATCAGCGCTGGCATACTGCGCGCGGCCGGCAGCGCCCTGGCCGTGCGCAACCGCAGCGCGCAGGAAGGGGGCGGCGCGCAATTTACCATCACCCTGAGCTGCGCCCCGGGGGAGAATAAGATAGAGACGAAGGAATAGGGAATGCACGAGAATAATTTTGAAGGCATGCAAGTGCTGCTGGTGGAAGACGACGCCGTCGTGCGCAAGGGCGCCCGGCAATCGCTGGAACTGGCGGGCCTGCAAGTGACGGCCGTCGCCACGGCCGAGGAGGCGCTGCCTTACCTGGTACCCGAATTTGCCGGTATTTTATTGAGCGATATCAAGCTGCCCGGCATGGATGGCTTGAAACTGCTCGATATCGCCGTGGCGCAGGATGCCAGCCTGCCCGTGATCCTCGTCACGGGCCACGGCGACGTGTCGATGGCCGTGGGCGCCATGCGTCGCGGCGCCTACGATTTCATCGAAAAGCCGTTTTCCGCCGATCTGCTGGTGGAAGTGTGCCGCCGTGCCCTGGATAAACGCCACCTGGTGCTGGAAAACATGAACTTGCGCCGCCAGCTCGAACAGCGCGTCGGCATCGAGGCGCGCATCGTGGGCCGCAGCGCGGCCATGGCCAAGGTGCGCCAGCTGGTGCTGAACCTGGCGCCGAAGTCGGCCGACATCATCATCCTCGGCGAAACGGGGACCGGCAAGGAGCTGATCGCACGCTGCCTGCACGACTTCAGCGAGCGGCGCGACCACCCGTTCGTGGCGATCAACTGCGGCGCCCTGCCCGAATCGATCTTCGAGTCGGAACTGTTCGGCCACGAGGAAGGCGCATTTACGGGCGCGCAGCGCCAGCGCATCGGCAAGATCGAGTACGCCAACGGCGGCACTTTGTTTTTAGACGAAATCGAAAGCATGCCGCTGGCCCTGCAAGTCAAGCTGCTGCGCGTGCTGCAGGAACGGCAAGTCGAGCGCCTCGGCTCAAACAAGCTCATTTCCGTCAATTTCCGCGTGATCGCCGCCGCCAAGGAAGACCTCAATGTGCTGGCCGAACAGGGCAAGTTCCGGCCCGACCTGTACTACCGCCTGAACGTGGCCAGCCTCACGCTCCCCGCGCTGCGCAACCGGCGCGAGGATATCCCCCTGCTGTTCGAGTTTTTCGTGCTGCAGGCGGCGCTGCGCTACGGCCAGCCGGCGGCCCTCGTCAGCGGCGAACTGATCGCCTCGCTGATGGCGCAGCGCTGGGCCGGCAATGTGCGCGAACTGCACAACGTGGCCGACCGCTTCGTGCTGGGCTTGCTGGACGAGACCCTGAGTCCCGCCGGCTGCCGCGAAGCGTCGCTGGCCGAACAGGTGGACACCTTCGAGATTTCCATCATCGAGGAAGCCTTGCGCCGCCACAATGGCAACGTCATCGACGCGGCCGCCAGCTTGAATATCCCGAAGAAAACCCTGTACGACAAGCTCAAGCGATTTGATATCTCGACGGAGCAATTCCGTTAATCTGAAGCAAATGGCCGACACAGCCATGGGGCGGCGTCCTACCCGTGCGGGCGGTCTCCTGTGTGAGAATGCAAGCTCTTATTCATTTCTGCACAGGACACTGCCATGAAAACCGCCGCTCTCTTGCTGGCCGCCACCCTGATGACCGTCGGCGGCGCCTGGGTACAAGCCCAGTCGACGACAAACGTGAACCAGACGGGCAACCACACCAACAATGCCAACGATCCGGGCCAGCAATCGGACCAATCCGACAAGCTCGACAACAAGGGCAAGCTGATCCACGACGGCAAGCCTGCCAAAACGCGCACCGACAAGCGCACGCGGCGCGGCAAGCCGACAGCATCTACACCCGCTGTGCCCAGCATCCCCCCCGCCCCCGCAAAATAAGATCAGCGCTGCGCCACATTGCTCCAAGGCACGCTATCATCGCGCCTTTACAAGATAGCCGGGATGACAATGAAAGCAGCATGGCAAGCGATGGTGGCGGCAGGCGTATTGGCGGCCACAGGCGTACAGGCGGCAACCACGGTGGGCGAGTGCATGGAACTGACGACGGGCGTCAAGTTCAGCAAGAACAATGGCGACGCGCAAGTCAACGTCGAGGAAGTCTTCGAAGGCAAGAAACTCAAGGGTATCCAGCTGATCCTCGACGGCGGCGTGCTGCTGGCCACGTCCTACCAGGACATCCGCGACGGCCAGGTCTTCCTGACGGGCACGGTCCATTACAACGAAGACGGCACTGTGCGCAGCAAGAACGTCTACGCGCCGCAGTCCGCCATCCCCGCCAGGATGCGCCCGGGCCAGGAAGTGCGCGTGCAGTTCACGGACACGCAAACGAGCACCCACTACCCGCTGGCGGGCCTGTCCGACAAGATCACCACCTCCACGCGCACGGATCAACGCGATTTCTCGATCACCTTCCTGGGCTGGGAGCGCCTGGAACTGGGCGGGCGCCGCTTCCCCGACGCCTGCAAGTTCGAACTGCACGACGTGGGCGGCAAGAGCAAGGGTAAAAGCGGCGAATACGTGTGGTATGCGCAGGGTTTCGGCGTGATCATGACGGACAAGATTGACCAGGATGGCGACGTGCAGCCCGCGTATCGCATTGCGCTGACAAACATCATCAGCGCGCCGTAATTTTTAGCAACTTTTGCGCTAGAATCGGTGAAACACACTTTTTTAGGAAGTCATGTCGCCCATCGAACGCAAATGGTGGTTTGCCCTGCCGGTCATGTTCATCGCCATGGCCGCCACGCTGTGGCTGCTCGATTACGCGCAAGTACCACGTACGTACTCTTTCGCCTGGGTCATTATTTTCAGCCTGTGCAGCGTGCCGCTGCAGCGCAGCCTCTCTTTTCTTGTCTGGGTATTGCTGCTGTGGCTGGCGCCGGAAGTGGCGGATAGCAAGCGGGCCAAGGGGAGACGCCACACCGCCTAGTTCAGCTGCGCCAGGGCATTGCCCCGTACCTGGAACGCCACCTGCGCCACCGTCTTGCCGGCGTCATCGACGAGGGCCAGCGCATGCTTGCCCGGCACGGGGCGCCAGCTGATGCTCTCCGCTGCACCGCCCATATCCTTGCCGTCGAGCACCCAGCGCAAGCCGTGGCTGCCTTGTGCCTGGAAGAAGACGCGCTGCAGGGCGGGCGGGATGTCGGGGTCGATGGCGAGGATGCTGTCCTCGGCCGGATACACGATGGCGGGCGGCTTGACGGTGTCGCCCAGCACGGCGATGACGGGACTTTCCGTGCCGACGATAAACCATTCGCGGCGCGGCGCTTCCAGCGCGGGCTGGTACGCCACCATCTGCTGCAGCACGCCGGGCGGGGCTTTCGGCGCATGGCTGGGCACGTTCTTGTGCAGGTAATCCATGACGTCGCGCCACACGGGCGCGGCGCCCGTCACGCCCGACACGTCCCACATGGGATTGCCGTCGAAATTGCCCACCCACACGCCCACCGTGTAGCGCTCCGAGTAGCCCATGCACCAGTTGTCGCGCATGTCCTTGCTCGTGCCCGTCTTGACGGCGCTCCAGAAATTCGTCCCCAGCTCGTTGCGCAAGCCAAAGGTCATGCTGCGCGCGGCGCGGTCGGCCAGGATGTCGCCGACGATGAAGGCGGCGCCCGGTTCCATCACGCGGCGCCGGTCCTTGCCAGCATGCCCCGGCTGCAGGCTGGCGGTGCTGTACAGCCCGCCATTCGCCAGCGCGCGGTAGGCGTTGGCCAGTTCCAGCAGGGTCACTTCCGACGAGCCCAGCGCCAGCGACGGGCCGTAGTATTCGGCCGGCTCCGTCAGGCTGGACAGCCCCACGTCCTTCAGGCGGTTATAAAAACCGTCCTGCCCCGTCAGCAGCACCGTGCGCACGGCGGGAATGTTGAGGGAGCTGGCCAGGCTGGTGCGGGCGCTGACGTAGCCCTTGAAATTGCGGTCGTAGTTTTGCGGCGCATACATGCCGGACGCCGTGGCGACGTCCAGCGGGGAGTCGTCCATGACGGAGGCGGCCGTCATCAGCCGGCGCTCGATGGCCAGTTCATACAGGAATGGTTTCAGGGTGGAACCGGCCTGGCGCAGGGCCGTCACGCCATCGACGTGGCTGCCGCCCGCATTGCCCACATAGGCGAGGATCTCGCCGCTGCGGTTATCTAAAACGACGATGGCGCCGTCATTGACATTGCGCTCGCGCAAGGACGCCAGTTGCTGGCGCAGGTTTTCCTGCGCGAAGCGCTGCAAAGGGCCGTCGAGCGTGCTGGCGACCTGCGCGCCCGGCTGTTTCAATAACTGCTGCGCCACCTGCGGCGCGGGGGCCAGCTCCGCATACAGCGCATTGCGCTGCAAGGCCGTCTGCACGCGCTGGCCGATCAGCTGGCAGCTGCTGTCCAAGCGCCATTCCTTTGCCAGCGCGCAGGCGCGCCGCGTGACGGTAGCCGGCGGCGCGTTCGGCGCCCGCACCAGGCTGGCCAGGATGATGCCATCCGTCTGGTTCAGGCCCGACGGTGCCTTGCCGAACAGGCTGTACGAGGCGGAGGCGATGCCTTGCAGTTCTCCCCGGAACGACACGAGGTTCAGGTAGGCCTCGAAAATCTGCGCCTTGCTCCAGCTGTCCTCGATGGCCTGGGCAGCGCGCATCTGGTCCCATTTCTGGCGCAGGCTGCGTCCGCCCGAGGACGCCTGCAAGTCCGCGTCCAGCTGGCCCGCCAGCTGCATGGTGATGGTGGAGGCGCCCCGGGCTTTCTTGGAAAACAGATTGTCCCAGGCGGCCGTGGCCAGCGCGGACACATCCACGCCGCCATGGCGCATGAAGCGCTGGTCTTCCGCCAGCAGCACGGCCTGCTGCACGGCGGGGGAAATATCGGCCAGCGGCACCCACGGCAAGCGCCGCACCTTCATATCCACGCGCAACGATTGCAAGGATGCGCCGCCGCGGTCCAGCAGCTGCGCTTCCGAACTGCGGTAGGCGGCCTGCACCTGGGCCGGCGTCAGGACCGCCTCGGCGAAGACCGGGCTGGCCAGCAGGCCGCCCATGATAAAAATCAAACTCTTCACTGGCCCACCTTGACATTCGCATTCGGCGCTTCGCCAAACATCTCGGGCGAATACATGGCCTCGATGCGCGTGGCCGGCAGGCTGAAATCCCCGGCATTGTTCAGGCGCACCGTGTATTCCACGCTCCAGCTGCCCTTCGGCACGAAGGCGTAATAGGCGCGGAAAGCATCGAACGCGCGTTCCTCGAACGTGGGCCAGACCCAACCCGTGGACTTTTCACCGGCCGTCAGCAGCTGCGAATCGCGGCCCAGGCCATTGCCCAGCACGCTGGCGCTGGCGGGTATCGGGTCGTCGACCACCACCCAGCTCATGTCCGCCTGCGCCGACAACTCCAGGCGGACGCGGTAGACGTCGCCGCGCGACCAGGCACCCGCCGTCTTCTGCTCCACGGGTGTGATGGTTTTCTTGATCGTGTAGCCGCTGGAGACGGGCGCCTTGAGCGGGATGGCCGCCAGGCTTTGCACGGTGGCCCACGGCTTGCCCGTACCGCTGTGCGCCAGGCCCAGGGTGTCCGTGCCCTTCGGCCACGCCTGCAGCACGGGGCCCACTTTCGCCGCGCCATTCCACACGAGCGCTTGCGTATCGCCGCCTAATTTGACGGCGCTGGCGCCCGTCACTTGTGTGGACTCGAATTTGGCCGAGAATCTGGCGATGGCCAGGGTACCCCAGGCGTTGGCCACCGTCGTATCCCAGCGGCCCTTCTTCTGGCGCCCCATGCTGCCGCGCACCAGGCGGCCGATGTCATCCTTCCACGCCGGGTCGTCCATCACGGCCAGCAATAAACGGTTGGCGTTGACGTCGCCGGACACCATCAGCCACCACCAGTTATCCTTGCGCTCGGTGGAAAAGCCCATGGTCGTGCCCTGGAAATTCAGGCGCGAACGCAAGATCTGCTGCGCCTCGGCCAGCAGCGCATCGCGGCGCGCCAGGCCGGGCGTGCGTTGCAGCAACAAGCTCCAGTCGATGACGGCGGAAGTGGGCCACAGGTTCGGGCTGATGCTGATGCTCTCCAGCGCATCGGGCGGCACTTTATTCGAACGCGACAGCGCTTCCAGCGCGGCCAGCTTGCGCACGGCGAGGTCGGTCGTGGCCAGCGCGGAACGGCGCACGATCTTGCCCTGCACGAAGGCCGTCAAGGCGGCTTCCATGCGGTTCTTCGTCTGTTCCGGAATCGCATAGCCCGCTTCCCTGGTGGCCGACAGCACGTAGGCCGTCAGGCTGTCGCTGCCCTGCTCCATGATGGGGAAGTATTTCAGCATGCCATCGCTGTCCAGATAGGCGGGCAGGCTGGCGGCCAGCTTGTTCCACGCCTCCTGGTCTTGCAGGGCGATGGCTTTCGACGTGTTTTGCTCGAAGCAGGTGTACGGATAGGCGGCCATGTACTCGCGCACGCCGGGCAACTCGCCGCCCAGCCTGGCGACAAAGCTGGTCTGGATGCCGCCCCGGCCCGGCAAGGCGCCGGCCGGCATCTGCACGGACATATTGACGGGTTTCTCGATCTGCAGCAAGGTGGCTTGATACGTGCGCACGGGCGTGGCCTGGCCTACCTTTTGCGTGATTTTCAGCTTGTCCGTGTGGCTGCCCGCCTTGGCGACTATCTCCCAAACGACATTCTGCGCACCGAGCGGCACCTGGTAATCCCAGCCCGTTTCGCGCGCTTCGCCGGCAGCCAACGTCAAGCTTTGGCGCGGCAGCGCCTTGCCTGCCGCGCTGGCGTTGAGTTCCACGTTCAAGGATGCGGCCGAGGTGTTGCGCACAGTAAAACCCGCGCGCAACTGGTCGCCTTCGCGCACGAGGGTCGGCAAGCCCGACATCAAGATCAAGTCTTGCGAGCTGCGGATGTCCGTGCTGCCCGTGCCAAACAATTCCTTGCCCGCGCTGGCGATGGCAACGATGCGGAAGCCCGTCAAGGAATCGTTGAGCGGCACTTGCACCGTCGCTTCGCCCTTGGCGTCGAGCTTGACGGTGCCCTTCCAGAACAGCAGGGTGTCGAACAGCTCGCGGCTGGCGCCCTTGCCGCCGCCACCGCCAGCCGGGAAGGCCTTGCGGCCGAAATGGCGCTTGCCGATCACCTGCATCTGTGCCGTCGCCGTTTCCACTTGCAAGCTGCGCTGCGCCATCATGGTATCGAGCAACTTCCAGCTATCGTTGGGCATCAGTTCCAGCAGCCCCGTGTCGACGGCCGCCAGCGCCACTTCGGCGCCGGCCGGCAAGGCCTTGCCGTCGGCGCGGCGCACGCGCACGGACACTTCCGCCTTGTCGCGCGTCTTGTACACTTCCTTGTCGGACACCACCATGACGTTCAGCTCGTGCGCCTGCCACCCCACGTTCAGCGGCGCGATGCCCATCTTGTAGGCCGGCTTGCCCAGGTCAACCAGGGCCGTCGGCTGCACGCCATCAACCCTGCCCCGCACGACAAACACGGACACATACACATTCGGCGCATAATTCGGTTTGACCGGGATGGTCACCACCGGTTCCCGGCCATTGAGCTGGCGCACATAGGTGTCGAGGATGCCTTCGCGCTCGACCGTGATCAGCGCCGTGCCCGCGCGGAACGGCATGCGTACCTGCAAGCTGGCTTCCTGGCCCGGTTCATAGCGTTTCTTTTCAGGCAAGACGTCGATGCGGTCATTGTCGCTGGCGTTGAACCACCAGTCGCCGCCGCCGGCCACCCACGTTTCGCGGTTGGCGACGGCCGCGTTGCCGGCACTGTCCTGCGTGCGGGCGCGCAACACCAGATTGCCGCTGGCGGGCGCCTTCACGTCGCAGACCAGCAAGCCCTTGTTGTCCGTCTTGCCCGAGCACGCTTGGCCCAGCTTGACGACTTCGCTGCTGTTTTCATACGCATAGAAGCCGCCGATCAGGCGCCGGCGGTGCGAATAGCTGTTGCGCTGGAAGAAGTCGACGGCCACAGGGGCATTCGCCACCGGCTTGCCATTGGTACCGAGCACGGCCACCGTGAACTTGAAGGCATCCTTGCTCAAGGCCCAGGCATCGGGCTTGATGCCGATCACATAGTTGGAGGGCCACAGCGGCACGCGCGTGGCCACCGAGGCCGTCTCGCCATTCGCATCCTGGAAAGCCATTTCCGCCACCAGGTCGCGCGGCACGGACAGCTGCGGCAGCTGGTCGATGACGATGCGCGCGCCGCCCGCCTTGTCCAGGGTCAAGCTTTGCGTGCGCGCGGCAGCCGCGCCGGCGCCGGCGGGGCCGCCACGGCCCTCGTCCTGCCACTCGCCCTCATCGTCGTCATAGCCCGTGCCCTGCTTGACAAGACCTTCCTTCACGTCGCCATTGCTGAAGCTATAGTCGGGATAGTCGGCAAACGTCACGCTCTTGTCCTGCAGCACCGTACGCAGCTTGACGGGCGCGTTGGTGGCGGCGCCGCCGGCCAGGTAGCTGATTTGCGCATCCAGGGCCAGCTGCCTGGCCTGCACGGCGGGCGCTTTCGGGCCCTGCAGCACGGCTTTCATGGTCGGTACGCGAAACGCTTCCACGCGGAATCTGCCGGACGGACGGCCAGCCATCGTCACGCTGTATTCGCCCTGCTTGGCGTCGGCGGGGATGAGCCAGTCGCTTTCCGCCGTGCCGCCGGCGGACCAGCGCAGCGGTAATTGATAGTTCTGGTCGCTGCCCTGGTGCGTGATGACGATGGAGGTGGCGCTGCCGGGGCCGTTGTTCTTGTCGACCAGGCTCATGCCCTCGCCCGTGTGCTTGCGGATGAAATGCTTCATGTGCACGGTTTCGCCGGCGCGCAGCAGGGTGCGGTCGAATACCGTCGCCAGCAGGGTGTTGTCGGCGCGCGTGTCGTCCGTGGGCAGGTTGAAACGCCAGGCTTCGATGCCGCCCACCCAGTCCGACAGGGTGAACGTCATGTCGCCGCCGCTGCGCGCACTGATAAAGTAGCGGCCATTGTTCTTGCAGCTGGAAGCGGCCAGCTCGCCGGGGATGTGCGCCACGCCGTCCGCGCCCGTGGCGCCCTGCCACAGCAGCTTGCCGGCGCAGTCGCGCACGGCCACTTGCGCTTTCGCAACAGGCGCGCCCTTGTCCAGCGACGTGACCCACACGAGCGACGATTGCGCGCCGTGCTTGAAGTGGGCCGCCAGGTTCGTCACCAGCGCGGCCGTGCGGATATACGCCGTCGTCGGCTTGCCCAGCAGCACCTTGCCGAGGATGGGGCTGGCCAGCTCGACTACATAAAAGCCCGGTTTCTGCAGCGGAATGCCGATCACTTCAAAGGTTTTCCTGCCATCGGGGCGCGGCAGGCTGATGGGGCGCGTGCCGGCGGCGTCCGCCAGCACGGATTTGCTCATGTTGCCCGCATACTGGGCGTACGGCTGCCAGTACTCGCCCCCGGCGCCATTGCCGGCCAGGCGCTGCATCCACTCGATGACGAACTTGTCGTCATTGTCGGGCACGCGCAAGGTGGCACCCGTGGCGGCAGCGGATGGCTGGGCGATTTCCTTGCCCGACAGCACGGGCTCGATATTGCGCACCGTCACGGGCAGCAAGCCGTCGCCCTTCGCTTCGATGATGCCGAACGGGGCCGGGAACTTCAGCAGCGGCGGCTGTTCGCCCGTGCGCACCGTCATGGGGAAGCGCGCGCGGTTGAGCAAGGCGCGGCCCGCATCGTCCTTCAAGCCCGGCGGCAAGCTCAGCACCAGGCTGGCCTGCACAGGGAATGGGCCATTGAAGACGGCGCCATACAGGAATTCCGCCTTTTCTTCCTCTTTGGAAATCGTCGGCGCATACGTCTTGCCGCCGCCCTTCAGGGTCATGGCACGCACCAGCGACGCGCTCACGGGCGCGGAAAACTGCACGCGCATGGGCAGGAAGGGGATGCACTGCTCCTTCGGATTGCTGCGCTCGCAGCTGAACTTGGCCGTAAAATCGGGCCGCGTCTTGAACTGCAGGGTTTGCGCCTTGTCCGTAGCGATGCCGCCGGCGCTGGCGATGCCCTCGCCCCACACCAAGGATACCTTGGCGTTGGCGGGGAAGCTGCGCTTGCATTGCAGCACGGTCACGGGCAGCGGCGGCGCGCCCTTGCTGGCGACGGGCATGCCCGCTTTCCAGACCGTGCCCCGCTTCTTGAAGTACACGGTCAGGTAGCGGTCGAGAAAGCTCTTGCGCAGGGTCAATACCTGCTCCAGTTCCTTGCCTTTGAGCAGGCGCACGGGAATCTTTTCATTGATGCCATCGGCGCGGCAATACGCGTTGGCGGCCACGCTGGCCTCGTTCGGCGCGGCGTCCAGGCCCAGCACGAAGATCTGGTTTTCATCGATGTAGGGCTGGCCATCATAGGGCACGGCCTCGACGATGGCCGGACCGCCCGTGGAAAAGCGGTAGGATGCCGTTCCCTGCAAAGGCTTGCCCGCCAGATCCTTCAGCCCCGGCTGCAAGGTGAAGCTGCAGGCCACGCCGGCCGGCAAGTCGCGCTCGAAATCGAAGTTCCAGTTGCGTTCGTCAGCCCAGCGCCCCGCGCCCGCCACGACGGCCGGCTCCGCCTTGCCGCAATCGATGGCGAACGGCGCGGGCAAGCCCATGTCGCCGAACGGCACCATCGGCGTGGCGAACTGGGCCCGTACCTGGCGCACGGCCTTGACCGTGCCGCTCGGTGAAAACAGGGACACGCCGCTATCGGCCCAGGCCGGCGTCGCCAGGCCCAGCGACAGCAGCAGACACAGCGGGCCCAGCTTGCCAGGCAGCGGGGAAGTAAGAATATGGCTCAGGTCAGGCACGGGTAACTCCTTGATGAAAAGTGGCGGAGCTGGCTGCGGCGCGCAAAAGTTGCTTGGCGGAAGCCTGGAAAAGCAACAGAACGCGGCAGGAATACAACATCAATGTAATATTAGTTATCAAGCTCATCATTGTTGCTAATATACAGTGGCATGCAGGTGACAAGTCGTACGATTGCCTCTTGCCGCGCCGCCAGGAAAAGCCCGCGCTTGTAAAAATTTCACCAATAAAATTAGTTTTTTTCAACACCAAAGTCTTTGTCGTGAATCTGCAACACCATTGATATACCGCAATGCTTTGTGCGCCAGCGCACCGACCACCTGAACCTGCAAACGTATTCTCTAGTCCAACAGCAGTGCATTTATCGCAAGAAAGCGCACCTGGAAGTGTGGTCTATCTCTAGCAATAGCACGTGTAGCAAGATGTCGTTTTGATGCCGTAGAGAAAATCTCTTATCAACGTTGGGAGTTACTTGTGAATAATCTAAAAAAAATCGCCGTTGCCGCCGCAGTCCTGTGCTCCGCCCTCGGCGCACAGGCCCAGGAAATCAATCCCTCCTGGTATATTCAACCTAGCATCAACGCACTCAAGCCAGATTCCGACTTCGCCACGGACAAAACCGGCTATGGCGCAGGCTTGCGTTTCGGTAAGCCTGTTTCCCAGGACTGGGATATCCAGCTGGGCACCACGTATGCCCGCTCCAAGGATGGCGGTCAGCGCTACCAGCAAAATACGCTGGGCGTAGACGGCTTGTACATGTTCTCGCGTAAAGCCTTCCGTCCTTTCCTGCTGGTCGGTGCCGGCATGCAGCGCGACAAGGACACCAGCTTCGCCTTCGGTGAACGCACGAAGAGCTCGCCATACGCGAGCGTGGGCCTGGGTTTCCAGTCCAGCATCACGGAGCAGCTGTCCCTGCAGGCTGACGTGCGCAACGTGCACGGTTTCCTGCGCGGCAATACCTTCGATCCAAGCAGCAAATCCAACAACTACTATGTCACCGTGGGCCTGAACTACGCGTTCGACAAACCGGCTGCGCCGCCACCACCACCGCCGCCGCCGCCAGTGCGCGAGGAAGTCGTCGTCGTCGTGCCGCCGCCACCACCGCCACCGCCGCCAGCACGCTTTGAAAAAGTGACGATGTCGGCAACGGAACTGTTCGCGTTCGACAGCGCCAAGCTGGGTCCGACACAGACCAAGCTCGACGAAATCGCCCGCGTGCTGAACGCAGCGCCGGACGTCAACAACGTCGTCATCAGTGGTTATGCCGACCGCATCGGTTCACCCAAGTACAACCTGAAACTGTCGCAGCAGCGCGCTGATGCAGTCAAGGAATACCTGGTGGCCCACGGTGTCGCCGCCAACCGCCTGACGGCCGAAGGCAAGGGCTCGACCAATCCTGTCGTCACCTGCGATAACAAGAAACGTGCCGACCTGATCAAGTGCCTGGAACCAAACCGCCGCGTTGAAGTGGAACAGATCACCATCGAACGCCGCGTGCAGTAAGCTCGACAGTGGTACGCCACTTGTGAATAGAAAAAGGGGCTCGCGCCCCTTTTTTGCATTGAAAGCCATCATGAATTTCTCTACCCGCTATCCCAGGCTGGCCGGCCTGGCGCCGCTCAGCAGGCAGATGCGCAGTGTCATCGTCTGCTCCGTCACCGAATGGCTGGAGCACCGCGCTTCGAGCAAGGGCGCCGCCCTCGCCTATTACACCCTGTTTTCCATCGCCCCCATCCTCGTGCTGGTGATCGCCATCGCCGGCTTTTTCTATGGCCCGGCCGCCGCGCGCGGCGAGCTGATGGGGCAACTGCAAGGATTGCTGGGCACGCAAGGCGCAGAAGCCATCCAACTGGTGCTGGCCGGCGCGAAAAACCATGAACAGGGCCGCATCGCCACCCTCATCGCCAGCGCCCTGCTGCTGTTTGGCGCCACCAGCGTGTTTGCCGAACTGAAGGCCAGCCTCGATGAAATCTGGCAAGTACCACCGCTGAAGGAAGCCGGTGCCTGGGATATGGTGCGCACGCGCTTGCTGTCCTTCGGCCTGGTGCTGGTGCTGGCCTTCCTGCTGATGGTGTCGCTGGTGGTCAACGCCGCCATGGCCATCCTCGCCAACTTCTGGGAAGGCGTGTGGAAAGATACGGCCGTGCTGTTTACCATCCTGTCGAACCTGATCGGCTTTGCCGTCATCGCCAGCCTGTTTGCCGTCATCTATAAGATGCTGCCGCGCGTGCGCCTGTCCTGGCGCGACGTGGTGATCGGCGCCGTGGGCACGGCCTTCATGTTTTCACTGGGGAAATATGCGATTGGCGTGTATATCGGCAATAGCGGCGTGGCCAGCAGCTATGGCGCCGCCGGTTCGCTGGTCGCCCTGCTGCTGTGGGTGTATTACTCGGCGCAAATCTTCTTCCTGGGTGCCGAATTCACGCGCCAGTTCGCCCTGCAGCTGGGCAGCATGAAGGATATGCCGAAGACGGACGATGGCGACGTGCAAGTGAAGATACTGAAACGCCACCAGTCGTAAGGTGTCGTTCCGGATGCAGCAACGGCGCCCGAGGGCGCCGTTTTTCTTGGCCTTGCCGCAAGCTATTCGCCCAGCAGTTCCGCCACCACTTCCATGCCTTGCACGCGCTCGGCGACGACCTTCACCATGACGATGATGGGCACGCCCAGCAGCAAGCCCCAGACGCCCCACAGCCAGTCCCAGAACAGCAGGCTGACGAACACGGCAGTAGGATTCATGCGCGCGATGCGCCCCGTCATCCAGGTGGTGACGAAGGTGCCCACCAGGGTGGCGATGGCCATCGACGTGCCCGTCACCAGCAAGACCATTTCCAGCGATTCGAACTGCAGGAAGGCGACCAGGCCCGTGGCGATGGTGATGAGCAAGGGGCCGAAGTACGGCATGATGTGCAGCAAACCGGCCACGATGGCCCAAGCGCCCGCGTTTTCCAGGCCGATCACGCGCAGGGCGATCCACATCAGGACGGCCAGCAAGACATTCGTGACGAGCAGCATGAACATATAATTCTGGATCGAGGTATTGATGTCTTCCAGGATGTGCACGGTAACCTTCTTGCGGCTTAACGACGGTCCCGTCAGCTTGACGAGCTTGCGTTTGAATGTATCGCCCGACAGCAGCAGGAAAAACACGAGGAAGATGACCATGGTGGCCTGGCTGAGAAAGCCCACCAGGCCCAGCGAACCGGCCCAGACCCAGTCCATGATCTTGAAGTTGGGCGCCTCGGCGGCGGCGGCGCGGCGGTTGTTGCGGCGCGCTTCGGCGCCGGCGGCCACTTGCTCGATTTCATTGGCCACGGCCTGCATTTTCTGGAAGGTACTGTTCTTGCCGCCCGTATTGGCGGCGATCAGCCGCGACAGCTTGTGCGTGGCGGCCGGTAACTCTTCCACGATGGATTCGAATTCGCCCTGCACGCGCTCGACAACGACGATGGAACCGAACAGTATCAGGGCCGTGACGGCCGTGGCGCCGATGGCGCGCGGCAGGCGCAGCTTTTCCAGCCAGGCGACGACGGGATTGAGGGTATAGGCAATGAAAATGCCGAAGATGACGGGAATGAGGAATTTCTGTGCCCACTGCAGCGCATAGATGAAGCTGACGGTGGCGATGATGCCCAGGGCCATGCCGCGCGCGTTGACGTGCAGCGGCAAACGCAGCGAGGCGTCCGGGTGCTCGACGGGCGCGCCGGGAGGTGGCCCGGCAGGCTCGGTGGAGGCAGCCGCCACCGGCTCGGGCGGGGTATCTGTAGGCTGGATATGCATGCGATTCCCGCGACGGTCGGTGGAGGGCCGCAGTGCCAGCCGTAGGGCTGGCCGCTGCGGCAGGTCAGGCCATTACTTGACGCGGATGTCGTTTTTCACCGACTTCACGCCCTTGACGCCACGAGCGACTTCGCCCGCTTTGGCGGCATCGGCTGGCTGGGCCACGAAGCCGCTCAGCTGAACCACGCCCTTGAAGGTTTCAACGTTGATTTCCGTCGATTTCAGGGTCGGCTCGTTGAAGATGCTGGCTTTCACTTTGGTGGTGATGGCCGCGTCGTCGATGTACTCGCCCGTGCCTTCCTTGGTTGGGGTCGAAGCGCAGCCTGCAACGGCGAACAGGGAAGCGACGAAAAGGCCAGTAGCGATAGATTTAGTGAATTTCATGGTTTTTTCCTTAGGAGTGGTCAATCAATGTGCTCACAATGAGCTTCTTATACCAGCGTGGTGCCTGCGCGCCGGAGGGCGTTCAGTAGCCAAACTGGGTTTTTGCAGCCTTGATACAGTCATCCTTGGCTGCGCCGGCTAATGCATCGCATTTTTCTGTCGCGACCTTGTACTCGGCTTTTCTTTTTGCTTCACGCGCATCGCTGCGCGCTTCGATGACTTTCTTGTCCGCCTTGGCGTCGGCCAGGGCCGCCACCTTGGTGGACTTGGCCAGCTTGACGCAGACATCCTTGTCGTTGCCCGTCAGCGCATTGCAGCGGGCCAGATCGACGTCGTAATTGGCATCGGCAATCTTGATGCGCGCCTTGGTATAGGCACGCAAGGTATTCGTGTATTGCGCCTGCGCCACGGCTTCATCGTAGGCGCGCACGGCCTTCGCTTCAGCGATGCAGACATCCTTTGGGTTGCCCGTGATTTTTTCGCACTCGGCATGCGCCAGCTTGTAGTTCAGGCCAGCCTGTTCATTGGCCGCCTTGTAGGCTGCTTTCGCTTCCGGCGTGGCCGCCACTGCCTGGCCGCCCCAGGCGGCGCATGCCAGGCTGACGACGATGGCGGTGAAAAGCTTATTCTTGTTCATGTTGTATTTCTCCCTGGTGGTAGCAAGCATGTCTGCTTGGCATGACTACCGTTTTACGTGGATCGTGGCCACTCTTCTGTACGCTGCCGTACACAAGTAATTTATTTTGAAAGCGGAAGGCAGACAGGGAGAAATAACAACGTTTTGGCGGATCGTTCCAGCCAAAAGTGCCGTTTTGATACCAAATAGGTACGTGCGGCAGCGTACAGACCGGGGACGGGGGCATGACTAAGATGGCACTACACCCTCACCTCGTCAGGAGAATAAAATGAAAACCAACGCCACCTTGGCTGCACTGATGCTTGCCGCCACCGCCGTATTGAGCGGTTGCGCCACCGGTCCTTCCCAGTCACAACAGTATTACCCGGCCAACCAGCCTGAGTCCGCCATGTACGGCACCGTCGATTCCATCCAGATCGTGCAGGGTGGCGGTCAAACCAGCGGCGCCGGCGCCGTGGTCGGCGGCATCGCCGGCGCCCTGCTGGGCAATACCATCGGTTCAGGCAGCGGACGCACGGCCGCCACCGTGGCGGGCGCCGTTGCCGGCGGCGTGGTCGGTAACCAGGTGGAAGGCCGCAAACAGCAAGCCCAGGCTTACCAGATCAGCGTGCGTCTCGACAACGGCGAATACCGCACCGTGGTGCAGGACAACGCGAATGATTTGCGCCCAGGTAATCGCGTGCGCGTCGTCGACGGCCGCGTCTACCGCTATTAATTTTCGGCGGAGCTTGTCAGCAGGCATCCGCCATCCGCATGAGTCGTACGATAACAAGGAGTTGCCATGGGCACCATCATTCTGATCATCTTGATCCTGGCCCTGGTCGGCGTCCTGCCTACCTGGCCGCATAGCCGCAACTGGGGCTACGGCCCCAGCGGCATCGCCGGCCTGGTCGTAGTGATACTGATCCTGCTATTACTGACGGGCAGGTTGTAAAAAAAGGCGCTTCGGCGCCTTTTCTATTTCAAGGAGGAAATATCATGACTATCCACAACACACTCTTGGCCGCCCTGTTCGCCTGCAGCGTGGCACCACTGGCACTGGCCCAGACGGCCACGCCGCAGCCGGGCGACCCGCAACGCTGGTACCAGGAAGACAGCACGGCGCAAGCCCAGCTGCGCACCCTGCGCAAGGAAATCGCCGCCGCCCTGACCGAGGCCAAAAAAGCGTGCCGCCTGGAGCCATCCGCCACGCGCGCCACCTGCCTGAAGGAGGCGCAGGATACTTACCGGCAAGACATGGCGAATGCGGAAAAACTGCGTGCAGCGGCCCATCCGCAGTGATATGCCGTTTCCGGCAACGCCTGATCAGGCGGCGTCGCGTTCGTACGGCGGCAACTCGTGCACCACGAGCGGCGTGTCTTCCGTGACGAAGGCCAGCCAGCCGGCCGCCTTGATCGCGCGCAAGCCATCCTGGTAGCCCTGCTCCCAGCGCCACTCGATGGAGCCCTTGGAGAAATTGATATCCTTGGCCGCCATGTGCCAGTCGCGCCCCGCATACGGCAGGCGCACGATATGCATGGTGCTGTCGCAGCCCAGCGCTACGAGCTCTTCCGTCTGCTGGCGGTTGTGCTTGGTGTCGGGCAGGCCGGCGTACAGCTCGCGCAATTTGCGCTGCAAGGTGTGCGTATTGACATAATCGGCGATATGCCGCTTCGAGCGCGACGCGAAGGTGACGTCCTTTTGCCGCGTCTGCACCTCATCGAGGGTGGTCGGTTCCGGCCCTTCCGAGCTCCACAGGTCCACCATGAAGACCAGGGTGTCAACGTGGGGCGTGTCGTCGAGCACGGTTTCCAGCGGCGTATTCGAGTACAGGCCGCCATCCCAATATAAATCGCCATCGACGCGCACGCCGGCAAAGCCGGGCGGCAGGGCGCCGCTGGCGCGGATATGGTCCGCCGTCAGGGCTTGCTGCTGGCTGTCGAAACTGGTGAGGCTGCCACATTTGACGCGCAGGGCGTTGACCGTCAGGCGCATGCCGCCGGGCTGGTTCAGGTAATCGAAATCGACCAGTTCCTCGAGGGTATCGGCCAGCTCGCTGGTGTCATAGAAGCTGGCCTCTTCCGGCTTGACGGCGATTCCGACGGGAAACAGACTGAAGGCGCGCGGCTTGAAGAAGCCGGGCACGCCGCGCAGCACCGTATCGAGCGTGGCCAGCCAGATGTTCGAGCGGCGCTGCCGGTCCGAAACGAGGTTCATGTCGATGCTGTCGCGGTGCGCCACGCGCTGCCAGAACTGTTTCAGGCGCACCAGCCTGTCCTCGTGCTTGTTGCCGGCCAAAATGGCGGCATTGATGGCGCCGATCGAGGTACCCACCACCCAGTCGGGCGCCAGGCCATGTTCGTGCAGCGCGTGGTAGACGCCGGCCTGATAGGCACCCAGTGCGCCGCCGCCCTGCAGCACCAGCACGATGCGCAGGCGCGAGGGATTTAACTGATTGATCGGTGTCTTCGAATTCGTCATCAAGATGGCCCCTCTGTGCGCCGCGCAAAATGCGGCGTGAATCATTGTAAGGGATTGCGCCTGCCCGTGCCGGACGTTGGGTACGGGCAAAAAAAACGCCGTCAATGACGGCGTTCCTGTGCGGCTGGCGTTCAGCGCTTGCGGCGCAGCCAGCTGGCGGCCACGGCGGCCACGGCCACGAGGACCAGGGCCGGCTTGACCAGCTTCTTGCGTCCGATAAACGATAGCGCCGTCAGCACGTAGGGCATGGCGCCTTGCAAACGCATGCCGCCCGGCGCCAGCAGGGACTCGACGCGGTGGCCGGCAAAGCCGACCGCCGTTTCCACCACGCCCTGCAGCATCGACTCGGGGCGCAAGGCATAACCGACGTTGGCGCGCGCATGCACGATGCCTACGCGGTACATTTCGCCCTGGGCGATCAGCAGGCGCTTGCGTGCGGCTTGCGCCGCCAGTTTGTCGTTGTCCGACATGAATTCTCCTCGTAATGCCGCTTACATCAGCATGTCGCGGTCGGCCTTCAATTCCGCCATGGTGGCCGGCATGGACAGCTTTCCTTGACGCAGCATGGCACGCGCATACATGACCAGGGCGATGGCCAGCAGTACGAACACGACCGTCATGATCGCCAGAATCTTCCAACCCAGGCTATCCCAGGCCAGGAAGACGATCAGCACGCTGCCGTAAGCAATGGCGAACAAGCCCGCCACCGTCGCCAACGCGAAAATGACAATCAGCTGCAACATGTGATTGCGCACTTCCGACAGTTCGATGGTGGCCAGTTCCAGCCGCGACAACATCAGTCCGACGGCGTTTTTGGCCAGGCCGGCGACCGAGCCGATCAATCCCGGCCCCTGGTGAGACGAAGCAGACTTGTCCATATCGCTCCTGAAGTGGATTACTTGCGGCCCAGGATGAAGCCGACCAGCACGCCGACGCCAGCGGCGACGGCCACCGTGCGCCATGGGTTTTCCTTGACATAGCCGTCAGCCTGGGCAGCCATCTGCTTGGTCGCGACGATGGCCGATGCTTGCGCTTCATGCGCCTTGGCCAGGGCGGCGTCCAGGGTTTTCATGCCCTTGACGCGCACTTCATCGGCTTTTTCGCCGGTCAGGGCGGCAGCGGCACTGAACAGGGCTTGCGCATCCTTGACCAGGGTTTTGACATCGTTATTAACGGTGGTGATATTGTTTTCCAACATGGTTTAGCTCCTTAGCTGTGGATGAATGTAGTTACTATACCTACTTTACTCAAAAACACTATTCCATTAGATCGCGCATATCATCGGCGTGCTCTTCCTCGACAGCCATGATCTTGATCAACAAATGGCGTGTGGTTGGGTCTTTGTCGCCGATTTTCACGATCATCTGGCGATACGACTCGATCGCCACCCGTTCCGCGATCAGATTGGCACGCACCATGCTTTGCACGTCTTCGGAGTCATCATACTCGGCATGGCTGCGTGCAAGCAATGTTGCAGGATTAAAATCTGGCTTGCCATTCAATTGCACGATGCGCTCGGCCAGCCAGTCCGCGTGTTCCTGCTCCTGCTGCGCATGCTCGAGGAACTCGGCCTTGATGGTGCCATTGTCGCGGCCGCTGACGGTGTAGTAATGGCGTTTATAGCGCGCAATACACACCAGTTCGGTTGCCAGCGCCCCATTCAACAGGGTGATCAACTCCTGGCGGTCGCCCTGATAGCCGGCCGTCACGGCGCCGTCGTCCAGGTTGCGGGCGGCAGCGCGGATGGCGGCCGTGTCGATGCCAGCTGGAATCTCAACAGATGTTTGGGTCATGATGTTTCCTTTCAAGTCTTGCATGGGTATCCACCGGCCAGCCTTCGGCCGGTGCTGCCTACTAACAAATCAAACACTAGGCAAAACCGTAGTTTGGCCTGGTGTTTTAACGGCGGGCGGGAATGGCCGTGTTATCTTCCGACAAGACGATTTCCACCCGGCGATTCAGCTGGCGGTTCGCCGCCGTATCGTTGCCGGCGGCCGGATAGGCGGCGCCATAGCCTTTCGTGGCGATGCGGTCGCGGCTGATGCCTTGCTCCAGCAGCGCATTGCGCACGGATTCGGCGCGGCGTTGCGACAATTCCAGGTTGTGCGCGGAGCCGCCCGTGCTATCCGTAAAGCCTTCGATCAGCACGGTGCGTTGCGGGTTGTTTTTCAGCACGTCGGCCAGCTTGCGCGCCGTATTCGCGCCATCGGCCGTCAGGTTTGCCTTGTCCGTGCCAAACAGCACGTCGCCCAAGGTGATCACCATGCCGCGTTCGGTTTTCTTGGCGGCCAGGTCAGCCAGCTGCGCTTCGAGTCCGGCGGCGCGGGCTTGCGCATCGCGCGCCGATGCTTCGGCCGCTTGGGCCTGGGCCTTGGCCGCTTCCGCATCCGCTTGCGCCGCCTGGGCGCGGGCCGTGGCCTGGTCAGCCTGCTGCGTGCGCGCATCGAGGCGCAGCTGGTCGCGCTGCTTGCCGGCGTTGGCGATATCGGCTTCGGCCGCCTTCTGCTTGGCGACTTCTTGCGCCGTGGCTATCTTTTGCTTGGCCAGGTAGGCCAGCTTGTCGACTTTTTCGCTATCTTCCTGGCGCGTGGCGGCTGCGTTTGCCGCTTCCAGGGCAGCGCTCGCTTCGCGGAATTCGCGCGGCGCGTAGGTCGATACCATCGGGTTCGATTGCGCCGCCATGTAGTCGCCGCGCGTCTGGTCGAGCAGGCTGGTGGTGGTCGGTGCGGAGCTGCAGGCGGCAACGAGGGCGGCCATGGCCAGCAGGCCGGGGATGGTGGTGTAGGTAGCTTTTTTCATGATGGGATCCTGTTATTCGTTATTGTTTTGGGGCTTGCTGATTGGCACGGTCGAGTTCTTCGCGCATGACGCGGATGTTCTCGTTGATTTCATCGGCGGCGCTGGTGGCCTTGGCCGAGTTGGCCTTGCTTTGCGCCAGCTTGGCATCGGCTTGCGCCTGGTCGGCCAGCTCGCGCGCCGTCTTGTAGTCGCGGTCTTTCAGGGCCTGGTTAGCCATGCGCATTTTTTCGCGGGCCGAACGCATTTCATCGGGTGCCAGGTCGGCGGCGCCGGCGCTGGCGGCGTTATCGACGGCGGCGCGCGACACGGCGACATCGGCCGTGGCTGGCGTTTTCAGACTGGAGCAGCCCGTCATCAGGACGACGGCGGTGGCGCAGGCGGCCAAGGCGGCCAGCGGGGAAATCTTGAAATCTCGGTTTGTCATTTTTTTTCTCCTGGAGAATGTTTAAGCGGTAGGTATCAACGTCGGTGCATCTGGAATCAGGAACTGCGTTTGATGTATGACGTTATAGGCTCCAGCTTCCCGCATATCCGTTCGGTGCCGCACATAGAGTAGGAAATCGACAATACTTGCATCGGCAACGTGCGCCAGCGCACGTGCCGGACCGCAAAAGCGAGAAACGGGCCCGGCTTTGAAGCGATTCCTGTAGCATCGTGAATACTTGTCCAGAAAGAATCTCTCCCATGCCACGCTTTACCTCCCTCTCGCGCCGCCAGAAAATCGCCCTCGCCAGCGCCGCCGTGCTCGTCGCCCTGCCCGTCACGGCGTCCATCGTCCTGCTGAACATGGACTGGAACCGCGCCAAGCCCTGGCTCAATGCGCGCGCCAGCGAAGCACTGGGGAGACCGTTCGCCATCGCGGGCGACCTGACGCTGACGTGGCAGCAGCCCACGACTGGAGGCAAACAAAGCTGGCGCGACTATTTGCCTTGGCCGCACTTGCAGGCCAAGGACGTGTGCCTGGGCAACCCGAGTGCCATGGCCGGGACGGGTGACCAGGCGCAGCTGGCCAGCGTCAGCCAGCTGGCGTTCTCTCTCAATCCTTTGGCCCTGCTGGACAAAAAGATCGTCATCCCGGAATTGCGCTTCGACACGCCGCAGGTGCGTTTGCTGCGCAACAAGGACGGCAAGAACAACTGGACCTTCGACAAGCAGGAGCAGCCATCGCCGTGGCAGCTGGAACTGCAAAGCGTGGTCTTCAGCAAAGGCACGGTGGTGCTCGACGATGACGTGACGGGCACGACCATGCGCGCCGATGTCGACACCATCACCGGCGATACGCGCTATGGCATCGCGTGGACGCTGTCGGGCAAATACCATGGCGAAACCATCAAGGGCGGCGGCAAGGCGGGCGGCGTGCTGTCACTGCAGCAGCAGGGCACGCCCTTCCCCATCCAGGCCGACATGCGCGCGGGCGGCAGCAGCGTGGCCATCGAAGGCACCCTGACGCGTCCGGCAAACCTGGCCGCACTCGATGTGCGCCTGAAAATTTCGGGACCCAGCATGGCCCGGCTGTACCCCTTGACGGGCGTGCTGCTGCCGGAAACGCCGCATTTCAGCACGGAAGGCCATTTGACGGGCACGCTGGCGCCGCGCGGCGGCGAGTGGGTCTACGACCAGTTCAGCGGCAAGGTGGGTTCGAGCGACATCAGTGGCAAGCTGGCCTTTTCCGCCAGCAAGCCGCGCAAGCGCCTGACGGGCGAAGTCCACTCGCGCCTGCTGCAATTTTCCGATCTGGGCCCGCTGGTGGGCGCCGATTCCAGCGCCAGCAAGAAGGAGCGTGGCGTGCCGTCGACGCAGCCGGCCGGCCGCGTGCTGCCGGTGGAAACCTTCAAGACGGAGCGCTGGACCAGCCTGGACGCCGACGTGCGCTACACGGCCGACAAGATCACGCGCGACGCCGAATTGCCGATCAGCAAGCTCGACACGCACGTGGTGCTGACGGACGGCGTGCTGTCCCTGATGCCGCTCAACTTCAACGTGGCGGGCGGCACCCTGAGCTCGCAGATCAAGCTCGACGGCAGCGGCAAGGTCATCGCCAACGGCATCGCCGCCGAACTCAAGGCCAGCGCCCGCCATCTGCATATCCAGCAACTGTTCCCCCGCCTGCCAGCCCTGCAAGCGAGCGTGGGCGAAATCAATGGCGACGCTTCACTGTCGGCCACGGGCAATTCCGTCGCCAGCCTGCTGGGCAGCTCGAACGGCGAAGTGCGCGCGCTGATCAACCGGGGCAGCATCAGCAAGCTGCTGCTGGAAGAAATGGGCTTGAATATCGGCAGTGTCGTGCTGGCCAAGCTGGCCGGTGACAAGCAGGTCAAGCTCAATTGCATGGCCGCCGACTTCGCCGTCACCAAGGGATTGATGCAGACGCGCCAGTTCATCGTCGACACGGATGACGCCGTCCTGCATATCGATGGCACGGTGAACCTGGCCGATGAACGGCTGGACCTGACCTTGCGGCCCGACAGCAAGGGCTTGCGCGTCTTTTCGCTGCGCTCGCCCCTGTATGTGCATGGCACCTTCAGCAAGCCCGACGTAAGCGTCGACAAGGGCGTGCTGGCCCTGCGCGCCGGCGGCGCCCTGGCGCTGGCCGTGGTGGCGCCCGTGGCGGCACTGCTGCCGCTGGTCAATACCGGCCCCGTCGAAGACAGCGAATGCGCGGCGCTGCTGGCCCAGGCGCGCGTGAAACCGGTGGCGCCGAAGCCGGGCAAGACGGCGCGCAAACACCGCTGAACAAGAGGGGAAGAGAGGGCAGCCGTGCACGATTACAATTGTTACACCCCTATGTGCGTTGCCGAACAGACCCTGCCTTGTCACAATCCTATTCTGTGATCGTGCCTGAAACACCCAAGACGTGGCGATACGAAGTCCCCCGGCCCATACCATGCCGGCGCCACGAGGTCCGAATTCATAGGAGAACTATCATGCAAATCATTAAAAAAATCGCCGCTACCACTTCCGTTGCCGCTCTGCTGCTGAGCTTGACTGCTTGCGCCAACATGTCCAACCAGGATAAGAACACGGCCATCGGCGCCGGCGTCGGTGCCGTTGCCGGTTCCGTGCTGACGGGCGGCAGCGCTGTCGGCGCAGTCGGCGGCGCCGCAGTCGGCGGCGTGATCGGCAACCAGGTCAAGCCGAAGTAATCGGCCATCCGAAAAGCGGGGTGGGCGCCCAGGCGCCTGCCCCGCTTTTTTGCGTCCGGCTTCCGTTGACGACATTGAAAAGTTATTCTGAGGAAATTAAACGAAGACGTTGGCCATGCCGATGGCGCCGCTATCCTTGACCAGCTCGTAGCAGCGGCAAGAAACGGCTTCCAGGCCGGCCGAATCGAGGATTTCGATATTGCCGCGACTGTAAGTAATCAGCTTTTGCTGTTGCAGCGCGCTGGCCGCCTTGGTCACGCCGACGCGCCGCACCCCCAGGGTGTGGGCGAGGAATTCATGGGTCAGGTGAAATTTTTCGGACTGCAGGCGGTCGCGCGTGATCAGCAGCGACCGGGCCAGCCGCGCCTCGAGCACGTGGAAACGGCTGCACACGGCAATCTGGATGGCTTGCGCCAGCAGGGTGTCCGTGTAGCGGTACAGCAAACGCTGCAGGGACTCGAGCTGAGCGAACTCGGCGCAGAAATCGGTCCGCGAGATGCGGCTGGCCGTGCCGGAACGTTGCACCACCGCCCGTACTTGCGCCAGGTCGTGGCCCAGCGCGACGGATGCGCCCAGCACGCCTTCGCGGCCGACGGAGCCCACTTCCAGGGTCATGCGGCCTTCCGCCACGGCCAGCAGCGAGATCAGGCAGTCGCCGGGGAAGTAGATGTGGCCGATAGGCTGGCCCGGCTCGTACAGCACCTCGCCCACCTCGACCGTGACGGTATCGAACAGCGCCGTCAGGTGCCGCAAGTCGTGCTCGGGCAGGCTGGCCAGCAGACGGTTGCCCGCGTCAAGCGTGCCCGCAGGCGTGCCCAGGCCGGATCGGCCTGCGTCGCGGGACAGGGTCATGCTGGCGTTCGTTAGTGGCATTGCTTTTCCTTGGTGCCGTTACAACTCGACATAATTTTTACCTAGCCTACGGTGCCATACCATCCCTGTATGTACGGTGACGCACGGAAGCGAGGCAAGCGGCACAGCACACTGGCAATACACGCGAATCGCACGGATAACACGCACTACCCATTTCATTATTTATAAAAACCAAGGAGCTCTCCATGACCACCACCACCAAATCCCTCCATCCGCTGGTGCTTGCCGCCGCCGTCGCCGTCCTGCTGTTTTGCGGCGTGGGCACGGCGGCCCTGATGGGCTGGCTGCCCTCGTCGCAGGGTGATAGCCAGCCGCTGGCGGCCAGCACTTCCGCCGAGCAGATGGCCAGCCTGCAGGCGAACCAGCCGCCAGCGAACCTGCAGCCTGCCGCCGCACAGCCGCTGGCCGCCCTGCCGCCGCAGCAACAGCAGCCACAGCAGCAGCCCGTGCGCCAGCCACAGCCCCAACCGCAACCGCAATACGCGGCCGCCCCCGCGCCGGCGCCGCAGGTGTGCGGCAATTGCGGCGTGATCGAAGCCATCCATGAAGTCAATACGCGCGCCGAAGGCAGCGGCGTGGGCGCGGCCGGCGGCGCCGTCGTCGGCGGTTTGCTGGGCAACCAGGTCGGCGGCGGCCACGGCAAGCAGCTGGCCACCGTGCTGGGCGCCGTTGGCGGCGCCGTGGCCGGCAACCAGATCGAAGGCAGCGTGCGCGCCACGCGCAGCTACAACATCGTCGTGCGCCTCGATAACGGCAAGACGCGCACCGTGCACCAGAGCGCCGCGCCGAACTGGCGCCAGGGCGACCGCGTGCGCGTCGTCAACGGCGGCTTGCGCGCCATCGGCTAAGCTCTCGGCGGCCAGCGCGCCGCCCGCCAGCGCAGCAAATCAAACACACGCCCGGCCTGTCCGGGCGTTTTCTTTTTGGCAATGTTCGCTGGCGTACAGATGAGCTTGCCGTCCCGCGAGATGATGCATTCAAGAAAGTTCAACGGATATCTTCAAGGAGATGCGATGGAAAACGACAAGACAGGCAGCCACCGGATCTGGCTCGGCTTTATCGGCGGCGGCATATTGGCTACCGCGCTGGGCTTCTGCGCGCTGGACCTGGCGCCCGCGGCCAGCAGCGCCCCCGTGTTTGGCGTCATGCTGCTGCTGACGGGCGGCATGGTCAGCTGCCTGGCCGGCGCCGTCGGCATGGCCGGCATGCTGGCCTGGATACCGGGCATGGATGGCGAGCAGGAACGCCGGCCGATGCGCGAACAGAATCTGGCCAAATAAGCTGGCCCAATAAAGCAAATAAGTTGGGTAAATAAGGCTTGTGTACGGCACCGTACAGAAAGTTTCAGAAACAAAGTAGACAATAAGTCATGGCATCAGCGCTCAGCGACCAAGTCGCCGCGCAATGACAAAAACCGATGACAGCACAAGGCCAAGGCAGTCGCCGTCATCCACACATTACTCTCGGAGGACACATCATGCTGTATACAATCGCCGTCGTACTCATTATTCTTTGGCTGCTGGGCCTGGTAACTTCTTATACCATTGGCGGCTTCATCCACATCCTGCTGGTCGTCGCGGTCATCATGATCCTGCTGCGCCTGATCAGCGGGCGCGGTTTATAGAGGCTGGCGCACTAGCCAGACAGGGCGGCGCGCGTGCAAACGGGCGCCGCCTTTTTGCCGCTTTTTGCGTCCGTATGCGCGCACTGGCACGCCGCGGCATTTTGCAGTAACGTGTGCAGGTAATTCCTGGGTATGTCCCAATAACAAAACAAGGAGAAAATCCATGAAACAAGCATTCAAAAAAGGTCCTGGCGCCACATCCCTGATCGGCATGCTGGTGATCGCGCTGGCCGCCACCGGCTGCGCGGACATGTCCTCGACGCAACGTGGCACGGCCACGGGCGCCGGCATCGGCGCGGGCCTCGGTGCCTTGATCGGCGGCACCACCGGTGGCGGCAGCAGCGGCCGCACGGCCGGCGGCGCCCTGATCGGTGCCGCAGCTGGCGCCGTGGTCGGCAATATCTGGTCGAACCGCATGGAAAACCAGAAGCGCGCCATGGAACAGGCGACACAGGGTACCGGTGTGCAAGTGTCGCAGACGGCCGATAACCGCCTGAAAATGGAAATCCCGAGCGACATTTCCTTCGACACCAACCGCGCCGACATCAAGGGCAACTTCCGCCCCATCCTCGACCGCTTCGCCGCCACGCTGAATGAAAACCCGAACACCACGGTCAGCATCATCGGCCACACGGACAGCACGGGCAGCGATTCCATCAACGAACCGCTGTCGGTGGAACGCGCCGCCCACACGCGCGACTACCTTGCCATGCGCGGCGTCTCGCCGACGCGCGTCGTCACGGAGGGCCGCGGCGCCCGCGAGCCGATCGCCTCGAATGCGGATGCCTCGGGACGCGCACGCAATCGCCGCGTGGAAATCTACGTAGCAGAGCTAGCCCCACGGGGGTAACACCGAACCAAACCTACTGCGCATCGGTATAGGCGGCCGGCGATGCTCACCGTACCAGAGTACGGTTGCGCTTCTCGGCCACCTCTCCCTTCCGCTCGCTACGGTTTTGTTCGGTGTCGGGACGTTGACATCAAAATCAAGATCGTAAAAAAACCCGCTGGCACGGTCACTTGCCAACGGGTTTTTTTCATTTAAAGCAGCTTATTTTGAAGTAGCTTATTTCGACGTCGTTGCCTTGGCGCCGCTCTCGCCCTCTTTCGCCACCTTGGCAAAGTCGCCCGCCGTCACGACCGACACGGCCGCTGGCTTCAGGTATTCGCGCAGGCCCTGGTTCACTTGCGCCAGGGTCAGGGCGGCCACTTTGGCTTCCAGGTCCTTGTCATAGGCCATGGTGCGGTCTTCGGCAAGGTAGCCGGCCAGTTCGCGCGCCAGGCCGCTGTCCTGCGTGCGGCCCACTTCCTGCGATTGCAGCCAGCCTTTCTTCGCCTCGGCCAGTTCCTCTTGTGTAAAGCCGTCGGCCAGCGCCTTGGCGATTTCCTCGCGCAGGGCCGCTTCCACCTTGACCGTGTTTTGCGGCGCGCTGATGGCGTAGGCCATCCAGTAGCCGGCCGCTTCGCGCGACGGCACGGACACTTGCGAGCCGACGCCGTACGACAGGCCTTCCTTCTGGCGGATGCGGTCGGCCAGGCGGCTGCGCAAGGCACCGCCGCCCAGCATGTGATTGGCGATCAGCAAGGCCGGATAACTGGCCGCGTCATCCTTGAGGGGAACCGGCTGGACGGCGAACAGCACGCTGTTGGCCTTGTCCGGCGTTTCCAGCGTGACTTTTTCGCCGCTGACGGGCTTGACGGCGTCGGGGATGCGCACATACGGCTGCTGCGCCTTCCAGCTGCCGTACAGACTGGCCACTTGCGCCTTCAGCGCGGCCGGGTCGAAGTCGCCCACGGCGGCAAAGGTGGCGTTCGCCGCGCCATAGTAAGCGCCATGGAAGGCTTTCACATCGGCAACCTTGATGGCTTTCCATTGCGCCAGCTCGGCCGGCAAGGTGGCCACATGGCGCACATGGCCTTCCGGCGTGGCGTCGAGCAGGCGTCGGAAGGCGTTCACGGCCAGCGGCTGCGGTTCAGGCAATTCCTGCTCCGCGCGGCCCACGCGCTCGCGCTGCAATTCCAGGAATTCCGTTTCGCTCAGGGCCGGTTTTTGCAGCACTTGCGCCAGCAGGTCCATGGCGGCCGGCAAGTTCTCGCGCTTGCCCGTCAGCATGGCGGTCACGCCCTCGGCGCCGCCCGTGATGGCCACCTGCATGCCCAGCTGGTCGAACTTGTCCTTCACTTCCTGACGCGACAGTTTATCCGTGCCGCGCGATAACAAATTGGCCGTGTAGCCGCCCACTTGCGCCTTGCCGCGCAAGCTTTCTTCGCTGCCGAGCTGCAATTTCAATACGACGCTGACGTTGCTGCCCTTGGTTTTCTTCGGCAGCAAGGCGCCCTTCAAGCCATTCGGCAAGGTGAAGCGCGTGGTGCGCGCTTCGATATTGTCGGGGCTGGGGTCGAACGCCTCGCCCTGCGCCACCACGGCGCGGCCCGTGTAGCCGGCCAGCTGCGGCGCCACGTCGGCGTAGGCCGGCACGACCGTGCGGTCCGGCGCATCGGTGGGGATGAAGCGGCCCAGGGTGCGGTTCGAGCTCTTCAGGTATTTCTCGGCCGCTGCCTGCACCTGCGCCGTCGTCAATTTGTCGAGCTGGTCGCGCTGCAGGAAGAACAGGCGCCAGTCGCCGGCCGCCAGGGACTCCGTCAGGGCGATCGTCATGCGCGCCGTGTTCGAAGTGATCAGCTCGACCTGCTTGTTCAGCTGCTGTTTCACGCGCGCCACTTCCGCATCCGTGATCGGCTGCGATTTCAAGTCTTCCAGCACTTTCAGCATGGCCGCCTGCGCCGCATCGAGGTTGCCATCGACGGGCACCAGCGCGCCGAACAGGTTGTAGCCCGGCTCCAGGTTGCTCACCGAGTTGTATTCGATCTTGCTGGCCAGCTTGGTTTCCACCAGCGCCTTGTGCAAGCGGCCGGCCGGCGCGTCCGTCAGCACGTGACCGAGCACCTCGATGGCGACGGCGTCCGGGTTGCCGGACGGCGCCACGTGGTAGCCGGCGCCGACGAACTGCGTGCCGCCGCTGCGGCGCACCGTCACGGCGCGCTCGCCATCCTGCACCGGTTCGGCCGTGTAGGTCGGTTCGATCACGCGCGTGGGTTTCGGTATCTTGCCGAACAGCTCATTGATCTGTGCCAGGACCTTGGCTTCATCGAAGCGGCCCGCTACCATCAGCACGGCGTTATCGGGCTGATAATATTTATGATAGAAGGCGCGCAAACGGGGGATGTTCACCTGTTCGATGTCGGAACGGGCGCCGATGGTCGACTTGCCGTAGTTATGCCAGTCGTAGGCGATGGCCTGGATGCGCTCGCTGGTCACGCCGATCGGGTCGCTCTCGCCCATCTCGAACTCGTTGCGCACGACGGTCATTTCGCCCTTTTGCGTCTTCGGGTTCCACAGGTCGTTCTGGTCGATGGCCGCGTTGACCATGCGGTCCGCTTCCATGGCCAGCATCTGGCGCAGGTTGTCGTCGTTGGCGGGGAAGGTGGCGTAGTAATTGGTGCGGTCGTACCAGGTGGTGCCGTTGAACTGCGCGCCCGTCGAGTTCAGTATCTCGACGGGGGTCTTGGTTCCCTTCTTGACGCCGAAGTTGGCGCTGGGCTTGAACAGCAAGTGCTCGAGCAAGTGGGCCATGCCCGTTTCGCCATAGTTTTCATGGCGCGAGCCGACCAGGTAGACGATGTTGGTGGTAAGCGTAGGCTTGCTGGCATCAGGGAACAACAGCACGCGCAAGCCGTTGGCCAGGCGGTATTCGGTGATGCCTTCGACGGAGGTGACCTTGACGGCGGCGGCGCGGCTGGCGGCAAGCTTGCCGGTTTTCTGGGCCGGCGCGGCATCGACCGGGGTGGCGGCCAGGATGAACGACGGCGAGAGGATGCCGGCGGCAAGCAGGAGGGCGGTAATTGGTTTCAAGTCGGAGTCCTGGTGGCACTACGTTATAAAGATGCGCAAGCGCAATGAAAGATACGCAAGCACAATGCGATACGAACGCAAGAATGATCACGGTGCCCGCGCTGCGTCTTCGCCGCCACGTGAAATTATTGCTCTCGCAATTTACGTCATGCTTGTCAGTTGCGCAAGTCCTGTCATCGGGCTGTTATGTGCCCGTGCTATACTCCACGGTTCCAGAACTATCTGCCTGTATATGAGACGAGCTCTCGTCCTGCTCTGCCTTTTTGTTTTCATCGCCCTACCCCAGGCGTTCGCCAGCATGGCTTACGCCAGCCCTTCCCCATTCCAGCATGCAGTCGCGGCCGGCACTACCGCCGCGCCTGCCTTCGTCGCCGATTGCCTTGCCCCCGACGCCCATGTGGGCTTGCCCGGCGACAACTGCGACGCCGACGAATGCGACAACGACCCCATCACGCTATACCCGACCTCGCGCCAGGGAGCGCCGTTTTGCGCCATCATTTGGCAAGCGGGACCGGGGGCACTTGCCGAAGCGGACGCGCGGCAGGCC
>NZ_JBWBYV010000004.1:0-66915 GCF_056174685.1 Janthinobacterium sp. BHSEK
CACCTGCGTGGCAAAGCCCAGATTACCCGCCGTGCGCGCGCTCGATTCCACGGAATTGTTGGTGCTGACGCCCACGATGACCAGCTTGCTGATGCTGCGCACGCGCAGCCAGCGTTCCAGTCCCGAATGGATGAAGGCATCGGGCACATTTTTCTCCACGACATGCTCTTCCGGTAACGGCGCCAGCGCTGCCTGGAATTCCACGCCGGGCTGGCCGGGCCAGAAGGGCGAGCCTGGCGTTCTGGAAATGTGGCGCACATGCACGACGGTGGCGTCCGCTGCGCGCCAGGCTTGGAGCAGCGTGGCGATCTGGCGTTCCGCGGCGGGATTGTTGCGGCTTCCGGCGGCAGGGCTGGCCATGCCTTGTTGCATGTCGATGATGATCAGTGCGGGACGGTGGGCATGCATGTCTGTAGCCTGGAAATGATGGCAGGCGCACCTGGCGCCTGCCTGGGGAAATAGTGTTGCGGTGATTGCCGCAGGGCCCGAATCTAGCGTCCCACCGTCTGCCGCTGGTCCTTGATGAACAGCGCCGTCAGCATGCCGATCACGCACACGCCGATCACATAATAGGCGGGGCCCAGCACGTTGTTCTTCAGCATCAGGGTCACGACCACGGGCGTCAGGCCGCCGAATATCGCGTACGACAAGTTGTAGGAAAACGACAGTCCCGAGAAGCGCACTTGCGCCGGGAACGCCTGTACCAGCACGTAGGGCACGGCGCCGACGACGCCGACGAACAGGCCCGTCATCGCGTACAGGGGCAGCAGCAGGTCGGGGCGGCTGCCTATCGTCGTGTAGAAGATATAGGTACTGATGGCCAGCAGCACGGAGCCGGTGAAGATCACGCGCTTGCCGCCCAGGCGGTCGGCCAGCATGCCGGCGATGATGCAGCCGAAGGCCAGGCACAGGGTCGCCACGGTATTGGCCACCAGCGTGGTGCGCGGCGCGATGTGGTGGATCTTTTGCAGCAGGGCAGGCGTCATCAGGATGACGACGACGATGCCGGCCGACAGCATCCACGTCAGCAGCATCGATACGGCGACGGCGCCGCGGTGGCTGCGCAGCACGGATTTCAAAGGCATTTCCGTGGCCAGCGCCTTGCGCTGCTGCATTTCCGCGAAGACCGGGGTTTCATGCAGCCAGCGGCGCAGATACATGGCGCCAAAGCCGAAGATACCGCCCAGCAAGAACGGATAGCGCCAGGCGCCGTCGGCGATTTCCGCCGGCGTATAGACGGTGTTGAGGCCCGTCGCGACGAGCGAACCGAGCAGGATGCCGACCGTCAGGCCGGCCGTCAGCACGCCGCAGGCAAAGCCCGTGTAGCGGCTCGGCACGTGTTCCGAGACAAACACCCAGGCGCCCGGCACTTCGCCGCCCACGGCCGCGCCCTGGAAGATGCGCATCAAGAGCAGCAGCAGCGGGGCGGCCAGGCCGATGCTGGCGTAGGTGGGCAGCAGGCCGATCAGCAGGGTCGGCACGGCCATCATCAGGATGGAGAGGGTGAACATGCGCTTGCGGCCGAGCAAGTCGCCGAAGTGGGCCATGACGATGCCGCCCAGCGGACGCACGACGTAGCCGGCGGCGAAGATGCCGAAGGTTTGCAGTAAACGCAGCCAGTCCGGCATTTCCGGCGGGAAGAACAACTGGCCGATGGCGTTGGCAAAGAAGACGAAGATGATGAAATCGTAGAACTCCAGCGCGCCGCCGAGGGCGGCCAGCGACAGGGTCTTGTAGTCTTGTTGCGTGAGGGGACGGCTTGCGGCGTTGCTTGCGGCGGTGTTGGAGGTAGGCATGTGTCTCGTTCTTGTGTGTTATCGGAGATTGCCCGATCTAGCATACGCATTTCCGCCGCGTGAGTAAACGCGGCGCGTATGGGGAGCCGCCTCAGCTGTGCTTAATACAACGCCGCTATCATCCGCGTTGACTTCATTGGAAAGGACACAGTATGCATATCATGATCGTGGGCGCCAGCCGGGGCCTGGGACGCGCGCTGGTGGACGGTTTGCTCGCTGACGGCCATGCCGTCATCGGCGTATCGCGCCAGCAACCCGCCGACTTGCCTGCCGGCCAGGACACACGGCTGCAATGGATCGCGGCGGACCTGGCCGCACCTGCCGAGGCCGTCGAACGCATCGCGCGTGAAGCGCCGGCTACGCTGGACGCGGTGATCTACAACCTGGGCATATGGGAAGAAAAGGCCTTCAGCGATGACTACGCGTTTCTCGGCGATGCGGATGACACCATCGTCGACATGGTCAATACCAACATCACGTCGACCATTTTGCTGCTCAAGCGCCTGGTGCCGCGCTTGCTGGCCAGCAGCAAGCCGCAGCTGATCCTCACGGGCTCGACATCCGGCCTGCGCCAGAGCGGCCGTCCGGAAGTGACGTTCAGCGCCTCGAAATTCGCCCTGAACGGCATCGCCGATGCCTTGCGTGAAGGTTTCCGTGCACAGGGGCTCGCCGTGACGGCGCTGCAGCTCGGTTATCTGAATACCTACGACGGCTTGTCCGTTCCGCTGGCGGACGCCGCCGCGCGGGGCGAGGGCGAGCTGATCCCCGTGCATGACGTCGTCGCCGTCGTGCGCATGTTGCTGAACCTGTCGAATGCCTCGTTCGTGCGCGAACTGGTGCTGCCGGCGCTGCGCGACGAGCGTTTTTAGCCGCTAGACGTCTGCGCCATAGACTTCGGACCAGCCGAGACGCTCTTCCAGCCACTCGTCCGCTTCGGACGAGTCCATGTGCAGCAGCAGGGCGCCTAGGCGCAAGCTGCCCTTGGCCAGGGCCAGCACGGCGAACACGGATTCGAGCATGGCGGGGTCCAGCTGGCCCTGCAGGTCGCGCGCGGCGATGGCGGGCAACTGCGTCCAGGCCGCCTGATAGCTGGCGGCCAGCCAGTCCGGCAGCGGCGGATTGTGCGGGCGGTGGCGCTCCAGCTCGATCAGGGCGATGAGCGCATAGAAATCTTCCTCGCGCGAATCGGCGCCGCCCAGCAGGTGGACGAGCTGGGGCACGGCCGCATACGAGGCGACGCCCACGTCGCCCTGGTGGTGCAACTCTTCCCACAGCTCATGCCAGACGTCCTCGCCCGCCTGCATGGCCTTGAGCGCCCCGGCCACGTCATAGGGCATGCGGTAGCCGCCTTCCAGGGTTGGCCAGATGGGATCGTCGAGTGATAGCAGCATGGGTTTCCTTGATGGGACGGCTCGGGTGAGCAAACGCGCACTATACAAGCGCTAAGCAAGCACGCGGCGCACGCAGCGCGCATAGCCGTCAAATTCGCGCGCGTTCTGGTAGGCGACGCCCGTGTCGAAATCCTTGCACCAACTTTCGCTCTCGATGTCGCCGGGCTCGCTCGACCAGTGCCAGTTCGGCCGGAATGCGTCTTTCAAGGTCGCATACAGCAAGGTCTGCTCGCGCCGATCCGGCAGGCTGTGGCCCAGGCTGGCGGCCCAGTTGGATGCGGCTTGCCAGGACTGGTATTCCGGCTCGCACTCGTCCGGCAGCAGCAGCAGGTGGTAATCGGGTGCGCCATCCGTACCGAGGATCAGGCCGGCGTAGCGTTCGCCCTGCCGCAAGGGGACGGGCGCGGCGGCCGAGGGCGGCAGTTCGGCCCGGCGCACGGCGCAGGCGCGGCCAGAATAAGTCTTGCGATAGTTGTACTGGGTGCCGTTGTCGAAATCGTGGCTCCAGGCCATGCGTGGCAGGATGGCGTCCGCTTCCGACGACCAGTACCAGGCATCCGGGACGGCGTGGCCCAGGTTGGCGTGCAGCAGGGCCAGTTCGCTGCGCGTCGGCAAACAGGCGCCGCGCGCCGCGGCCCAGTCCAGCGCGGCTTGCCAGGGCAGGGCATCGGCCTCGCCGGGCAGCAGGAACAACTGGTAGCCGGCGGCGCCATCGTGGCCAGGCATGATGCCCGCGTAGCGTTCGCCGGCAACGGCTACCTCGTGGCTATGCCGGGCGTGCATAGGCAAACATATGTTGTACGTACTCGGCCTTGCCAAGCGGCACGCCGTTATGGCGCAGGATGTTGTAGGCCGTCACCAGGTGAAAATAGAATTGCGGCGTGGCCCAGTTGAGCACGTATTCCAGGCCCGTCATGTCGAACGTCAAGCCGCCAGCCAGGGTGATCGACACTTGCTGCTGGGCACTGTCGTCGATTGCGCTGCGGTCCGCGGCGGCCAGCAAGTCCAGCGTGTGCGCGATCAGCACCTTGGCTTCCGCCATGCTGGCGGGCGTGGCGAGCCGGGGCAGCGCTTGCCGCGTCAGCCGGCACACGGCTTCCTGCGCCTGCGTACACGTGAATTCCACCTGCCGCGCCAGGGTGTGCATGTCGGGCGCCAGGCGCGCATCGAGCAGGTTCTGCGGATCGAAACCCAGCGCCTGGGCGCGCTCCTCGCCTTTAGTTAACAGCGTCGTCAGGGAGCGCAGCATCTGTGCAAAGCTGGGGATGGTGATGGCGTAGACCGACATTGATATTCCTCAAGTAGTTATATGGACAGGGAGTGGAAAGGCAGGCGGTCCCTACGGATGCCCCAGCACGCCCGGGCAATGCTCGAACCAGCCATCGTCTTCTTCCTGCGTAATAAATGCCGCGACCAGCGCCTGCTGCGCGGGCGGCGCGGCGGCCAGCAGGGCGTTGAAGCAGGCAATGGCCGAGGCGTGGGGCGTGCCGGTGCCGTTGGCGATACCGACGAGAAAGTCGCCAGCCCAGTCGGGCAAGGTGGCGATCAGGCGCGGCAATTCGTGCAGCAGGGCCGTGCAATACGCCGTCTCGCCGAAGCGCCAGGCGGCGCGGTTGGCCGTCTGGTAGGCGCCGTAATCGTGCTCGGCCTGCACGGATTGAAAGATAGCCAGCGCGTAGTGCGCGCCTTCATTCCCCGTCAGCGCATCGAGCATGGCGCAGTAGCGCTGGAAGCGCCGCTGGGCTTCATCGGGCGGCGTGGTGCTGTCGCCATCCTGGACGATATTGCCCACAATTAGTAATTCGGCTTTCCAGAGTTCAAAGGCGGTTGGCATGGCTGTGGCTGGCGAGAGTGGCGTCGGCCATGATTATGCCCCGTTCATTGGTCTTTCAGCGTGTTGATTGAACATGCTACAGTCCGCTTTTGCCGCCAGCCTGGCGCTGCACTACCTGGATCAAGATTGATGCCCACCTGGACTTCCCCGCCCCAACTCGTCGCCCTGGCCGCTTTTTATGCGCAAGCGCAAGCCCACCCTGAAACGATCAGCGACGCGGCCTTCCTCGATGCCGTCAAGGCTGCCCACTGGCCCAGCAACTGCTGGAGCTACGTGGAAGCGTCGTTTGCCATCATCGCGCCCGCCTGCCTGCTGCGTCCGCATCTGACCGCCGAGCTGATCGCCTTGCCCATAGCCGCCATGATCGCCGGCGGCCTGGAAGAGGCCGGGCAAGTCATCGCGATCGGCCGGGCCTGCGCCACGCGCGATGCGCCGTATGTGGAGATGAGCGAGGAGGGCAGGCGCTGGCTGACGCAGGTGTGGCCGGGGCTGGGGGAGGTCGTCGATACCGTGTTCCAGGCCAGGCTGCAGGCGGCGCTGGCCGATGACGATGATGAATAAGCGATGAACAAGCGATCAACAAGCGATCAACAAGCGCCGACGCTTGACGCCGAAAGCCCGTTTACGTTAGGGTATACGTAACTACTTACATATATTCTGATCACATGTCTTCCAACCTGCAAACCTACGGCTCGCTGATGCTGGCCAGCCGGCTGCGCCGTCTTTCCGATCAACTGTATGCCGGTGTCGATACCAGCTATCTGGCGGCCGGCGTCGAGCTGACGTCGCGTTGTTTTCCCTTGTTATTGCTGCTGCGCGACAATGGTCCCACGGCCATCACGGCCCTGGCCGCGCAGATCGGGCAGACGCATCCGGTGGTGGTACAACTGGGGCGCAAGCTGCTCGATGCCGGCGTGGTGGCGGAACTGCCGGACGCCAAGGATGAGCGCCGCCGCCTGCTAGCGCTGTCCGACGCCGGGCAAGCCTTGCTGCGCAGCATGGCGCCCCTGTGGGATGACGTGCGCGCCGCCGTCGATATGGTGTTCGAGCACGGCACGCCGCAGCTGATGGCCAGCCTGGACCGGGCCGAGGCGCGCTTGCAGGCGCAGGGTTTCGGCGAGACGATCGCCGCCTGCCGGCGCCAGCGCGAGCGGGCCGCCGTGGAGATCATCGATTACGCCGCACCTTACGCGGCCGATTTCAAGCGCCTGAATATCGCCTGGCTGGAGCGCTACTTTTATGTCGAGGCGCTGGACGACAAGGTGCTGTCCGATCCGCAACGCTCGATCCTCGACGCTGGCGGGCAGATTTTCCTGGCGCGCCTCGATGGCCGCATTGTCGGCACCTGCGCCCTGATCCGCGCCGGCGAGGGCAGCATCGAGCTGTCGAAGATGGCCGTCACGCCCGAATGCCAGGGCCTGGGCATCGCGCGCCGGCTGATCGAGCGGGCCTTCGACGCCTTCGAGGCCAGCGGCGCGCAACTGCTGTTCCTGGAGTCGAACAGCAAGCTGGCGCCCGCCATCCGCCTGTACGAAAGCAGCGGTTTTAGCCACGTGGCGCGGCCCGCCGGCGACGTCCATTACCAGCGCGCCGACGTCTACATGGAGTGGCAGGGCAGGTAGCGCGCGCCAGGGCGCCACGCGGCGCTCCCCATCGGCCGTCTCCCGCGTTACAATACGTGCTCCCATAACGGAACCACGGTTCCACTATCGAGAGACGCCGACGCCGCATGCCTTCCTTTCCGATGCCCTTCCCGCAGATGATCGTTCCCCCGGAGCCCACTCAGGCGCGCAGCAAGCAGGCGTTCGAGCGCCTGTTGCAGGTGGGCGAACAGTTACTGGCGGAAAACCGTTTCGATGAAATCGGCGTGGCCGACCTGGCCAAACTGGCGGAAACCTCGGTGGGCACGTTTTACCGTTTACTGGGCGACAAGGACACCCTGAGCCGCTTGCTGCTGCAGCGCTTTTTTTCCGACATGGTGGAAAAGGTCGAGACCCTGACGGAACTGCGCCAGTGGGAAGGACGCAGCCTGGAAGACTTCATCCGCGCCATGGTG
Source organism: Janthinobacterium sp. BHSEK (assembly GCF_056174685.1). Taxonomy (NCBI): domain Bacteria; kingdom Pseudomonadati; phylum Pseudomonadota; class Betaproteobacteria; order Burkholderiales; family Oxalobacteraceae; genus Janthinobacterium; species Janthinobacterium sp. BHSEK. The sequence goes on from NZ_JBWBYV010000004.1 coordinate 7,078, forward strand.
GCCATGTTCGTGGCCGTGAATGGCGGGCGCAGCGGTGTCCTGCGCGCCCTGATCACGCGCGCGTCGCAGGATGCGCAATTCCGCGACAGGGTGCACCAGATCAATCATCTGATTTCACAGCGCACGGTCGCCGTGCTGGCCAGCAAGTCGTCCAGCATCCGCCACCCGAACCCCACGCAGGCGATGATGGTGGTGCCGCCCGTGCTGCTGGGCATCCTGAACCAGCATACCTTGACGGGTTCGCTGTCCTTTTTGTCGGGCGCGGCGCTTGAGGATGAACTGGTGCGTGTTGCTTTAAATTACCTGACCTGAGATATTTAGCGATTTAACTTGAAATCGGAATTCGGATTCCATATTATGTTTTCCAACAGCAGGAAAACATATTCCTGCACCTGAACACAAAGCATGTTCAACAGCAAGGAGACAGAATGCGGCGTCACACGACATCCGATGTTCCATTACATTACCTCGACCTGGGCAGGGAGCAGAGCGATCCCGCGCAGTCAGAGCCTATTTTCCTGTTGCACGGCCTCGGTTCCTGCGCCGAAGACTGGCGCCCGCAAATCGATGCCCTCGGCAGCAGCTATCGCCTGATCGTGCCCGACCTGCGCGGCCATGGCGCCAGTCCGGCGCCGAACGGCGACTGGCAGATCGGCGACTTCGCCAACGACCTCTTCAACCTGATGGACCAGCTCGACGTGCCGCGCGCGCACATCGTCGGCTTTTCCCTGGGCGGCATGGTGGGCCTGGAAATGGCAAACCGCGCCCCTGGCCGGGTGGCCAGTTTGTGCCTGATCAATTCGCAACCGTTTCAGGGCAGCAAGCCGGCGTCCTTGCTGTTTGCCTACTGGCTGCGCCGCACGGTGATCGCCACCTTCGGCTTGAAAGCCATGGGCAAGATCATCGGCAAGAAACTGTTTCCCGATCCTGCCCAGCAGCCTCTGGTTGAGCGCTTCGCCACGCAGATGGCGGGCATGGACAAGCGCGCCTACCTGGCCGCGCTGGACGCCATTTTCCACTGGGATATCGACATCCATTTCCAGGCCCTGGTCATGCCCGTCTTCATCATGGCGGCCGACCAGGATTACACGCCCGTCGCCAGCAAGCGGGCCTTTGCCGCACAGTTTCAGCAGTGCGAGATCGAGATCATCGCGAACTCGCGCCATGCCACGCCCCTGGACCAGGCGCAGCGTGTGAATACCTTGTTGCAGTCCTTCCTCGCCACACATTCAAAATAAACAGGCCACTCGCCGCACGGGCAGGGGCCGGGAAACAGTCATCGCAGGGCAGGTGCTCGCTTCACGCGCGCGGGTACCGTGACGTCTTGCGATTCTGCAAACCGGCCGTCTTCCCTGGTGGTAAGCAAGCCTGACATTGGAGACGCTATGAAACTTGCTTTGAAATTAATGCCCGCCGCCCTCGCTCTTGCCGGTGCGTTCAGCTTTTCCACCCAGGCCCTGGCGCAGGAAGCCGCCACGTCTGCCGCCGCCAGCGCCCAGGAAGCCAGCGACGCCAGCGACGCAAAAGAACGCATGGAAACCGTGACGGTCTCTGCCCGCCGCCGCGAAGAACGGCTGCAGGACGTGCCGCTGGCCGTCACGGCGTTTTCCGCCAAGGCCCTGGAACGGGCGAATATCCAGAACCTGGCCGACTTGCAGGAGCGCGTGCCGAACCTGACCGTGTACGCTTCGCGCGGCACGAATACCACCTTGACGGCCTTCATCCGCGGCGTCGGCCAGGCCGACCCCGTCTGGGGCGTGGACCCGGGCGTGGGCATTTATTTCGACGACGTCTATATGGCGCGTCCGCAAGGCGCCTTGCTCGACGTATTCGACGTGCAGCGCATCGAAGTGCTGCGCGGCCCGCAAGGCACCTTGTACGGCAAGAACACCATCGGCGGCGCCATCAAGTACATTTCGCGCCCCCTGGCAAAGGAAAACGGTGCCTCGGCGGAAGTAGGGATTGGCAATTACAATCAGCGCAACTTCAAGGCCGCCTTCAATGTGGCCAACGAGAGCGGCACCTGGCGCGCGCGCCTGGCCGCTGCCAAACTGGACCGCGACGGATTCGGCCGCAACACGTTTAACGGCGAACAGGTCAGCGACCAGGACAGCACGGCCGCGCGCCTGTCCGTCGGCTACTTTCCGCAGGACATCCCCCTCACCGTCGTGCTGAGCCTGGACGCCACGGACGACAAATCGGGCGTGCGCGGCTTCCAGCGCATGGGCGTGAGCGCTTTCGATCCGCTCAAGCGGCCCGCCAGCACGGATGCGTATGACATCCAGAGCGGTATGCCGGGCAACAACTTCACGCACAACCGGGGCGGTTCGCTGGTGGCCAATTACACGCTGTCGAATGACTGGTCCGTGAAAGTAATCGGCGCCAAGCGGCGCAGCACGTCCGAGCAAACCATCGACTTCGACGGCTTGCCGCAACCGATTGCCGACGTCTTCGGCGATTCGCGCGACGAACAGAAAAGCCTGGAATTGCAGGCGTCATACAGCGGCGACTATGGCGCCGGCGTGATCGGCCTGTACCGCTTTGAAGGCACGGCCGGCGGCGGCATCTACAACAACTTCCTGGGGCGCCAGTTCACGGCCGCCGTCAGCACGGTGGAGACGGACAGCACGGCGCTGTACACGGACTGGACCTGGCCGCTGGGCAAGGTGTGGAGCATCAATGTGGGCTTGCGCCATACGCGCGAGGAAAAGCGCGCCATCGTGCTCAACCGCGCTTTTGCCGACGTGGGCTTCACGCGGCCCATCCAGACGGCGGCCGACTTCGACAAGTCCTTGTCGGTGAGCAATACCTCGCCGAAAATCTCCGTGCGCTATGAAGCGTCGAAGACGACGAATTTCTATAGCAATCTGTCGCGCGGCTTCAAGTCCGGCGGCTACAACGTGCGCGCCAACAACCTGGTGGTGCCCGATTCCGCGCGGCCCTACAAGGATGAAAAACTCGACGCGCTGGAAGTGGGCATGAAGTATGCGGCGCCGGACGACACCTTCGACGCCAATGTGGCCCTGTTCTACAACCGCTACAAGGATATTCAATTGTCCGTCTTCACCAGCTATGTGCAGCCGGGCGGCGTGCCGGGCTTCTATGGCGACTTCACGAATGCGGGCAAGGGGACCGTGAAAGGCGCCGAGTTCGAGTTTTCGTGGCGGCCGAACCGCCAGTGGGAAGTCAACGGCTTCCTCGCCTTGCTCGATGCCAACTATGACGAGTTCATGAGCGGAGGCAAGAACATTGCGGATACGCAAAAGTTCAGCAATACGCCAGCCCGGCAAGTGGGCTTGAACGTGACGCGCACGGACCGCGACGTGTTCGGCGGCGCCTTGCGCAGCATGCTCGGCTATGGCTACCGCAGCAAGGTGTATCCGACGACGGACTTGAGCGAAACCCTGGCGCAGGGCGGCTACAGTATCTGGACGGCCGGCGTCGTGTGGGAAGCGCCGAAGAACTGGACCTTCAGTTTGCACGGCAGCAACCTGGGCAACAAGCGCTACCGCACGGATGGCTACAACATACCGGCCGTGTTCATCCTCGACGCTTTCTATGGTCCGCCGCGCCAGATCATCGCCAAGGCTGGCTACAAATTTTAAAGTTCTTCACTGCCGGGGCTGGACCCGCTGGGTCCGGCCTCGCCGGCCGGAAGTGCCGGCTTGACGGGCGTCAAGCCGGGTCGTTGTCGCTGTTTTCGTCGTGAATAATAATCAGGAGACTGGCATGGCAAATCTGTATCAGCAACTGCGTCACTTGTTATCTGCACTGATCGCCGCCTGCGGCTTGCTGGCCGCGCTGCCGGCTGCCGCCGGGCAGTGGGACTTCGGCCTGTACGCGAGCCTGTGGGGTTCGCGCGAATACCAGGTCTGGCTACCGAGCAATTACAATCCCAATACGCCGCTGCCCGTGGTGCTGATGCTGCACGGCTGCGGTTCGGAACCGAACAGCATGGCCGCCGTCAGCCGCTACAACCAGCTGGCCGACAGTGAAAACTTCATCGTCGTCTACCCGCGCCAGAACGTCACGGCCAATCCCATGCGCTGCTGGAATTTCATGCTGCCCCTGAACCAGGAGCGGGGCACGGGCGAGCCGGCCGTGCTGATGGGCATCTTGAACAAGGTCAAGAATAACTACGCGGTGCAGGACAGCCGCGTGTACGTGACGGGCATCTCGGCCGGCGGCGCCATGGCGTCCATCATGGCCGCCTGTTATTCCGATGTGTTCGCTGCCGTGATGGTGCATTCGGGCGGCATGTACAAGGGCGCCACCGGCCTGGTCACGGCCGCCGACTCGCTGTTCAACGGCAGCTCCTTCGACCCGAAAGTGCGCGGCAAGGATGCCTGGCGCTGCTCCGGTTCGCCGCGCCGGCTGATGCCGACGATGGTGTTCCACGGCACTTCCGACATCGTCGTCAACCCCGTCAACGGCGAACAGACCATCGAACAATTCCTGCAGACCAGCGATTACGGCGACGATGGCCTCGACAATGACAGCGTGCGCTATCGTGCCGACAGCATCGTGCGCCAGACCGTGCCGTACGGCCGCAGCTATTCCATCGACACCTACCTGCACAACGGCGCCGTCATCGCGCAAAAGTACACGGTCGAGGGCATGAACCACGCGTGGAGCGGCGGTCCTCCCGGCTGGCCATTCAGCGACGAGCTGGGCCCGGACGCCACCGTGATCAGCTGGAATTTCTTCAAGAATTACCAGCGCTGATGCTGTAAGGAACTAGCAGCTTGTACAATGGGGCGCAGCGATTGCGCCCCATTTTTATGCCTGTGAAAGATCCCATGCCTGCTTGCCGTTTGCTGTCCTGTCTTGCCGCCGTACTGCTGTCCGCTTGCGCCAGCACCGGCCCGTCCGCGCCATCGGCGGCCGACCTGCAAGCGTTCGAGCGTGCCGCCCAGCAAGACAGCATGCGCAGCGAGTGCGACTGGAACGTGCGTTATGCGCCCGTCGCGCCACAGGACGCCAGCGTGGCGCAACTGCAGGCCATTGCCACGGCACGCCTGGCGGCCCTGCAACTGGCGCCCGCCTGGACCTTGTCCATGCCCGGCAGCGCGGCGCACGCCTTTACGGAGTCGGAGCAGGACCGTGCCGGGCTGCAATTGCTGCTCAGCATCGTCCTGCCTGCCATGGAGCGCTACCCGGCCGGCGTCTTCGCGCGCACGGGCTTGCGCCACGTCGTGCTGGTGAAGGACTTGAGCGTGGACGGCCAGCGCCGCCTGGCCATGCCGGCGCCGGACATCGACAGCGTCGTCTACGCCGACAACCTGCTGGCCGCACTGTGTCCATCCGGCATGGAATTGCGCGTGCACCACGAGTATTACCACTTCATCGAATACCGCCTGTTCAACGATTTCTATTACCGCGACCCCGCCTGGCTGGCCTTGAACCCGCCCGGCATGGCCTATGGCCAGGGCGGCGCCACGGCCTACGGCAAGGGTTTCCAGAACCTGGGCCACCCGCAGCCCGGGCTGGTGAGCCTGTACGCCGCCTACGGCCCCGAGGAAGACAAGGCGGAAGTGTTCGGCTGGATGATGGCGCCCGCGTATGCGTTTCGGCTGGAACAGTGGACGGCGTTTGATCCAGCCTTGCTGGCGAAGCGGCAATTGTTGATGGATGTATTGAGCAGCAAGACAGATTCTTACTAAATATCAAGTCTGTTTCGCCTTTGCCACCTTGCGCACGTCCTGACGGCCGTCCGCCTGGCATTTCCTGGTAACTATATAATCGGCGCTTGGGCGATACCCGCCCCTGAACGTCGATTGAAGGAATGCCATGCCAGGATATTTCATGCGCTCTGCAGCGCTCTTTACCGTATCGGCTGCGTGCCTCTCTGCCAGTGCCGCCGAGGCGGTGGCGGTGGATGCGCAGCAGCGCGCGTCCTTGCTGGATTTTTATGCGCAGCAATATCCGGGCGAACCGGCCACGCGCACCGTGTTCGAGAGCGTGCCCGTGGTCGGTGGCCGCGGCAGCGAAGTGGTGGGCAGCGTGGAAGCGCCGCCGTATCGCGGCCATGGCGTGCTGTGCCGGACGCAGCGCACCAAGTTCGTGCTGCACGGCGAAGGCAAGCAGGCGCGCTGGCAGGAGGCGGGCATGGAGTATTACGCCTGGCTCGACCGTGGCACTTGCCGCGCGGTGGCCGAGCCCGTGCGCATGCTGCAACGGATTCCCGATGTGGAACTGGAAGGCGTGTTGCTGTACCAGAAGCCGCTGCTGGAGCGGGCGCGATTATTGATGGCGGGTAACACAGCCTGCGCCCCATTGCGCGCGCTGAAGTTTACGCTGGCGGCCGTCGACGTGGGCGCCGCCGCACCGCGTGCCGAAGAGCGCTACGCGCTGGTGTTCAAGAGCGACCGCGACAGCTACGCCCGCGTCTGGCTGCGCAAGAGCGGTGCCCAATATGACGCCTGGAATGTGACTTGCCCGCCAGTGCTGTAAGCTGCGCTCCCTCGATTTATTTTTTTGATTATTGCAACCATGAACGAAAATTCCACTTCCGCCCGCAGCTGGGGCACCATCGTCACGCATAGCGACGAGATGGCCATCATCTACCGCTATGTCGACGCCTTCCATGACGACTGGGACCTGTCGTCGCAGCCGGACCGCATCATCATCGCCTGGCGTTACGAAGACGAGACGGGCATGCCCGCGCCGAATGAGCGCGAGCACATGGAAGAGCTGGAAGCGGCGCTGGCGCCCGTGGTGGAAGAAGACGGTTTCGCCACCCTGGCGCTCGTGTCGACGGGCGAAAACTTGCGCGAATGGATTTATTACACGCAGTCGGGCGAAGAATTCTTCAACCGCCTGAACACGGCGCTGGCGCCGCGTCCAAAGTTCCCGATTGAAATCCGCAGCGCGGCCGACCCCGCCTGGTCCACGTATGCGGGTTTCATGGCCGCACTGCCGAAGTAATTACGCCAACGCGGCCGTCGCGATACGCGTGGCGGCCGTGATGATGTCCTGATTCGTGTCCGCGTTTTTCTGTTCGCGCGTGTAGTACACGGCGATGAGCAGCGGCGCGCCGCTGGGCGGATAGGCCACACCGATGTCGTTGACGCTGCCGTAGGCGCCCGAGCCCGTTTTATCCGCCACCTGCCAGCCGGCAGGCACGCCGGCGCGGATGCGCTTGTCGCCCGTCGTGTTGCCGCGCATCCAGACGTCCAGTTGCTGGCGCTGCAGCGCCGGCAAACTATTTCCCAATAATAATTGCTGCAAGCTGTGCGCCATCGACGCGGGGCTGGCCGTGTCGCGCACTTCGCCGGGGATGGCGCTGTTGAGTTCCGTTTCCCAGCGTTCCAGCTGGAATACCGTGTTGCCGATGCTGCGCGCAAACGCCGTCACGGCTTGCGGCCCGCCCAATAATGTCATCAGGAAATTGGCCGCGCTATTGTCGCTGTACTGCAAGGTGGCGGCGCACAGCTCGGCCACGCGCATGCCGTCGGCCAGATGCTTTTCCGTGATGGGCGAATAGGTGACCAGTTCCTTTTTTTCGTAACGCACGTGCTGGTCCAGCAAGCCCGGCTGGCTGACGCTGCGGGCCAGCACGGCGCCCGCCAGCATGGCCTTGAAGGTGCTGGCCAGGGGGAAGCGTTCGTCGGCGCGGTAGGCAAGGCGCTGCTCGCTGCCCTGGCGCCAGGCGGCAACGCCGAGGCGTCCGCCGGCGGCCTGTTCCAGCGCGGCCAGCTGCGTGTGGGCGGCGGCGATGCCGGTGGCGGGCGCGGCAAACAGCAGCGGCGTTGGGCACAGCAGGGCGACGCCGCTGGCCAGCAGGAGGTGGCGGCGGACGTGGTTCGGGGAGTCAGTCATGGTCTGTAGGTATTTTGGGAGTGGAAAGGGTAGCCAGCAGTTCGCCGATGGCGAGCAGGTTGGCCGGTTTGGTCAGATGGTGGTCGAAGCCGGCCGCGCTCGACTGGCTGCGGTCGTTTTCGGCGCCCCAGCCCGTCAATGCGACGAGCACGACGCTGGCGCCGGCCGGTATCCGGCGCAGCGCGCGCGCCACTTCGTAGCCGTTCATGCCGGGCAAGCCGATGTCGAGGAAGATGACGTCAGGCAAGAATTGCGGCGCCACGGCCAGCGCCTGGGCGCCATCGTGGGCCACTTGCGTGGCATGGCCCATCATGTCGAGCACGGCCGCCAGGGTATCGGCCGCATCGACGTTGTCGTCGACCACCAGCACGCGGAAATGGCGGGCGCTGGCCGCGGGCGCGGGCGCATCCGGTGCGGCGGGGGCTGTGGCTTTCTCGTTCAGCAGCGGCAGGCGCACGGTAAATGTGCTGCCCAGGCCGGCACCGGGACTGGCCGCCGTGGCGCTGCCGCCATGCAGCTCGGCCAGGCGCCGCACCAGCGACAGGCCGATGCCCAGGCCGCCCTGGGCGCGGCCCATGTTTTGTCCCACCTGGGTAAACATGTCGAAGACGGTGGCGATCGATTCGGCGGGGATGCCCACGCCGCTGTCCCTGACTTCGATCAAGACCGCGTCCCCATCGCGTACCGCGCGCAAGGCGATGTGGCCGCCGGCGGGCGTGTACTTGGCGGCGTTGTTGAGCAAATTGCCCAGCACTTGCGCCAGCCGCGTGGGGTCGGCCTCGAGCGGCAGCGCCTGCTCGTCGAGCACCACTTGCAACTGGTGGCGGCTCGCTTCGATCAGCGGCGTGCTCGTTTCCACGGCGCTGGCGATGATGGTTTTCAAGTCCGCGCGTTCGAGCTTGAGTTCGATCTGGCCCCGCGTGATGCGGGCCACGTCCAGCAAGTCGTTGACCAGGTGCACCATCTGATTGACTTGCCGCTCCATCACATCGCGTACGCGGGCCACGGTGGCGGGCTTGTCGGCGGCCAGGCGCATGATTTGCAAGCCGTTGCGGATCGGTGCCAGCGGGTTGCGCAGTTCGTGCGCCAGGGTGGCGAGGAATTCCGTCTTGCGTCGGTCCATCTCGGACAGGTTGTCGGCCAGCTGGCGCAGCTGCTGTTCCGAGCGCTTGCGTTCGCTGATGTCGCTGAACAGCACCGTCAGCAGGCGGCTGCCGGGGCCGCCCAGGCGCGCCGCAAAAACTTCGAACCAGCGCTCCATGGCCACGGCTTCGTTTTCGTAGCGCACGGGCTCGCCCGTCTTGACGACCTGGTCGTACAGGTCGAACCAGTGCTGGTCATGGTCGGGCACGAAGCTGCGGATGGTCTTGCCGATGGCATTGTCGAGGCCCGACTGCTTGACGAAGGCGGCGTTGCCTTCCAGGTAGCGGAAGTCCACGGGACGGCCTTGCTCGTCGTACAGCATTTCAATGACGCAGAAGGCCTGGTCCATCAGCTCGATCAGGGTGCGGTAGCGTTCCTCGCTGCGCCGCAGCGCATCTTCCACCTGTTTCTGGCGCGTGATGTCGAGCAGCACGCCAGGAAATTGCAAAGGCGTGCCATCGGGCGCGTATTCCGCGCGGCCCCGCGCGATGACCGAGCGGTACTGGCCATCGCCGGCAGCGACGCGGTAGCTGGCCTCGAATGGCGCGTGCGCGTGCATGGCCTGGGCAATCTGCGCGCTGACTTGCTCGCGGTCATCGGGATGGATGATGTCCAGGTAGCGCGCCAGCGGCGGCGCCGTGGGCGCGTCGGCATTGACGGGGAACAAGCGCGCCATATTACTGTCGGCCGTGACGCGGTCGGCAACGATGTCCCAGTTCCAGGTGGCCACTTCGCCGGCCGCCAGGGTCAGGCGCAGGGTTTCCTCGTTTTGCTTGCTGGCCGTCAGGTCGAGCGAAATGCCGGACAGGGCGATCACATTGCCGGCGCCGTCGCTGGCGCAGGTGCCGCGCATGTGCGCCCAGTGCAGCGAACTGTCGGGCCAGCGCACGCGGATATCGATCTCGAAATCGCTGGCGATGGCCGCGTGCACCACCGTTTGCCACTGCTGCAGGTCGCCGTCGAGCATGGCGCCCGTCAGCTGCGCGTAATCGATGTGGCTGGCAGGCGGCAAGCCCAGGTTGGCCTTGAAGGCGTCGGAGCAAGCCATGCTGCCGCTGCCCAGGTCGATCTCCCACGTGCCCATGCGGCCGCCTTGCATGGCCAGGCGCAGCCGCTGTTCCGTCTGCCGTTGCTGCGTCACGTCGCAATGCGAGCCCAGCCATTCAACGATGCTGCCGTCGGGCGCCAGCACGGGCAGCATGCGCACGAGCATATTGCGGTAGCTGCCGCTGACGTGGCGCAGCCGGTATTCCGCTTCGAACACGGTCGTCAGATGTGACGGCATGACGTAAGGCAAGTTACGGTCGTCCGGGTGCAGGGCATTGAGCCAGCCGCGGCCCAGCAGTTCGGCTTCCGTCTGGCCCGTGAAGGCGCGCCAGGAGGGCTGGTCGGCATCGAACTGGCCGAAGGTTTTCGTGCTCCAGACGATGTCGCAATGGGCGCCCAGCAGCATATGCGCGGCCTGGGCGGCGGCGGGGGAGGAAATGATGTCGTGGCTGTGCTGGCTCGGTTCTGGCATGGATAAGGTCGGCAATGGTGCGGCGCGCCGCCGCTGCACTGGGATGGGGCAGCACGGCAAGGTCAAGTATGGCGATATTACAGTCAAATACCGGCCCGGGCCCGTCTTGCAGGCAGCATTTTGCCACCTTGCCGCCATGGCGGCGCCAGGGTTGGGAAATGGATAAAACAGCAAGCTCCTGAGCGTATTGTGGCTGAATAACCACTAGTCAGGCTTTTATGTTGGTGAATAAATATTTTACATAACAATATTCTTGCAGCGCATAAGCCGCTTGAATTAAATTGGCGCCTTACTCAAAAGTTGGTGTTCATCAGACATCCCAGAGATGCGGCCGGAACCGCTGTCAACTTGAGTGACAGACAGGACAGAGCCAGTGACGCCGAGAGCGGGGGAACATCCGCTCGCGCTGCTGCACCGTGATGGTGCAAACGATCGTCCAGCGCCGTAAATAACCCGGAGACAGGTTGCAAGAAAGACAGATTTCGCAATTCTTTTTTTAAACTTCTGGGAAACCACATGATCAAGATGTCCAAGATGCACAAGCGTTTGTGCGCCAAAAGCGCTGCTATGCTGGCACTGTCCGCTGCCTTGCCTATCGGCTCGGCTTATGCTGATGAAGTCGCTGCTGATACGACCCCTGCCGCCAGCCAGCTGGAAACCGTGACCGTGACGGCACAGCGCCGCAAGGAAAATATCCGCGACGTGCCCGTCTCCGTGTCGCTGCTGCGCGACGAGAAGCTCGACGTGCTCGTATCCAGCGGCCAGGATATCCGTGTGCTGGCCGGCAAAGTGCCGAGCCTGAACGTGGAATCGTCGAATGGCCGCACCTTCCCCCGCTTCTACATCCGCGGCTACGGCAATACCGACTTCAACATCTTTGCATCGCAACCTGTTTCCCTGATTTACGACGATGTCGTGCAAGAAAATCCTATCCTCAAGGGTTATCCGATTTTCGACGTGGCTGGCGTGGAAGTGCTGCGCGGCCCGCAAGGTACCTTGTTCGGCCGCAATACGCCGGCCGGCGTGGTCAAGTTCGAATCCGTCAAGCCGAAGCTGGACAAGGTTGAAGGCTATTACAACGTTTCCGCCGCCACGCACAACACGACCAACTTCGACGGCGCCGTCAACGTGCCGCTGAGCAAAGAATGGGCGCTGCGCTTCTCGACCCTGCGCCAGCACCGCGACGATTACGTCGACAACACGTTTACGGGCCAGAAAGATGCGCTGGACGGCTACAACGAACATGCGGAACGCGTGCAATTGCTGTACGCACCGAACACCACGTTCAACGCCCTGTTCAATGTGCACCAGCGCAACACCACGGGCAGCGCGCGCGTCTTCTACGCCAACATGATCAAGCAGGGCACGAACGATATCGTCGACGGTTTCGACCCGAACAAGTCGTTTACGAATGCGCCGAATTTCCAGCGCCTGCGCACCAACGGCGCCAGCGCCCGCCTGAGCTGGGACCTGGACGGTATTAAACTGTATTCGATCACCGGCTTTGAGCAGGTCGGCAATTACGTGTCGCATGGCGACATCGACGGCGGCACGCCGACGGGCCCCGGCTTCATTCCTTTCCAGGTTGAAACGGCCGGCGGCATCACCAGCGTGAAGCAATACTCGCAGGAGTTCCGTGCCGAATCGAAAAATGCCGGTCCCCTGAACTGGCAGGCAGGCGTGTACTACTTCAACGAAGATGCCAACGGTTTCACCGACAACTTCGATACCAGCACGCACGTGCTGACCACGCACCTGGCCAGCCGCCAGAAAAACTCGGCCTGGGCCACGTTCGGTTCCGTCAACTACGCCGTCAACGACGACTTCATGCTGCGCGCCGGTTTGCGCTACACCAAGGACAAGAAGGATTTCGACACGGTGGAAGCGACCAACATCGTGCAGGTCAACCCGACCAGCGCCGATGTCAGCAAAGCCAAGGTCAACTGGGATTTGAGCGGCACCTATAAATACAACAAGGACGTGAACTTCTACGCGCGTATCGCCACCGGTTTCCGCGCGCCAAGTATCGCCCCGGCCAGCACCAGCGTGCCCGTCACCGTGGCCGATGCGGAAACCATCACTTCGTACGAAGCGGGTATCAAGGCCGACCTGTTCAACCGCCGCGCCCGCGTCGCGTTCAGCGTGTATGACTACCAGGTGAAAAACCAGCAGCTGACGGTGGTGGGCGGCACGTCGAACATCACGCGCCTGATCAATGCCGCCAAGACGAACGGCCGCGGCGCCGAGCTGGAACTGGAAGGTTTTGTCACGCCGAGCCTGAAGATGTCCCTGGGCGGCAGCTACAACTTCACGGAAATCAAGGACCCGAGCCTGTCGATCGCCACCTGCGCGCAAACGCGTTGCACCGTGACGGACCCGCTGACCACGGGCAACCGCGCCATCATCGACGGCAATCCGTTGCCGCAAGCGCCGAAGTGGACGATCACCGCCACGGGCCGCTATTCGATCCCGATGGAAAACGGCGAATTCTTCGTCTTCACGGACTGGGCTTACCGCAGCAAGATCAATTTCTTCCTGTATGAGGCAACCGAGTTCACCGGCAAGCCGATGGTCGAAGGCGGCTTGCGCGTGGGTTACACCTGGGATGCCGGCAAGTATGAAGTGGCCGCATTCGGCCGCAACATCACCGACACCCAGCGTATCACGGGCGCCATCGACTTCAACAACCGCACGGGCTTCATCAATGAGCCGCGTCAATTTGGTGTGCAGTTCAAAGGCAACTTCTAAGAACACATAAGCAAACCTGCTGCGCGTCGTGATTTGCGGCCTGCGATGCTCACTGTGCTAAAGCACAGCTGCGCTTCTCGGCCGCAACTCACCGCCGCTCGCTACGGTTTTCTTAAGTGTTCGGTTCCAGGCGCCGGCCATGTGCTGGCGCCTGCATTGCTACCCGCCCGGCTCGCGCCGCGGCGGGTTTTTTTATGCGTGCCCGGGAAGGCGCGCCAGCCGCTGCGCCCAGGCGGGCACGGCTTGCCGCCAGAAGTCTTCCACATCGTCGGCGCGCACCTCGAGGCCGAGGAATCGGGCCGCCGGCAGCAGCGCCGACGCCAGCAGTTCTGCCGCATCGGTGCCCGTATCGAAGGCGAGGGCGCCCGTCTGTTTCGACAATTTCTCGCCGCTGTCATTGACGACGACAGGCACGTGCAAAAAGCCGGGATGGGGCAAGCCCAGCACATCCTGCAGATACAGCTGGCGCGGCGTGGAATCGAGCAGATCCGCCCCGCGCACCACCTGCGTGATGCCCTGCGCGCCATCGTCGACCACCACGGCCAGCTGATACGCCCAAAAACCATCGCCGCGCAGCACGATGAAGTCGCCCACTTCGTCAGCCAGATCCTGCCGCTGCGGACCCGCCCAGCGGTCGGTAAAAGCGTACACGGCTTGCGTGCCTAGCGGCACGCGCAGCCGCCAGGCCCGCGCCGCCTTGCCCTGCGCCAGGCCATGGCGGCAGGTGCCCGGATACACGGCGGCGCCGCCCTTGGGCGCGCCCGCCTGCAGCACCGAATCCTGGATCTCCTTGCGCGAACAGCCGCACGCATACACGAGGCCGTCGTCCTGCAAGCGCTTGAGCGCCGCCTCGTACAGCGGCAGCCGCCTGCTCTGCCACGTCGCCTCGCCATCCCAGTACATGCCGCAGCGCCGCAGGCTGGCCAGGATACCCAGATCGGCACCCTCGACATTGCGGTCATAGTCCAGATCCTCGATGCGCAACAGCCACGTGCCCTGATGCACCTTGGCATCGAGATAACTGGCCATGGCGGCAACGAGCGAGCCCATGTGCAGGGGACCGGAGGGGGAGGGGGCGAAGCGGCCGATGTAGGGGGCGGTGGGGGTGACAATATTCATTCGTGCTGGCAAACGTGACTACAAGGTAGTCTGCGCTTGTGTAGTTGGTACAGATGAGAACAAGTATCGGGGAGGGCGCGAGGCCTGTCAAATCGGGTGGGGTGGCAGGTGATGCCACGCACCTGCAATGTGATCCCGTCTTGCGACATGCACGGGATGGACGTGATTGGATCGTAGCGTAAGGTGTTCGAGCGACCGGGTGAGCGGTATGTTAGATGATTCGCAAGCCCTTGTTCCACGGTCGCGCTCTCCGCCAGCAGGAAAGCTTCATGCTGGCATCAGGCGCGACGGTGGGTGTTGATGCGTGACAATGATTCTTAGAAATGATACTCCGCGCGTATCATCGGCGTCTTCGCCGTCTGGCCCACGTTGCCCGTGGTGGCGGGCGAGTTGCCGAACTTGTTCTTCCAGTACTGGTATTCCAGGCCCACGCGGAAGGTGTTCTTGGCGCTGCCCAGGGCTGCGCCCACGTCGTACATCACTTGCATGTCGATATTCGTTTCCACCGCCGTGTCGCGCCCCACTTCATCCTTGCCTTTCGAGTCGATGAGGTTGAAGAAACCTTCGAACGAGAACAGCGGCGACAATGGGATGGCCCAGGCGCCCGTCAGCATGGCGTGGGTTTTATACGTGTAGCGGCCCGTTACTTG
This sequence comes from Janthinobacterium sp. BHSEK, assembly GCF_056174685.1. Taxonomy (NCBI): domain Bacteria; kingdom Pseudomonadati; phylum Pseudomonadota; class Betaproteobacteria; order Burkholderiales; family Oxalobacteraceae; genus Janthinobacterium; species Janthinobacterium sp. BHSEK. Next base: position 22,078 of record NZ_JBWBYV010000004.1, read on the forward strand.
CGAGATGGGCGGGAAGGCGCCGCTGGGGGCATTGCTTTCGCGCAGCAACAGCAGGCTGGTGTTGAAGAAGCCGGGCACGTCCCACATCAGGGTGGGGCCGGCCACCAGCATGCGCTTGCGCGAGTTGTAGCCGACGTCATTCTTCGTGTTGACGTCGAAGCCCAGGGTCACGCCGACGCCGCGCACGGGGCCGAACTTGATGTCGCTGCCGCGCACCTTGCCGATGTCGATGGTGTTGCGGTACACCAGGTACGCCTCTTGCGCGCCGGACGTCTTGCCCAGTGCGCCAGGGTCCTTGCTGTCGGAGATCAGGAAGTCCAGGTTGACGAAGTTGCTGCCGTATTTGTAGCCGCTGGCGTGCGTGATGGCAAAGATATTTTTCTTGATGTCGTCCGGATTGAACGGTTCGCGGTAATCATTGCCGGCGCGCCAGCTCAGCGCGGTATCGCTCCATTCGGCGGCCTGGGCGGTCGCGCCCACGCCCAGAGTGGTGGTGAGGCAGAGCAACAGACACGGTATGGTTTTTGGCACTTTTTCGGCTCCTGATGGCGGTGTTGGAAAACGGGAACTGGGATGGCTGGGCGCAGGGGGGAGCCCACTAGCGCATGAAGCGCGGCGATGGGACATTGCGCGCCGTTCAATCCATGATGCGAGAAGCGCCGCACTGGGCGATATGTCTTGCCTGCATACTTACTATCAGTTCCTGCATATAATCATCGCACCTTCCCGCCCTTGCCGGGCAAGGCGGCCGCTGTAAAGCTGATAATTTTTTTCAGAATTGTAGACAGGTGTTGTTTTTTTGCGGAAATAGAAATGCGTGCCGCCACGCCATCCCCCAAGCGCCGTGGATGCCGATACGATAGAGACAAGAGCTTGAATTTTTCCTCCACCGGCGACCATGCCGGCGACCCCGCAGCGAGGCACGAAAAAAACAATGACGGCACGCCTGGAATTACACGATATCAGCAAGCGCTATCCGGCCGTGGTGGCCAATGACGGCATCGATCTCACCGTCGCGCCCGGACAAATCCACGCCGTGCTCGGCGAGAACGGCGCCGGTAAATCGACCCTGATGAAAATCATCTACGGCGCCGTGCAGCCCGACGGCGGCCGCATTGTGTGGAACGGCCGCGAGGTCGAGATCGCCAACCCGTCGGCCGCGCGCGCGCTCGGCATCGCCATGGTGTTCCAGCACTTTTCCCTGTTCGATACCTTGACGGTCGCGGAAAACATCGCCCTCGGTTTGCCCGCCGGCACCAACATGGCGGAGTTGGCGCAGCGCATCGAAGACACGGCGCGCCAGTACGGCCTGGACCTGGAACCGCAGCGCCACGTGCACACGCTATCCGTCGGCGAATGCCAGCGCGTGGAAATCGTGCGCGCCTTGCTGGCCAAGCCGCAACTGCTGATCCTCGACGAACCGACGTCCGTGCTGACGCCGGGCGCCGTGGAAAAGCTGTTTGCCACCTTGCGCCAGTTGGCGGCCGAAGGCTGCAGCATCCTGTACATCAGCCACAAGCTCGACGAGATCCGCGCCCTGTGCCATACGTGCACGGTGGTGCGCGCGGGAAAGAATGCGGGCGTGTGCGACCCTTCGCAAGAGTCGGCGGCCAGCCTGTCGCGCATGATGATCGGCGCCGAACCGCCCACCGTCACGCGCGTGGCGCGCACGCCCGGCGCCGCCATGCTGAGCGTGCGCAATCTGCATTTGCCGAAGAGCCATCCGTTCGCCACGCAATTGATCGATATCCATTTCGACGTGCGCGCGGGCGAGATCGTCGGCATCGCGGGCGTATCCGGCAATGGCCAGCAGGAATTGCTGGCCGCCCTGTCGGGCGAGGACCTGCGCGCGGCCCCCGCCAGCATCGTGCTCAACGGCATGCCTGCCGGGCGCCTGCCGCCGGGCCGCCGCCGCGCCCTCGGTTTCGGCTTCGTGCCGGAAGAACGGCTGGGGCGGGGCGCCGTGCCCGACATGGGGCTGGCCGATAACGTGCTGCTCAGCTTGCAGACCCCCGCCACCATCCGCCACGGTTTCCTGCGCCGTGGCGCGATCGCGCAGCGGGCGGCCGCCATCATCGCCCGCTTCCAGGTGAAGGCGGGCGGGCCGCAGGCGCTGGCGCGCAGCCTGTCGGGCGGCAACTTGCAGAAATACATAGTCGGACGCGAAGTCATGCGCGAACCCACGGTGCTGGTGGTGGCGCAACCGACCTGGGGCGTGGACGTGGGCGCGGCCGCGCAAATCCGCGCCGAATTGCTGGCGCTGCGCGACGCGGGTTGCGCGCTGCTGGTCGTATCGGAAGAACTCGATGAATTGTTCGAGATCAGCGACCGCCTGCTGGTGATGGCGAAAGGAAAAATTTCACCGTCGCTGGACGTGGGCGAGGCCAGCGTGGATCTAGTGGGGCAATGGATGAGCGGGCTGTGGCCGCAGGAGGCTGCCCATGGCTAAGTTCGCCTTGCGCCTGGAAGCCCGGCCCGCACCGTCGCGGCTGATGTCGTGGCTGTCGCCGGTGCTGGCCGTGCTGCTGACCGTGCTGTGCGGCGCTTTGTTATTTCTTGCGCTGGGCCACGATCCGCTGGCCGGCCTGGCCGTCTTCTTCGTGGAACCCTTGCGCGACGCGCACGGCTGGTCCGAACTGGGGATTAAAGTCGCCCCTTTGCTGTTGATCGCCGTGGGCCTGGCCATCTGCTTTCGCGCCAACATCTACAACATCGGTGCGGAAGGGCAGCTGACCCTGGGCGCCATCTGCGGCGGCGCGGCGGCCCTGTACCTGGACACGGGCGATGGCGCGGGCGGCGCGGCCATCATCGGCATTTCCCTGCTGGCCGGCATGGCGGGCGGCATGGCGTGGGCGGGCCTGGTGGCCTGGCTGCGCGACCGTTACAACGCCAGCGAAATCCTCGTCTCGCTGATGCTCGTCTATATCGCGCAATTGCTGCTCAGCTATCTCGTGTACGGCGTGCTGCGCGACCCGGAAGGGTTCAATTTTCCTCAGTCGAAACTGCTGTCGGACGGCTTGCTGTTGCCGATGGTGATCAGCGATACGCGCTTGCACGTGGGTATCGTGTTTGCCCTGCTGGCCTCGCTGGGCGGCTGGTTGTATCTGTCGCGCAGCATTGCCGGTTTCCGCCTGCGCGTGGGCGGCATGGCGCCCGCCGCCGCCCGCTATGCGGGTTTTTCTTCGCGCAAGACCTTGTGGTCGTCCTTGCTGATCTGCGGCGCCCTGTCGGGCCTGGCGGGCGCCTGCGAAGTGCTGGGACCGATGGGGCAGCTGACGCCCACGGTCTCGCCCGGCTACGGCTTTGCCGCCATCATCGTCGCCTTCGTGGGGCGGCTGCATCCCGTGGGCGTGATTTTCTCCAGCTTCGTCATGGCCCTGTTCTATATCGGCGGCGAACTGGCGCAATCGCGCCTCGGCTTGCCCAGCGCCATCACTGGCGTGTTCCAGGGCATCTTGCTGTTCGCCTTGCTCGCCTGCGACGTACTGATCCAATACAAATTGCGCTGGAGAAAACATGGATAACCTGGCCCTGACGATAGCGCCCTTGATTGCCGCCAGCATCAACGCGGGCACGCCGCTGATGCTCGCCGCGCTCGGTTTATTGGTGAATGAAAAGGCGGGCGTGGTCAACCTGGGCGCGGAAGGCATGATGCTGGTCTCGGCCATCACGGGCTTTGCCGTGGCCGTCAACACGGGCAGCCCCACCCTGGGCTTCCTGGCGGGGGCAGGGGCCAGCATGGTCCTGTCGGGCTTCTTTGCCTGGCTGACCGTGTGGCTGGGCACGAACCAGTACGCGACGGGCCTGGCTTTATCTCTGTTCGGCGCGGGCGCGTCCACGTACATCGGCCTGAAGTACGTGGGCAACAGCCTGCAGAACGGCCGCTTCGGCATCCCTGTACTGGAAGACATTCCCGTGCTGGGGCCGGCCCTGTTCCGCCAGCATCCGATGGTGTATCTGTCCTTGCTGCTGTGCGTGGCCATCGCCTGGTTCTTGTACCGCACGCGGGCGGGCCTGGTGCTGCGCGCCGTGGGCGAATCGCCCGCGTCCGCGCATGCACTCGGCTATCCCGTGCGGCGTATCCGCCTGGCGGCCGTGCTGTTCGGCGGCGCCTGCTGTGGTCTGGCCGGCGCATTTTTGTCGCTCGTGTACACGCCGCTGTGGGTCGAGGGCATGGTGGCGGGACGGGGATGGATCGCGCTGGCGCTGACGACCTTTGCCACCTGGCGCCCGGCGCGCGTGGTGGGCGGCGCCTACCTGTTCGGCGGCATCACGATATTGACGTTCCACGCGCAGGCGCTGGGCGTGCCCATCGCCTCGCAACTGCTGTCGATGCTGCCGTATGTGGCGGCCATCGTCGTGCTCGTGCTCATTTCCAGCAATGCCAATTACATCAAGCTCAACATGCCCGCTTCGCTGGGGAAAAATTTCAATCCCGGAAATTAATCACTCACCACAAGGAAAACCATGTCCAAGAAATTACTGTGCGCCGCCGTCTGCAGTTTTGTTTTGATGCCCGTCATGGCTGCCGCACCGGCCACCGTTCCGCTGAACGTCGGCTTCGTGTATATCAGCCCCATCGGCGACGCGGGCTGGACCACCCAGCACGATCAGGCGCGCAAGGAAATGGAAAAGGCGCTAGGCAACAAGATCAGCACCAAGTATGTGGAAAACGTGCCGGAAAGCGCCGATGCGGAGCGCGTGATCCGCGACCTGGCGCAAACGGGCAGCAAGCTGGTCATCACGACTTCGTTCGGTTACATGAATCCCACCTTGAAAGTGGCGAAGCAATTTCCTAATGTGAAGTTCATTCATTTGACGGGATACAAGACGGCCGTCAACGTGGCCAACACGAATGCCCGGTTCTACGAGGGCCGCTACCTGGCCGGCGTGTTGGCCGGCAAGATGAGCAAGACCCATGTGGCCGGTTACGTGGCGGCGTTTCCCATCCCGGAAGTGTTGCAGGGAGTGAACGCCTTCACGCGCGGCATGCGCAGCGTCGACCCGAAGGCGGAAGTGAAAGTGGTGTGGGTGAATAGCTGGTTCGACCCGGGCAAGGAGCGCGACGCGGCCATCACCCTGATCGGCCAGGGCGCCGACGTGGTCACCCACCACACGGACTCGACCGCAGTGGTGCAGGCGGCGGAAGAGAAGGGCAAATATGCGATCGCCTACCACTCGGACATGAAAAAGTACGGGCCGAAGGCGCAGCTGGCCGCCGTCACCCACCATTGGGGCGAGTACTACACGAAGCAGGCGCAGGCCGTGCTGGACGGCACGTGGAAGTCCAGCAGCACCTGGGGCGGCATCAAGGATGGCATGGTCAAGCTGGAAGGCATCAACGCTGCCGTGCCTGCCGACGTGAAACAGTTTGTATTGGCGCGCGAGAAAGACTTGGTTGCTGGCAAGCTTAATCCTTTCAGCTCGCCGATCAAGGATAACGATGGCAAGGTGCGCCTGGACAAAGGCGTGCTCGACGATGCGGCGCTGACGAAGATGGATTATTTTGTCGAAGGCGTGGCAGGAAAAGTTTCCGGAAAGTAATAGGGTTGCGTATAAACTTGCTGTAATATTGCCGGAAACGGGAGCCAGGCCGGGGATACATGCGCGTTCCCGGCCCACCCACACAGCAGAGCCTAATAGGCCCGTACCGGAGATCGACCCATGGACAGACTGGAAGTATTCAAGATTATCGCGCTGCAAGCGAGCAAGGGCGAGCTGACGTTCCCCGCCAACGTCAAGGCCACCTTGAAGCTGCAGGAAGCGCTGGACGACCCCGATTGCCATATCGAAGCGGCCGCCCGCATGGTCATGGCCGAGCCGCTGCTGTCGGCGCGGGTCGTGGCATTGGCCAACTCGGCCGCCTACAACCGTTCCGGCAATGAAATCGCCAATGTGCGTGCGGCCGTTTCGCGCCTGGGCTTTGCCACCTTGAAATCGATGGTGGCGTCCGTCATCGTGCGCCAGCTGGGCAGCCAGATCACGGACCCGCAATTGCGCGCCAAGGCGGCCAAGCTGTGGGAACACACGGCCCACGTGGCCGCGCTGAGTCAGGTGATTGCCAGGAAAGTCACGCATGTGGACGTGGAAACGGCCATGTTCGCCGCCATCGTGCACGAAGTGGGCGGCTTTTATCTGCTGTCGCGCGCCGAGGAATATCCGGGCCTGCTCGACGACAACACCGAAGACTGGATCGAATACGGCGAAAAACTGATCGGCCGCGGCGTGCTGCGCCAGCTGCAGGTGCCGGACATGGTCTTGCAGGCAGTGGAAGGCATGTGGCACGGCGGCAGCACGTTCCCGCCCCGCACCCTGGGCGCGACCCTGGTGCTGGCCAACGATCTGTCGCCCGTCGGCTCGCCGTTGCACCCGCCGGAAAGCGCCGCGCGGCGCCAGGCGGCGGCGAAGATCGATTTCGGCATCGGCGGCAGCACCCTGCATACGATCCTCGAGGAATCGGCCGAAGAGATCGAATCCCTGGCGGCCGCCTTGCTCGTGTAATTTACTCGGCCATGACATCCCCGCCTTGCCGCGGGGATTTTTTTCGTCCGCATTTTGCCGCGCCTGCCCCATGGCATACAATCGCCGGCTCGGCCATCCGCCGGACTGAATGTCTCCTCTTATCCAAAGGATCTTATGCAGAAGCTGTTTTCTTCCCTCGCCTTGACCGCGCTGGCGTTTTCCGCCCAGGCCGCCACCGGTTTGCCCGTGGTGCAGGAAGCGCCCTTGCGCGCCCACCTGGCCTTCCTGTCCAACGACTTATTGGAAGGCCGGGGCACGGGCCAACGCGGCGCCGACCTGACGGTGGCGTACCTGGAAACCCAGGCGCAGATGGCCGGATTGCAACCTGTGCGCGGCAACAGTTACCGCCAGAGCGTGCAGATCGCCGGCGTGAAGTCGCTGCCTGCCGAGAGCAGCCTGCAGGCGGTGGCGTTCGGCAAGGCCGTGCCGCTGGCGTTCGGCCCCGACTGGGTCTGGGCCACGGGCGACTCCGTTGCCGCGCACACGTTCGACGCGCCGCTGGTGTTCGTCGGCTACGGCATCACGGCGCCGGAAGAGGGCTGGAACGATTTCAAGGGCGCCGATGTCAAAAACAAGATCGTCGTCATGATGGTCAACGACCCGCAGCCGACCGCGCTTGATCCGAACCGCTTCGCCGGCAAGGCGCTGACCTATTACGGCCGCTGGACCTACAAATTCGAGGAAGCCAAACGTCAGGGCGCGGCGGGCGTATTGCTGATCCACACGAAACCGTCGGCCTCGTACGACTGGAGCGTCGTGCAGAACAGCTGGAGCGGCAGCGAACGTTTTCAATTGGCCGACCGCACTGCCGGCACGCCACTGCAGGGCTGGATCGCGGAAGACGCGGCGCGCCGGCTGTTTGCGGCGGGCGGACAGGATCTGGACGCCTTGCGCGCCAAGGCGGAAAGCAAGGATTTCCAGGCCGTCGCCTTGAACGCCAAGCTGTCGGGCGAGATGAAGTCCATCGTGCGCAAGGTGGAGCAATTCAATATCGCCGGCATGGTGCCGGGCACCGACCCGACATTGAAAGATGAAGCCGTCATCTACAGCGGCCACTGGGACCACCTGGGCAAGCAAGGTGACTCTGGAGACACGATCTACAACGGCGCCGTCGACAACGCGTCGGGCACGGCCGGCTTGCTGGCCATGGCGCAGGAAGCCGTGAAAAAGCCTGCGAAGCGCACGCAGATATTCCTGTGGGTGGCGGCCGAGGAACAGGGGCTATTGGGCAGCGCCGCCTACGCGGCCGATCCGCTGTGGCCGCTGGACAAGACGGCCGCCGCGCTGAACCTCGACAGCCTGAACTTCGTGGGCGCCACGCACGACATCGGCGCGCAGGGCAGCGAGCGCACGGAGCTGGGGGCGATGGCGGCGGCAACCGCCAAAGCCATGGGCATGCACATTGCGGCAGCGCGTCCCGACCTGGCTGGCGGTTATTTCCGCAGCGACCATTTCAGCTTTGCCAAGGCGGGTGTGCCCGCGTTTTCCATCAATGGCGGACGCGAGTACATCAAGGACGTGGCAGCATCGAAAGCCAAGGCGGCCGCCTACGGCCCCCGCTACCATCAGGTCACCGATGAGTACGACGCCAGCTGGGATCTGTCCGGCATGACGCAGCAGGCGCAATTTACCCTGAATCTGGGCCTAGCCGTGGCGAATGGCGCGAAGATGCCGGCCTGGAAGGCGGGCGATGCGTTTGGCAAGGCGCGCGGGCAGGCCGCGAAATAAGACGTGGTCCGTGCAAGCAACGTTGTCGCATTACACACGGCCTCGCCGCACCTCGGCGGCCCCGCTAATCCGACCTACGCCTGTTCGCTTGGAGCAAGTGCGTAGGTCGGGTTAGCGCGCCAGCGCGTAACCCGACAACATTGTTGGCGCCGCAGCGCCGGATCAAGCCGTCCGTTCCAGCTTGCGCTGCGTATGTCGGTACTTGCTCCACACCAGCAGCATCAGCAGCGGCATGGCGCCGCCGACCATGCACAGGGCGGGCCAGCCGCCGGCGGCAAAGCTGGCGCTGGCCAGCGCGGAGCCTGCCGAGGCGCCGATGAAGCCGCCCGCGATGAAGACGGTGGTGACCCGCGCCCGCGCATGCGGCGCCAGTTTATAGATGATGGACTGGTGCGTCACTTGCAGGCCCATCACGCCCATGTCCAGCAGCACGATGCCGATCAACAGCAGCACCAGCGAATGGGCGCCGAAGCCGATCAGGGCCCAGCCCGCGATCGAGGCGACCGCCAGCAGCCACGTGGCCTGGCGCGCATAGCCGCGGTCGGCCATGCGGCCCGCCGTGTTGGCGGCAAAGGCGCCCGTGGCGCCCGCCAGGCCGAACAGGCCGATCTGCATTTCCGAGTAATGATACGGCGCGCCGCTGAGCAGGAAGGTCAGGCCCGTCCAGAACACGCTGAAGGTGCCCAGGCCCAGGCCGGAGAACAGGGCGCGCTGGCGCAGCAAGGGTTCCTGGCGGATGATGTCAGCCAGCGAGGCCATCAGCTTGCCGTATTGCAGCGTGCCACGTGGCGCCTCGTTCGGCAGGATGCGGCGCAGCATGACGAGCAGGGCGGCCACGACGATGGCGGCCAGCACGTAGATGGTGCGCCAGCCGCCGCTGATCTGCGACACGGTGCCGGACACGGTACGCGCCAGCAAGATGCCCAGCAACAAACCCGTCATGACGGTGCCCACCATGCGGCCCCGGCTGTGGTCGGGCGCATACGAGGCCACCATGGCCGTGACCACCATCAAGGCGCTGGACGTGATCCCCATCAGGACGCTGGCGATGGCAAAGACGATGATGTTCTGGCTGGTGGCGGCCAGCAGCAGGGCACCGATCTTGGCGATCAGCATCCACGTCAGCAACTGGCGGCGGTTCAGCACGTCACTGAGGGGCACCAGAAACACGATGCCCAGCACGTAGCCGATCTGCGTCGCCGTGACCAGGTAGCCCGCTTGCGGCACGCTGACGCCAAACGAGGCGGCCAGCATGGATGTGAGCGGCTGCACATAGTACAGGCTGGCGACGAGCACGCCGGCGGACAGGGCGAACAACAGGATACGGGTGGAGCTCAGCAGGGCGCTGGCATCGACGGATGAGGGTGCAGATTTCATGCGATACAACTTTCTTGGAATGACGCTTTTGGATGAGCATGATAGCGGGGCTGCGCATTTCTTGCCGGGCGCGGCCGATTTTGCGGCTGGGCGTGAGCAAAAAAATCCCGGCGATCGTTGCCGACGGCCGGGAAAAGGGTATTTGGGGAAATACCGGGGGAGACAGTGAAGTTACTGCGCGCGCGCCAGCTCCGCATGCACCTGCGCCGTGATTTCATACGAGCGCAGGCGGTGCTGGTGCTCGAAGATCTGCGAGGTGATCATCAATTCGTCGGCACCCGTTTCGGCGATGAAGGCGGCCATCTTCGCCTTCACCGTGTCCGGTGCGCCGATGGCCGTGCAGGACAGGACGGAATCGAGCATGGCGCGTTCCTGCGGGCCCAGCTGTTCCAGGTAGCCGGGTACGGGCGGCTGCAGACGCGACGGGCGGCCCGTGCGCAGGTTGACGAACGCCTGCTGCATCGACGTGGCGCGCAAGTGCGCCTCGGCATCCGTGTCGGCGGCGAAGACGTTAAAGCCCAGCATCACGTACGGTTGCACCAACTGCTTCGATGGCTTGAAGTGTTCGCGGTAATAGGCCACGGCTTGCATCATCATCTGCGGCGCGAAGTGCGAGGCGAAGGCATACGGCAAGCCCAGGTGGGCTGCCAGCTGGGCGCCGAACAGGCTGGACCCCAGTATCCACACGGGCACTTTCGCCCCCTTGCCGGGCACGGCCAGCACGCGCTGGCGCGGTTCGTCGGACATATAGTCGATCAGTTCCAGCACGTCCTGCGGAAACTGTTCCGCGTCGGACTGCAGGTCGCGGCGCAGGGCGCGCGCCGTCGTCTGGTCGGAGCCGGGCGCGCGGCCCAGGCCCAGGTCGATGCGGCCCGGATGCAGCGCTTCCAGCGTGCCGAACTGTTCCGCGATGACCAGCGGCGAGTGGTTCGGCAGCATGACGCCGCCCGCGCCCACGCGGATGGTCTTGGTGCCGGCCGCCACATGGGCGATGACGACGGCCGTGGCGGCGCTGGCGATACCGGGCATGCCGTGGTGTTCGGCCAGCCAGTAGCGGTTGTAGCCCCAGCGTTCGCCGTGCTGCGCCAGGTCCAGCGTGTTCTTGAACGACTGGCTAACGTTGCTGCCTTCGGCGATGGGCGCGAGGTCGAGTATGGAAAATGGAATCATGGTAGCGATATCGGGACGTGGTGGAAAATCACAATGGACGATTTGTCTATCCCCTGACGCTGGCAGGGTCACCCATGACGGCGTGGCGGGGAAGACAGGCTGGGCACATGATAATGCGAATCGGGAATTTGCGTACTGATCGGTAAAAAACTCGTGTTGATTGGAAATCGGTGCGGGCGATGCTAGAGTGGGCCTCCCCACTTCACGCGCCCCGCCATGTTCAAGAAACCCCTGCTGTTGTCCCTGCTTGGCCTGCTGCTGCAGCCCTCCGTTCACGCCGCCCCCGTCAGCCCGCAGGCGCAGGAGACGGCCCGCTACGCGCTGGCCACCTATCCCGAACCGCTGATCGCCAGCCTGGCGAAGATGGTCAGTTTCAACACGGTGGCCGACCCGGCCGTGCCGTTTGCCGAGAATCCCCAGCACACGGGTTTTAAACGCTACCTGGCGGCCGAGGCGCAGCGCCTCGGTTTCGATTTCCACGATCACGGCCACGTGCTGGTCATCGGCATGGGCAAGGGCAGCGAGCGGGTGGGCGTGATCACGCACGGCGACGTGCAGCCCGTCAATCCCGCCAAATGGGCCCGCTCGCCATTCGAGCTGGACCGTACCAGCGAACCGGGCAAACTGCTGGGACGGGGCACGGAAGACGACAAGGGCCCCATCGCCACGGCCCTGTACGCGATGAAAGCCATCCAGGACAAGCAAGTGCCGTTGAGCAAGCGCATCGAGCTGTACGTGTACATGGCCGAGGAGTCGGACTGGGAACCGCTGAAACAGTTCCTCAAGACCCACACGCCGCCGCAGCTGAACATCACCATCGATGCGGAATACCCGGTGGTGACGGCCGAGAAAGGCTATGGCTCCATCAAGCTGACCTTGCCGCCGCGCACGGCCATGCCGGCCGACGGCGGCCCCGTGCTGAAGAGCCTGACGGGCGGCTTTTTCGGCAGCCAGATTCCGGAAGACGCGCTAGCCGTCATCGAACGCGCGCCGGCCGCGCTGGAAGCGGCCATCCGCGCCCGCGCGCAGCAGCAGAAGGGCATGCGCTACAGCTACGCGCGCGAGGGCGGCACCTTGACGGTGACGGCGCTGGGCGTGTCGGCCCACTCGTCGAAGCCGGAAGACGGCGTCAACGCCATCAGCATGCTGGCCGATGCCCTGGCCGTGCAGCCGTGGCGGGGCACGCAGGCGGCCGACATGCTGTCGTTCCTGAATGAACTGGTGGGTACCGGCATTTACGGCGAGCGCTTCGGCCAGATCGCCTACCGCGACGGTTTCATGGGCCCGATGACGGTGGCGCCTACCGTGCTCAAGCAAGATGGCGGCGCGCTGGAACTGAACATCAACCTGCGCCGTCCGCAAGGCAAGACGGCGGCCGTGCTGCAGCAGCAGGTGACGGCCGCCTTCGATGGCTGGAAGGCGCGGCGCCAGGTGCCGGCCGCGTTGCAGGTGCAGATCGGCGAGCCGTGGCTGCAGACGGCGGCGCCGCAGATTCCCACCTTGCTGTCCGTTTTCGAGCACTACACGGGCATGGCGCATCCGCAACCGGTGTCCATCGGCGGCGGCACCAATTCGCGCCTGTTCCCGAATGCCGTCAGCTTCGGCCCCGCCATGCCGCATACGGTGTACACGGGCCATTCCGAGCATGAGTTCATCACGGAAAAACAGTTGCTGCTGAACTTGCAGATGTACACGGCCGTGCTGATCGAACTGGCGAAATAAACGTCTTCGCCGGAACTTTTTTGGGCAGTGCCAGTCTTAAGAATTCGTGTCTTAAGATTGCGAAACATCATGTATTGCAAGCAACTCGCCAAGCCCGACGGGCGCCAGCTGACCCTGTACAGCCGGCGTCCCATCGTCGTCGCCGGCGTTGCACCGAGTCCCTTCCCCGCGGCGCAGGAAGCCAATCCGCACTTGCGCTGGCATCCCTTGCGCGGCGAATGGGTGGCCTACGCGGCTTACCGCCAGGGCCGCCCCTTTCTGCCGCTGGACCGGTACAACCCGCTGGCGCCCACGCGCGATCCCGCGCAGCCGACGGAATTGCCTGCCGGCGATTACGACATCGCCGTCTTCGACAACCGCTTTCCCACCCTGGCGCCGCACGCGCATGATCCGCCCGACTTGACGGTCGCCACGGCGCCCGCCCGCGGCCATTGCGAAGTGGTGGTGTTCGCGCAGGATGCCGGCGCCTCGCTGGGCACGCTGGCGCTTGGCCACATGGCCTTGCTGCTGCAGGTGTGGGGGGAGCGCACGGCACAGCTGGCCAGCCGGCCCGGCATCGCGTACGTGCTGCCGTTCGAGAACCGCGGCGCGGAAGTGGGCGTGACCCTGCACCATCCGCATGGCCAGATCTACGCCTACCCCTTTGTTCCGCCCGTGCCGGCGCGCATGCTGGAGCAGGAACACGCATATTTCGCCAGCCATGGCCAGGCCCTGCTGGTCGACATGGCGCGGCGTGAAGCCGATGACGGCGCGCGCCTGCTGTACCTGGGGCCCGAGGCGATTGCCTTTGTGCCCGCCTGCGCCCGCTATCCGTACGAGGCGTGGGTGATGCCGCTGCGGCAGACGGACAGCTTTACGGCCTTGTCGGCGCGGCAGCGCGACGACCTGGCGCGCGCCCTCAAGACCGTGCTGCTGAAATACGACGGCTTGTGGCGGCGCGCCATGCCTTACCTGATGGCCTGGTACCAGGCGCCGCCGGACGGCCGCGCGCACCCGGACACGCAGCTGCACGCACAGTTTTATCCGCCGTACCGCACGCGCGAACGGCTCAAATATCTGGCCGGCACCGAGCTGGCCGCCGGCATGTACGCCATGGATGCCCTGCCCGAGGAATCGGCGCGGCAGCTGCAGCAAGTGCGCGTGGCATGGGAAATGGCAGAGGAAATCGCATGAACTGGAATGTTGAACTGGAAATTGCGCACAAACTGGCGCAGATGCGTGGCTGGCTGGAACAGGAAAGGGCCGGCGCGTTGCGCCTGCGCGGCGTGGACTGGTTCGCCTGGGCCACGGCGGGCGCGTCGGGCAGCAGCTGCCAGACGGCCGAGTGCGGCTGTGCCGAGGTGCTCGTCACGCGCGATGCGGCCTACATCCTCACCGATGCGGCCGAGGCGCAGCGGCTGCGCCAGGAAGAGGTGCGCGGCAGCTGGACCTGGCAAGTGACGCCGTGGATGCAGCCCCGGCTGGCTGAATTGCGCGAGCATTTCGTGCAGCATGCGGCGGGAGGGCGGCCCGTGCTGTGCGACCGGCCCGGCCTGCACGAGCGCTGCCTGCCCGTCGCCTTGCGCGAGGAGCGCCTGCCCCTGCTGGCGCCGGAACAGGCGCGCTACCGCGAAGTGGGCCGGCTGGCCTCCGCTGCCGCCAGCGAGGCGCTGCGCGCCGCGCGGCCCGATTGGAGCGAGCAGGAACTGGCCGGCGCCTGCGCCCGCGCCCTGTGGTCGCGCGGCCTGCATGCCGTGTACGTGCTGGCGGCGGGTGCCGAGCGCTTCGAGCGCTACCGGCGCGCGCCGCCCGCCGCGTCGCCGCTGGGCGAACGGGCCGTGCTGGCGCTGTGCGCGCAAGGCTTCGGCCTGTGCGCCAGCTTGAGCCGCCAGCGCCGTTTCCGCCCCGCGCGCGACGGCATCGGCGAAGCCGACGCGGCCATCCTGGCGCTGGAAGCGGTGGCGCTCGATGCCTGCGTGGCGGGGCATGCGCTGAGCATGGTGTATCACGCGCTCGACAGCGCCTATGCATATGCGGGCCAGCCCGATACGGTGCAGGAATTCCGGCAGGGCGGCATCGCCGGCTACCGCGCGCCCGAGGTGGCCGCCGGCGCGCATACGGAAATCGCCCTGAAGGACGGCATGGCCGTGGCCTTCCATCCCAGCCTGCCCGGCAGCATGGTGGAAGACACTTTCCTGCTCAGCGGCGGGCGCCTGCACAACCTGACCTGCGATCCGGACTGGCCGGCGGCAACGGTGCAGGGACGGCGGCGTCCGCTGACCCTGGAAGTGCAATGATCACTCCCGACGCATATTTCGGCGCCGTCCCCGTGGTGGCGGCCTCGGCGCCCGGAAGGGTCAACCTGCTGGGCGAGCATACGGACTACAACGACGGCTACATGCTGCCGTGCGCCACGCCGCAGCGCACGCGGGTGATGCTGGCGCCGGCCGCCGACGGGCACCACCAGTTCTATTCGGCCACCTTTGACGAACTCGTGCGTTTCGAGCGCCAGAGCGCCGCGCCGCCCGGCTTCGGCCGCTACCTGGAAGGCTGCATACGCCTGTTCGAGGCGCGCGGCGTCGCGGTGCCGGCCGTGCGCGGCCACATCGATTCGGACGTGCCGCCGGGCGCCGGCCTGTCGAGCAGCGCCGCGCTGGAGATCGCCATGCTGCGCGCGCTGCGCCAGTTGCTGGGGCTGCAGATCGACGACGTGTCGCTGGCGCTGATGGGGCAGCAGGCGGAAATCCGCTACGCGCAGGTCAATTGCGGCGTGATGGACCAGATGGCGTGCAGCCTGGCCGACGAGCATCACATGCTGCTGCTCGACGCGCGCACCCTGCGCCATGCGCTGCTGGCGCTGCCCCACGACAGCGAGGTGCTGGTGGTCGACAGCGGCGTGCCGCGCACCCTGGCCGGCAGCGCCTACAACGTGCGCCGCGCCGAGTGCGAACAGGCGGCGCGCCTGCTGGGCGTGGCGGCGCTGCGCGACGTGCGCGAGCCGTCCGTGGTGGAAGGCTTGCCCGAGCCGTACCGCCGCCGCGCGCGCCACGTGGTCAGCGCAAACCTGCGCGTGCTGCAGGCTTGCGGCCAGCATGGTCCCGTGCTCTTCGGCCAGCTGATGGCGCAGTCGCACGCCAGCCTGCGCGACGATTACGAGGTATCGCTGCCGGTGCTCGATGCGCTGGTGGCGCTGCTGTCGGCGCAGTCCGCCGTGTACGGCGCGCGCCTGACGGGCGCCGGTTTTGGCGGCGCCTGCGTGGCCCTGTGCCGCAAGCAGGGCGCGGCCAGCGCGGGGCGTACGGTGGTGCAGCGCTTTAACGCCCTGGGACACCACGCACGCATGGTGGTTCCGCTCGACTGAGCATGGTTTGATCCTGCTCATGCGTTACAGGGCAAGCCCCATACGGCGGAACTTGCCCCATGCCGCACGCATCCAACTGGCATGCTCGACGACCATCTCTCCCCACCCCATACGGATGACGGCCAGGCCGGTATCGCCCTGCCTGGCGCGGGCGGCTTTGCCTATCCCCGCCCGCAGATGGTGCGCGAGAACTGGCAATCGCTGAACGGCGCCTGGCGTTTCACCTTCGACAATGAACGGCGCTACCGCCTGCCCGACGGCGGCATCGGCTGGACACACGAGATCATCGTGCCGTTTCCGCCGGAATCGCAGGCCAGCGGCGTGGGCGACCGCGGTTTTCACCGCGTGTGCTGGTACCAGCGCGACTTCCTGCTGCAGCCGGGCGGTCCCCGCGTGCTGCTGCATTTCGGCGCCGTCGATTACCATGCGAAGGTCTGGCTGAATGGTCACGTGGTGGCCGAGCATGAGGGAGGCCACACGCCGTTTGTCGCCAACATCAGCCATGCCCTGCTGGCCGACGGGCCGCAGGTGCTGACGGTGCGCGTCGAGGACGATCCGCACGACCTGGCCAAGCCGCGCGGCAAGCAGGACTGGCAGCTGCTGCCCCATTCCATCTGGTATCCGCGCACCACGGGCATCTGGCAAAGCGTGTGGATCGAGCGCGTGGCCAGCACCTACATCGGCAAGCTGCGCTGGACGCCCGTGTTCGAGGGCTACGAAATCGGCTGCGACGTGTTCGCCATGGGCGAGCTGCACGACGATCTCATCGTGGGCGTGCGCATCTGGCATGGCGACAACCTGCTGGCCGACGACCAGTACAAGCTGATCGAAAACGAAGCGAGCCGCAAGATCGCCTTGTCCGATCCCGGCATCGACGATTCGCGCAACGAACTGCTGTGGAGCCCGGAGCGGCCCATCCTGCTCGATGCCGAAGTCACGCTGCGGCATGGCGACGCCTTGCTCGACACGGTCAGGTCGTACACGGCGCTGCGCTCGGTGGCCATCAACCGCGACCGCTTCATGCTCAATGGCCGGCCGTATCCGCTGCGCCTGGTGCTGGACCAGGGCTACTGGCCCGATACCCTGCTGGCAGCGCCTTCCGATGCGGCCTTGCGGCACGACGTGGAACTGGCCAAGGCCATGGGTTTCAACGGCGTGCGCAAGCACCAGAAGATCGAGGACCCCCGCTACCTGTACTGGGCCGACCGCCTGGGCTTGCTGGTGTGGGAAGAAATGCCGTCCACCTACCGTTTTTCCGGCAAGGCCATCACGCGCATGGTGCGCGAATGGACGGACGTGATCGAACGCGATTACAGCCACCCGTGCATCCTCGTCTGGGTGCCGTTCAACGAATCGTGGGGCGTGCCCAACCTGACGGCCATCCAGGCCCACCGCAACGCCGTCGAGGCGCTGTATCACCTGACGCGCACGCTCGACCCCACGCGGCCCGTGATCGGCAACGACGGCTGGGAAGCGTCGGCCACCGACATCCTCGGCATCCACGACTACGACTGCGATCCGGAACGCCTGCAGGCGCGCTATGCGATCAGCGATTCGGCCCGCACCACCTTGTTCGACCAGCGCCGCCCGGGCGGGCGCATCCTCACGCTCGACGGTTTTCCGCACCGGGGCCAGCCCATCGTCCTCACGGAATTTGGCGGCATCGCCTTTGACCGGGAACAGGGCGATGCCGATACCTGGGGCTATGCGCGCGTGAGCAACGAGGCGGCCTTCCTCGATCTTTACCGGCGCCTGATGACGGTCGTCAACACGGCGCAAATGTTCAGCGGCTTTTGCTACACGCAGTTCGCCGACACGTTCCAGGAAACCAATGGCCTGCTGACGGCGAACCGAACGCCGAAGGCCGCGCTGGAACTGCTCAGCGCGGCCACCCGCAATATCCGGCTCAATTGAACGCAAGCCGGGCCTGGCAGTTTTCATCCGGTCCCTACATCAAGAGGAGCAGGCATGGCCGATACCGATGGCGCGGCAGCGCCGTTTCCTACTTACTGGCAGGCGGGATACGAGGGCGCCGACCACGTCACCCATGGCGGCCAGGCGCTGGACATGAACCGCTCCACGGGCCACCTGGACCGGGTGCGCGAAGACTACCTGCTGCTGCGCCAGTTCGGCATCCGCAGCGTGCGCGAAAGCATAGGCTGGCGCCTGGTCGAACGCGATGGCCGTTTCGATTTTTCCTGCATCGAGGAGCGCGCCGCCGTGGCGCGGGAACTGGGCCTGCAGGTCAACTGGACCTTCTGCCACTACGGCTGGCCGCCCGACGTCGACCTGTTCTCGCCGGACTTCGTGCCGCGCTTTGCCCGCTATTGCCGGGCTGCGGCGCAGTTTCTCGCGCCCTATGCGGGCAGCGCGCCCGTATATTCGCCCATCAATGAAATCTCGTTTACCAGCTGGGGTTTGTCGGTGCACATGTTCCAGTGCCTGAACATGCAGCGGCCGGACGCGGGCCACGAAGGCAAGCGGCAGCTGGTGCGCGCCACCGTGGCCGGCTGCGACGCCATCCGCGCCGTCAGCCCGCATGCGCGCTTCCTGCAATGCGATCCCCTGATCCACGTGATCGCACCGCCGGGACGGCCGGACTGGGTCGCCCAGGCGGCCGCCTGGCGCGCCTCGCAGTTCGAGGCCTGGGACATGCTGTGCGGGCGCCTGTCCCCGGAACTGGGCGGCGCGCCGCGCTACCTGGACTTGATCGGCCTGAACTACTACCACAGCAACCAGTGGGAAAGCGGCAGCAACCTGCGCCTGTGGTGGCATCTGGGCGAGCCGCGCCGCATGCCCCTGCACCAGCTGCTGCTGGAAGTGGGGCGGCGCTATGGGCGGCCGCTGCTGCTGGCGGAAACGAGCCACGTGGGCAGCGGGCGCGGCGCCTGGATACGCGACGTGGCCGCCGAGGCGGCGCTGGCCGTTCAGCACGGCGCGGACCTGCGCGGCATCTGCCTCTATCCCGTCATCGACCGTCCCGACTGGGACGATGCCAGCCACTGGCACCGCAGCGGCCTGTGGGATGTCAAGCGGGAAGGCGAGGGCGGGGAGCGGCTGCGGCGCATCCTGTCGCCGCCTTACGCGGCGGCGCTACGGCAGGCCCAGCGCCTGACCGCACACCTTTGTTCAACGTTTGCCCCGGCGGGGCAGAAAGGAACTGGCATGCGAACCATTATCGTCTTTTCACACCTGCGCTGGAATTTCGTGTATCAGCGTCCGCAACAGCTGCTGTCGCGGCTGGCGCAGTTCTACCGCGTGGTCTTCATCGAGGAACCCGTCTGGCACGACGGGCCCGGCACGCTGGAGCTGTCCACCCCGGCGCCGAACGTGACCGTGTGCCAGCCCCGCACGGCCGTGCGGGCGCCCGGTTTTCACGACGACCAGCTGGCCGTGCTGCAACCCCTGCTGGCGCAGATCACGCCCGCCGACGACCCCATCGTCTGGTTCTATACGCCGATGGCGCTGCCGCTGCTGCCGGCCCTGCACGCTGGCCTGGTGGTGTATGACTGCATGGATGAACTGGCCGCATTCAAGTATGCTCCCCGACAATTGCTGCAGCGCGAAACGGCCCTGCTGGCGCGCGCCGAACTGGTGTTCGCGGGCGGCCCCAGCCTGTTCGAGGCGAAACGCACGCGCCATGCGAACGTGCATTGCTTCGCCAGCAGCGTCGACACCGTGCACTTCGAACAGGCGCTGGACCGCCACAACGGCCATCCCGCGCAAGCGGAGATCGGGCGGCCCAGGCTGGGCTATTACGGCGTGATCGACGAGCGTTTCGAGCCTGCCCTGGTGGCGGCGCTGGCCGATGCCCATCCCGACTGGCAAATCGTGCTCGTCGGCCCCATCCTCAAGATCGACCCGGCCAGCTTGCCGCAGCGGCAAAATATCCATTATCTGGGCCAGCAGCCGTACCAGGCGCTGCCGCACTTCCTGGCCGGCTGGGACGTGTGCCTGCTGCCCTTCGCCAGGAACGAGGCGACCCGCTTCATCAGTCCTACCAAGGTGCTGGAATACATGGCGGCGCAGTTGCCCATCGTCAGCACTTCGATCACCGACGTGGCCGTGCCGTATGGCGGCATCGTGGCCATCGCCGACACACCCGAGGCCTTTGTCGGCGCCTGCGAGGCGGCGCTGGCTGCGACGCCGGAGCAGCGCGCGGCCATGGCCGCCGGCATGCGCGCCATCGTCGCGGCTACCTCGTGGGATGCCACGGCCGAGCAGATGCGCCACTTGCTCGACACGACGCCGCCGGGACAGGGAGCCCGCCAGGCGTTGCCCGCCGCCAGCACGGCACAGGCCGCCGCACCGGGCGCCGCCGTCAACCTCCTGCATCCCCCCGGTGCGCCGCAAGCCGTGGCCTGCGCCATCATCGGCGCCGGCCCGACGGGCTTGAGCGCCGCCTATCACCTGGGCGCCGACACCTTGTTGCTGGACAAAAATGCCGCGGTGGGCGGCTGGTGCCGCTCCATCGTCGACCGGGGGTTCACTTTCGACCATGCGGGCCACATCATGTTTTCCAACGACGACTATGTGCTCGACATGTACCGCACCTTGCTGGGCACCAACCTGCACTGGCAAAACCGCGAAGCCTGGGTGTACAGCAAGCAGGTCTACACGCGCTATCCTTTCCAGGGGGCGCTGTACGGCTTGCCGCCGGCCGTCATCAAGGAATGCATCGTCGGTGCCGTCGAGGCGCGCTACGGCAAGGCGCCGGCCGTGCCGGGCCATGCGGCGGCGGGGGCCTGCGCCGTGGAGGACTGCTGCGCCGACGGCGGCACGGGACTGGAACAGGCGCACGATGCCGTGGCGGCGCAGCCCCAGGCGGGACTCAATTTCGAACAGTTCATCCATCAGGTATGGGGTAGCGGCATCGCCCGCCATTTCGCCATTCCCTACAACAGGAAATTGTGGACCGTACCGCTGGCCGAGATGGAAACGTCGTGGCTGGGCGGGCGGGTACCCTTGCCGAACCTGGAAGACATCATCGAGGGCGCGCTCGAACCGGTGGCCAGGCCGATGGGCCCGAATGCCCGTTTCGGCTATCCCTTGCGCGGTGGTTTCCAGGCATTGATGTCGGGCTTCCTGCCGCATCTGCAAGGCCAGCTGGAACTTAACGCCGAGGTGGTGCAGATCCTGCCGCGCCAGCACCTGATCGTGCTGGCCGATGGCCGCCGCTTCCGTTACCAGCACCTGCTGAGCACCATGCCCTTGCCGGAGCTGGTGCGCCTGAGCGGTGAGCAGGCGCCGCAGCAGGTACGGGCGGCGGCGCGCGCCTTGCGGCATATTTCCGTGCGCTGCGTCAACCTGGGCGTGGCACGTGAACACATCAGCGAGAAACACTGGATTTACTACCCGGAAGAGACAATATTTCACCGTATCTTCCTGCAAGGTAACGCCAGCCCCCACTGCAATGCGCCGGGCGGCTTTGGCCTGACGTGCGAGATCAGTTATTCGCCCTGGAAGCCGTTGCCGCTGGATGGGCAAGCCCTGATCGACCGCTGCGTGGCCGATTGCATCGCCGTGGGCTTGCTGCGCGACGATGACCGGCTGCTCGCTGCCTGCCAGGTGGACATGCCCTACGCCTACGTCGTGTACGACCACGCGCGGGCCGCCAACGTGGCGCTGGTGAAGGCTTGGCTGGCCACGCAGGATATCGTGCTGGCGGGACGCTACAGCGAATGGGAATACTACAATTCCGACCATGCCTTCCTGGCCGGGAAAAAAGCGGCGGAACAGATCGCCGGGCTGGCGGCCAGCCAGCGCAAGGTGAGCATGGTGGAATAGGCGCTTGCGCCGGGGGCCTGGAACGGTGCTCCCGGCGCGCTGTGGACAGGTAAGCAGGGAAAAGGCGCAAATAGGGAAAAGACAACAGGCAAACGGCAACAGGCAAACGGCAACAGGCAACAGGCAACAGGCAAGGCAGATGAAATACCTGCCTTGCCTGTGCCCGGACGCTATCGCCGCATCGAGATGCGCTATGCCTAGTAGCGCTGCAGCAAGCCGTTGACCACCTTGACGTGGTCGCCGATCTGGTAGCTGGGCTGGGAGTTTTGCATGAGGGTCTGTGTGCTGCCGTCGTCCAGGCGCAGGGTGACCCGGTACTGCGTGTTGCCCGAGGTGCTGCCCGCTGTGCCGGAACTGCCGGATTGCATGTCGCCGCTGCGCTGCTCCATACCGCGCGGCACTGGCTCGATCGATTGCACCGTGGCAGAGGCAATGCTGACACCCGTCTGGCTGCCGTCCATGTTCATGGCGTTGTTGGCCGTGGATGTGCCGGCGGTATTGACCCCTGTACTGCTCATGGTGCTGCTGGTGCTGGTCCCGGCCGTAGTGCTGCCCGTCCCGGCCGTATTGCTGTAGCTTTCACCGCTGCGGCCATTCGTGCTGCTCATGCCGGTGTTGTTCGGATTCGAACTGCAGGCGGCCAGCGTACACAGCAGGCCGGCCAGCGCCATGGTTTTTTTTGCTCTCATCTTGTTCTCCTCTTGGTCTGACAAAGTGGTAACCCGGTTTTCAGGGTGTGGCGGAGGTCAGCGTCAATGGCGCATGCCAGGCATGGCCGTAACTACTGCTAGTAAGAGAGCAGGGGAGGAAAGATGTTCGATCCTTGTTATTTCACATTGAGATACATCAAGCGCTTCAATTGTCGAGCTTGGTATAAAAGACATTCTTGTACGAACGTGCACAGCGTCAGCGCTGTCCCGCTGTCCTTCCCGCTGCTTATCTCAGGAGAATAAATGGCTTCCGATTCCACTAGCGTCAAGCTGATCAATGAGTTGGTGATTGCGGTGTACGGTGCGCCGGGTACGGCGAACGATATGCGCGCCCGCTATGCGTTGACGCAGGCCCTGCATGCCTTGACCCGGCTGTCGCGGTCGGAGCAGTTGATGGAGATGCAGCGCGATGCGGCGCGCGCGGCGGGAGCGCACAGCCGGCGCGAGATGCACGCGGCCTTGCGCCGCATTGCCGGCCGGGCCGCGACCGGCCAGGGCCAGTTGCCCCTGGCGCTGAGCACCGGCGACGGCGCGGCGCCCTGATCAGCCGCGCGACTTCTTCAGCGCGGCGGCGGCCATGCCGGGCCAGAGGAAGTACAGCGGCAGCGCCACGGCCGTGGCGGCCGTGATATCGACCACCCAGTCGCTGACGGCGCCATGGCGATAAGGCAGGAAGCTCTGGATGAATTCGTCCAGCGCGCCCATGGCCGCCACCATCAGCACCGACAGCAGCGCCCGGCGGGCCATGCCGCCGCCCGTGCCGCTGAACAGGATCAGGGCCAGCACGCCATAGCCGAAGGAATGCAGCACGCCGCCCGACGCATATTGGCCCACGTCGGCGCGCACGCCGGGGATGTCGCCGATCAGGATCACCAGCACATACAACACCAGGGCCGTGCGGTAGCGCAGGCGCTCGTAGCGGTCGGCAAAACAAAGTTCGGGCAAGGGTACAGGCATGATGCGTCAGGATGGGTGGAAAGGCAGTCACAATATCATGGGCGTGGCGGGGCACCGTGTTTTTGCGCAAGAGCTTGCCGGGCAGGCAAAAAAAGGCCCGCGGGGGCGCGGGCCAAAAACCCAAATGAAATGGGTCAAGAGTTGAGAGTTGCTCGGTACTCGCCATGTCGCGCGCCTTGCCGGCGCCCGCCACGGCATAAAAGGGGAGTGGTGTGCCATCGCGGCACACCTGTCTGTAGTCAGGCATATCGGTTGCCTGTACAGCAGATGAAGCAAGTATAGGGGGCGAAAATGACGGGCTGATGACACGCCGCAACATTTTTTTGCGGCAGGCAGAATGAGCGGGAAGATTGCGGGAAATGGCAAGAATGGCCATGTTGCAGCAGCGATGGCAAAAAAAAAGCCCGCTGGTGAAAGCGGGCTTAAAACTATTTTCTTGGAGGAGAATAGTGGAGACAGGTGCATTATGCTGCGTCGCACGATATGTGTCTAATGATCTTTTTAGATATGCATTATTCTTTTTTGATATAACTCGATTGCATCACTCTTTCACGGCCACCGTGTAGTTGAGCGCCATGCGTCCGCCATCGACGTAGATGGTCTGGCCCGTCATGTAGGTGGCGTCGTCGCTGGCCAGGAAGGCGGCGATGCCTGCCACTTCTTCCGGCTCGCCGCAGCGCCCCAGCGGCGTGCGCGACAGAATCGTGTGGCGCGCCTGCGGGCTCGACAGTACCGCCTGCTTGGCCAGTTCCGTCAGGATGGTGCCCGGCCCGATGCCGTTCACGCGCACGCCGTGCGGCGCCAGGTTCAGGGCCATGACCTTGGTCAGCTGGTTGATGGCGCCTTTCGACACCACATACGGCACCTGGTTCGGAATGGCCAGTTCCGCATTGACGCTGGACATATTGATGATGCAGCCGCTGTTGCGCTTGACCATCTCGCGCGCCACGGCCTGGCCGCACAGGAACATCGATTTCAGATTGATGCGCATGACCCGGTCGAAATCGTCCTCGCACACGTCGAGGAAGTCGGCCGCGTGCGTGACGCCCGCATTGTTGACGAGGATATCGATGTGGCCGAACTGCGCCAGCGTTTCCTTCAGCATGGCGTCGACGTCCGCCTTCTGGCTGACGTCGGCGCAAAAGAAACGCGCCTGCGGGCCGAGGGCGGCCGCCGCCTGCGCGCCTTCTTCCTTGATGTCGACCAGCATCACCTGCGCCCCTTCGGCGATCAGGCGGGTGGCGCAGGCCAGGCCGATGCCCTGCGTGGCGCCCGTGACGATGGCGGTTTTATTGACCAGTTTCATGTATTCTCCTCGGCGGTTGGGGGCGCCGCCATGCTGCGGCGCCATGGCGGATTTTAATCCCTGTCCGGGATTCAGAGGAGGATGGGTTCGTTCGGCAGCTGGTTGCCGCGCGTCCCATCGGCAGGGAAGTGGCTTTGCAGCAAGGCATTCAACTGCTGCAAGGCATCGAGCGTGCTGTCGTGGTAGTTGCCCTCCTTGAAGCCGCCCGTCATGGTGCGGCATACGGCTTGCCACTGTTCCGGCGTCACGCGCCGGCCCACGTTGCGGTCGGCCACGATATCGACCTGGTGTTCGGCCAGGTTGATATAGATCAGCACGCCAACGTTGTCTTCCGTATCCCACACGCCATACTGGGCGAACAGTTCGCGCGCCCGCTCGCGGTTGCTCACGCCCTGGTAAGCCATGCCCGGCGTCAATGCCGCCTCGACGATCAGGCGCACTTCCGCCCGGTGCATCGCTTCACCATCGGCAATCGCCGTTTCGATGGCTTTCAGGGTGCGCTCGGGAAAGGCCTGGCGCGCCGTCGCCGGCGTGCCCCGCAAATGTTTCAGAGCCCGTCCGCAGCGTTGTCCGAATGTCAGTTGTTTCGTCATTACCAATCTCCCGAGGCGCCGCCGCCGTCAAAACCGCCGCCGCCGCCACCGAAACCACCGCCACCGCCGCCACCGCCAAAACCACCGCCGCCGCCGAAGCCGCCACCGCCACCGCGGTTGTTCAGCGCCTGGCTCAAAATGCTGCCCAGCACGACGCCGGTGGCGCCGCTGGACCAGTTGCTGCCGCGCTGCAGCCGGTTCGGGCCGCCGCGCGAGCGGAACACGGTCAGGAGCACAAGAAAGCCGAAGAACAGCAGCGGCAGCCAGAAGGTCAGGCCGCCCGCTTCCACGGTCGCCGGCGCCTTTTGCTGGGCGGGAGCGGGGAATTGCTCCTGGTTCAGCAAGGTGGCAATCGACCCCACGCCAGCCACCAGGCCGCCGTAATAGTCGTTCTGCTTGAAATGCGGCGCGATCACGTCTTGCAGGATGCGTTTCGATTGCGCATCCGTCAGCACGCCCTGCACGCCACGGCCTGCCTCGATGCGCAGGCGGCGCAAGGACGATGGGTTGTCCTTCGCCACCATCAGCAGCACGCCGTCATCGACGCCCTTGCGGCCCAGCTTCCAGGCATCCGTCACGCGGAAGCTGTATTGCTCAATGGCTTCCGGTTCCGTGCTCTTGACCAGCAGCACGGCGATCTGGCTGCCCGTCTTGGCTTGGTAGTCGGCCAGCACGCCTTCCAGCGCCGCTTTCTGCTTGTCATCGAGCATGCCGGCGTTGTCCGTCACGCGCGCGGCCAGCGGCGGCACGGGCTGCAAGCCCTGCGCGCCGGCTGGCGGCATCGTCCACAGCAGCAGCGCCGTCGCCAGCGCCGCGAGATAGGACCAGGCTTTCATCTTATTTGCCAAAGTTGACGGTCGGTGCGGTCGAGATGGCTTTTTCATTTTCCACCGTGAACGATGGCTTGACCTTGTAGCCGAAGACCATGGCCGTCAGGTTGTTCGGGAAGCTGCGCGCATGCACGTTGTAATCCTGCACGGCAACGATGTAACGCTGGCGCGCCACGGTGATGCGGTTTTCCGTGCCTTCCAGCTGCGACTGCAGGTCGCGGAAGCTGGTGTCGGCTTTCAGATCCGGGTATTTCTCGGACACCACCATCAGGCGCGACAGGGCCGACGACAGCTGCCCCTGCACTTGCTGGAATTTTTCGAACGCGGCCGGGTCGTTCAGCACTTCGGGCGTGATCTGGAAACTGGTGGCGGCGGCGCGCGCCTTGGTCACCGCTTCCAGTGTCTCCTTTTCATGCGTCGCATAGCCCTTGACGGTATTGACCAGGTTGGGGATCAGGTCGGCGCGGCGCTGGTACTGGTTGACCACTTCGCCCCAGGCGGCCTTGGTGGCTTCGTCCTTGCTCTGGAAGTCGTTGTAGCCGCAGCCCGTCAGGATGCCGGCCAGGACGGTGACGCTCAGCGCCAGGCGCAGCCATTTGGTGAATTGTTTGGTGATTTGCATGATGGGTTCCGTGCAGAGTAGAAGGGATGAGGCAAATATACCTGAAACGGCCCGTCATGTCGGTTTAATAAGCGCCGGCCTCCGCCTCAGGCTGCCTTATCGCGCCCGCGCCGCGTTACAATACGGGGTTTGCAACTGAATATAGAGAAGGTGTGCCGTGAATTTCATCAATAAATTATCCGCCGCATGGACGGCCAATAATTCCCTGCTGTGCGTGGGCCTGGACCCGGACCTGGCGAAACTGCCGGCGGACCTGCGCGACTTGCCTGATGGAATCACCACCTTTTGCACGCGCATCATCGACGCCACGGCCGACCTGGCCTGCGCCTTCAAGCCGCAGATCGCCTATTTTGCCGCGCTGGGCGCGGAAAAGCAGCTGGAAGACATCTGCCTCTACGTGCGCGAAAACTACCCGCACATCCCCCTGATCCTCGACGCGAAACGGGGCGACATCGGCGCCACGGCCACGCAGTACGCGCGCGAAGCGTTCGAACGCTACGGCGCCGACGCCGTCACCGTGAACCCGTACATGGGCGAGGATTCGCTCGACCCCTACCTGGCGTGGAAGGACCGCGGCGTGATCATCCTGTGCCGCACCTCGAACCCGGGCGGCTCGGACCTGCAATTCCTGAATACGGACGGCGAACCGCTGTACCAGCGCGTGGCGCGCCTGGTGGCCGGGAAATGGAACAAGAATGGCCAGTGCGCGCTCGTCGTCGGCGCTACTTTCCCTGAAGAGCTGGCGCAAGTGCGCGCCATCGTGGGCGACATGCCGCTGCTGGTGCCCGGCATCGGCGCCCAGGGCGGAGATATTGCCGCCACCGTCGGCGCGGGCCAGACGGCGAACGGCATGGGCATGATGATCAGCTCCTCGCGCGCCATCATCTACGCCACGCCGCAAGCGGGCGAAGACTTCGCCGACGCGGCGCGCCGCGTGGCGATCGAGACGCGCGATGCGATCAATCAACACCGTGCAGCATAGGTCGGATTAGCGGCGACGCCGCGTAATCCGACAACACCAGTAACGTCAACAATGTTGTCGGATTACGCGGGGCCTTGCCCCGCTAATCCGACCTACCCAGCCTGGTCCTTCAGTCGCGCATGGGCGCCACCATCTCCGCATAATCGTAGAGTTCGCCAAGAATCTCTTCCCCACGCTCATCGACCGATTCCGACAGCACGTCGATTTCCGTAAACAGCATTTCGATGGTGCGGGCGCCGCCGTCGCCGTCGAACAATCGGGCGGCGCGGTGCTGTTCCCAGCGCAGGCTTTCCGCTTCGCTCAAGGTTTGCGGGAAATTGCGGGCGCGGTAGCGGAACAGCAATTCCTGCAGGCGTTCGTCGGTAAACGAGGGGCGGGCCGTGGCCAGCTTGGCCGGCGTGTCGCGGCGCAAGGATTCGAGCAGGCGGCGGTCGTCGTTGCTGACGAAACCATTGTACAAATCCTCATCCACGTCCAGCGCGGTGTTCGCGCCCGGACGCTGGAACACTTCGGCCCAGATGGCATCCATGTTCGGCGCCGCGGCGGCCAGCTGGGCGTTGACCTTCGCCGCATCCACGTCGATGCCCCATTGCGCGGCCATGGCCGGCGACAGGGTCTTCAGGTTGCCCACCAGCATGGGCGACTTGTTCAAATGCACGCTTTTCACGGGCAGGCGCGTCATGCCTTCCGGCATGGATTCCTTGCGCGTGAATAAACGCGTGCGGATGGTGTCGGCGTCCAGTTCGAACAGTTCGCGCGGGTCGTAGGCGCAATCCCAGACGAGGATTTCATTTTTATTGCTCGGGTGCGTGGCCAGCGGCCAGACGACGCCCAGGCAACCGCGTTCGGCCGGGAACATGCCGGACACGTGCAGGAACGGCTGGCGCTCGCCAGCGGCCAGGTGCATGCCCATTTCGCTGGCGACCCTGTCCTTCTTGTGCAGGGCCAGGCAGAATTCGAACAGTTTCGGCTGCTTTTCGCGGATCAATCGCGCCAGGGCGATCGTGGCGCGCACGTCGGACAGCGCATCATGCGCCGCTTCGTGCACGAGGCCATTGGCCTTGCTCAAGTGTTCCAGTCTAAAGCTGGTCTGGCCATCGTCGCGCTTCGGCCATTGAATGCCTTCCGGGCGCAGCGCGTGCGTCATGCGCACCACGTCGAGGATGTCCCAGCGGCCGCAATGGTTCTTCCATTCGCGCGCATACGGGTCGATCAGGTTGCGCCAGAACAGGAAACGCGTGACTTCATCGTCGAAACGGATGGTGTTGTAGCCCACGCCGATGGTGCCCGGCTCCGAAAAGGCCGCTTCGACGGTAGCGGCGAACTGGTGTTCGGGCACGCCCAGCTGCAGACATTGCTGCGGCGTGATGCCCGTGATCAGGCACGATTGCGGGTCGGGCAGGAAATCATTGGCCGGCTGGCAATACAGCATGATCGGTTCGCCGATTTCGTTGAGTTCGGCATCCGTGCGGATGGCGGCGAACTGGGCCGGGCGGTCGCGGCGCGGCTGGGCGCCAAAGGTTTCGTAGT
Source organism: Janthinobacterium sp. BHSEK (assembly GCF_056174685.1). NCBI lineage: Bacteria > Pseudomonadati > Pseudomonadota > Betaproteobacteria > Burkholderiales > Oxalobacteraceae > Janthinobacterium > Janthinobacterium sp. BHSEK. The sequence continues at coordinate 51,254 of NZ_JBWBYV010000004.1, forward strand.
CGTGCCAAAGAAAGGTCTGGGTAGTCATTGATGGTCGTTGCTTGCTTAATTGTTATCTTAATTGTCCGGGCCGCTTCAGTTTTCTGAAAACCTGCCGATACTACACGAGAGGATGGTCATCATCGCGTTTCCCGCATGGTGGCATACATTGTCCGTTCAAGGAGGTCTATCGTGTCAATTCCCATCGCCGCAGGCGGCAATTCCACTGCTTCCGTGACTTCCGTCAGTACGGGTGTTGCCGGCAAGGACGATAAAGTCCAGCATGGCGTCAACGCTGAAATGAGCGTGAACGACCGCAGCAAGCTGCAATTGAACGCCTCCATCATGCAGGCGTCGCTGAACGTCTCCATCGGTTCCGAGAACGAACCGCTGGCGCTGCTGTACAAGACGGCCATCACGAATATCAATGAAGCGCTGAAGGGCCAGTACGGCGAGGACGCGATCCAGAACGCCGCGTCGCAGGACAACAGCGCCGAAGCGACGGCGAGCCGCATCGTCTCGCTGTCGACGGGTTTTTTTGAGGCGTTCAAGAAGCAGAACCCCGGCCTGGACGACGATACGGCCCTGACCAAGTTCATGGACACCATCAGCGGCGGCATGGAAAAAGGCTTCAAGGAAGCGCGCGACATCCTGGGCGGCTTGAAAGTGCTGAACGGCGATATCGCCGGCAATATCGACAAGACGTATGAACTGGTGCAGAAGGGCTACGCGGATTTCATCGCCGCGCACAGCAGCAAGAAGGACGATGCCGCCAAGCCGGATGCAAGCAAGCCGGCCGACAGCAAGGCTGCCTGATAATTTATATGAAGCGCCTGAGAATATCAGGTGCTTACGCGGTTGCGGCCCCCGGCTTTGGCCCGGTACAGCGCCGCATCCGCAGTGGCGATCAGCGCTTCGTCGTCCTGTTCCGCCGCCAGGCTGGCCACGCCGAAGGAACCCGTGATGTGCGGCAGCGCGCTGCGCATGTCGGCGAAGATGACGGCTTGCCGCATGCGCTCGCACAGGCGCTCGGCCACCCGCAAGGCCACGTGTTCGCTGGTATCGGGCAAGATCACCATCATTTCCTCGCCACCATAGCGCACGGCAAAATCCGTGGGGCGCAGGGCCGCGCCCAGCACTTGCGCGGCGATGCGCAGCGCCTGGTCGCCCGCCTGGTGGCCGTGGGTGTCGTTGAAGCGCTTGAAATGGTCGAGGTCTATCATCACCAGCGACAGCGGCGAGCCGCTGCCGTGGGCCGTGACGATCATGTTCGGCAGCAAGTCGGTGAGCCAGGCACGGTTGTACAGGCCCGTCAGGCTGTCGACCATCGACAGCTGGCGGTAGAATTCGCCCAGTTTCTGCCGGCGGCGCAGCAGGGCGTTGGCGGCACGGATGCGGAAGGACAGCAAGCGCAGCAGGTTGCGTGCCAGGCCGTTCGATTGCTCGATCAATTCCCAGACGACGGCCGCGTCGATCACCAGCAAGTCGGTTTCTTCCAGAGCGGAAATGGCGGCCAGGTTGCTCGCTTCATCGAGCACCGATTGTTCGCCCACGCTTTCGCCGGGCAAGACCTTGCTGACGGTGCCGTCATCCATGCCCGTGTGGGTGTCGGCGGCCACGGCCAGCGAACCGCGCAGGACGATGTACAGGCTGGCGCCCTGTGTGTCGGCAATGGCTTCGCCCGCTTCGAGGCGCATGACGGGGCAGGGTGCCAGCATGGCGGCCGTCTGGCTATCCGCCCCATCGCGAAATAGCTGTAAATCGCCGATGTTGCAGCCTGAAGCGCCAAAGTTGCCGATCTGTTCCACAATCACACTTTCAAAAAGCCGGCGCGCGCGAGCAGAGGGCCGGTAGCTTCATGATAGCGTAAAGCGGCCTAGGCTGTAACGGCAAAGGCTTGCTTGGTGTCACTTACTGTGGGAAATGCGACAATTATTTCATTGCTGTGTTAATAAGCTGAAATGATGGTGGTTTTACTATGCTTGTTGCCGCAGGCGAAAGGCGGGCCCGGATGTGCAAAGGCAGCCTTGAACGGCTGCCTCAGTCTCTGGAAATCCTGCGGGTGGGGGAATTACTCGGCGGTTTCTTCCGCTTCGGCCGTATCGATCACGGCATTCTTGCCGGTGGCGTGGCGCTTGCTGTCTTGCAGGCGGCCCAGGGCGCTATCGATGGCGCGTTTCAGTTTGTCGGTGGCGCCGGCAACGGATTGGTGCACGGTGGCGTTCTGTTCGGTCACGGCAATCGGTTGATAGCCAGCAACACGTGCTTCCATGACGCAGCGGATATCGTCGGCGCCGCCTTTCGGGCCATTCGTGTCGCTGATGTGGACTTCGATGCGGGTCAGGTTGTCGCGGAAGCGGCTCAGTGCGCTTTCAAGTACGGATTGCACATGTTCGTTCAGTCCAGCGGTGTTGGCGATGGTGCTGTCGGTATGAATATTGATTTGCATATGCTTACTCCTGTCAATTCAAAAAAAACCCATCTCAGGCGTGCTGCGGCCTGGTTGCTGTCTCATGCACATGACCTCGTGCATGGAACTTATCTTACTCCTCTTTCCAGTATTTCAAGAGGGTGCGCACGATTAAGATGAGCTTAACCCTACACCCAGGTCAAGTTTCCTCGCGGAATCTTTTCAAGCCGGCCTCAGTTTTATCCATTGATCAGGCCGGCGGCGATATTGATCGACAGTCCCAGCACGACCAGGTTGAAGAAAAAACTCAGCACGGATTGCCCCAGCACGATCTGCCGCATCGGCCGCGTCTGCACGGAAACGTCCGACGTCTGCACGGCCACGGCGATGGTGAAGGCGAAATACAGGAAATCCCAGTAATCGGGATTCTGCTCGTCGTCGGGAAACTTCAGGGGGCGCAGCGCGGGGTCGGCCTGGTAATACAGGTGGGCGTAATGAAAGCAGAACAGGGTGCCGACGAGGAACCAGGAACCGACCAGGGTGAGGATCGTCAAGCCGTAATGCAGCGCGCGCTCGTCGGGCGCCATGTCTTTCATTGAGGACAGCTGCGAGACGATGGCCACCAGGCTCATCACGGATGCGACGGACAGCGCCGACAGCACCGTGGCCGCCCGCTCATCCTGGCGCGCCGCCATGGCCTTGACCTTGTGATGGTTGGCACGCATCATCATCCAGGCCATCGTCGCCAGGTAGAACCAGACGGCCACGTTCCACGCCGTCAGCAGACGCGTCATCTGTTGCCACGCTGCGGGCAGCAGCAGGCCGGCCGCCACGCCGATGGCCGTGGCCATGCTCAGGTGGGGGCGGCTGCGGATGAAGCCGTGCAAGGGCAGCGTGATTTTCATGGGGAGGCTTAGTCAGTGGCAATAGCGCATCTTAGCCCTTAAGTGCCCGCTCCGGTGGCCGTCCTGCGGCCCCTTCCTTCTCGTGGTGGGGGAAGCGGTCCATGCGCGACAGCACGGGGAACAGCACGGCCCACATGCCCGTCACGGCCAGGGTGGCGGCGCCGCCGAAGAGCACGGCGCGCACGAGGCCGAACCAGCCGGCCGTCAGGCCCGATTCGAATTCGCCCAGCTCGTTCGAGGCGCCGATGAAGACGGCATTCACGGCGCTGACCCGGCCGCGGATCTCGTCCGGCGTCTCGAACTGCACCAGCAGGTGGCGGATGTAGACGCTGACCATGTCGCCGGCGCCCATCAGGAACAGCGCCGCCAGGGCCAGCGGGAAATAGCTGGTGCTGCCCAGCACCAGGGTGCCCAGGCCGAAGACGGCCACGCCGCCGAACATCCAGGCACCGACCCGGCGCGTGATGGGAAAGATGGCCAGCGCGATCGAGCACAGGGCCGCGCCGGCGCCCGGGGCCGTGCGCAGCAGGCCCAGGCCGCCGGGACCGATATGCAGCACGTCGTGCGCGAGCGCCGGCAGCAGGGCCGTGGCGCCGCCGAACAGCACGGCGAACAGGTCGAGCGAAATGGCGCCCAGCACGATGGGTTTCGACCAGACGAAGCGCAAGCCTTCGAGCAGGGTGTGCCAGCTGACGGGTTCGCGCTTGACCACTTGCGGCGCCGGCGTGGTGGCGCGCATCAGCAGCACGGACAGCACCAGCAAGGCCGACGAGATCAGATACACCACCTTGGGGCCGAAGTAATACAGTAAGCCGCCCAGGGTCGGGCCCAGGATGATGGCCACGTGCGAGCTTGACGAGCTGAGCGCGACGGCGCGGCTGAAGTGCTGCGTGGGCACCATGTTGACCAGCACGGCTTGCGTGGCCGGCATCATGAAGGCGCGCGCGCTGCCGAACAGCACCAGCACGGTGAACACGGGCCAGACGATGGAAAGATTGCTTAACGTAAACGCCAGCAGGGCCAGCGCGCAAGCGAGCTGCGCCGTCAGGCACCAGGCGATGATGTTGCGGCGGTTGTAGCGGTCGGCCACGTGGCCGGCCGGCAAAATCAATACGAGGAAGGGCGCGAACTGCGCCAGGCCGATCAGGCCCAGGTCGAACAGGCTGCCCGTGATCTGGTACACCTGCCAGCCGATGGCCACGCTTTGCATCTGCACGGCCACCGTGCCCAGCACGCGGGCGGAAAGATAACAGGCGAAATTGCGGTGACGCAGGATGGAGAGAAACATGAGATTTCCAGGAAGCAGCGGGGTGGGGCGGGTGGCGGCAGCGGATGCCGCGCCAGCAGCTCCCCGCTGTCTGGAAGGAGATGCTTACTTGGCCAGGTCGGCTTCGCTGGTGAAGGCGTCCGCGTAGAACTCGTCGGCTGGCAGCTGGCACCGCTGCACGAAATCGCGGTGGGCCGCATCGACCATCACGGGCGCGCCGCAGGCATACACCTGATACGCGGACATGTCGGGCAAGTCGGCGATGACGGCCTGGTGCACGAAGCCCGTGCGGCCGTTCCAGGCGTCTTCCGGCAGCGCTTCTGAGACGACGGGCACATAGGTGAAGTGCGGCAAGTCGGCGGCCCACTGGCGGCACAGCGCATCCATGTACAGGTCGTGCGGACGGCGGCCGCCCCAGTACAGGGTGATCGGGCGCGTGGAGCGCTCGCTGATCATGTGCTCGACGATGGCTTTCAACGGGGCAAAGCCCGTGCCCGAGGCCAGCAGCACGATGGGCTTGTCGGAATCTTCGCGCAGGAAGAAGGTGCCCATCGGGCCTTCGAAGCGCAGGATGTCGCGCTCTTTCATGCTGCCGAACACCTGGTCGGTGAACAGGCCGCCCGGCAGGTGGCGGATGTGCAGGGTCACGGGGCCGCCGTCGGCAGGCGCGCTGGCCATGCTGTAGCTGCGGCGCTTGTTGTCGCGCAACAGGATTTCGATATACTGTCCGGCGCGGTAGTTGAGGCGCTCGCTGGCCGGCAACTGCAGGGTCAACACGACGACGTCGGGCGCGACTTTCTCGATGGTGGTGACGCGCGACGGCATTTTCTTGATCGGGTAGTCGCTGCTGCCCGCCACTTCGCGCGCCTCGATGACGAGGTCGGCGTGTGTGGTGGCGCAGCAGAACAGGGAAAAGCCGGCCGCTTCCTCTTCCGGCGTCAGGGCGCGCTGCTGGTGCGCCTTGTGCTGGACGGTGCCGGCAACAACCTTGCCCTTGCAGGAGCCGCAGGCGCCATTTTTACAGCCATACGGCAAGCCCACGCCGGCGCGTATCGCCGCCGCCAGCACGGTTTCGTCCGCTTCGCAGCTGAACTGGTGGCCGCTGGGCTGAACAGTAACTTGAAAAGTCATACAATCCTTGAGATGAAAAATATGTTAATGCACTCTTTGCGCAAGCCCTCTGGCTTGCCGCGCCTGCTGATCCTGGGCTGCGGCGACGTCGGCATGCGCCTGCTGCCCCTGCTGCGCGCGCGTTTTCGCGTCTTTGCCGTTACCAGCCAGCCGGCGCGCTGCGCGCAGCTGCGGGCGGCCGGCGCCGTGCCCATCGTGGCCAACCTCGACGACCGCGCCAGCCTGAAACGGCTGGCGGGACTGGCGACGATGGTGGTGCACCTGGCGCCGCCCCTGTCGTCGGGCTTGCTGGACCGGCGCACGCGCAATCTGGCCGCCATTTTACCTGAGCATGCACGCATGGTGTATGTGAGCACCAGCGGCGTGTATGGCGATTGCGGCGGCGCCTGGGTCGATGAAACGCGGGCTGTGGCGCCGGCCAATGCGCGCGCGAAGCGGCGCGTGGACGCCGAGCAGGTCTTGCGGGGCTGGGGCGCGCGCCGTGGCGCCACCGTGGCCATCCTGCGGGTGCCCGGCATCTATGCGGAAGACCGCCTGCCCCTGAAACGTTTGCGCGAAGGCACGCCGGCCCTGGCCGCGGGCGACGACGTGTACACCAACCATATCCATGCCGATGACCTGGCGCGCATCATCGAACGGGCCTTGTGGCGGGGCAAGCCGGGACGCGTGTATCACGCCAGCGATGACAGCGAACTCAAAATGGCCGAGTATTTCGATGCCGTGGCCGACACCTTCGGCCTGCCGCGCCCGTCGCGCCTGCCCCGCGCCGAGCTGCGGCAAGCGGTCACGCCGATGCTGCTGTCGTTCATGTCCGAATCGCGCCGCCTGCACAATACGCGCATCAAGCGCGAGCTGGGTGTGCGTCTGCGCTACGCGCGCGTGGCCGATGCCTTGCAGGCGCTGGCAGCCGGCGGGGTCCGCATCGGGTAAAATGGCCTGTTATCTGCGCACTTTGCTGGGCCGGCGCGCAGCGCGCCGTTCCGGCGTTGCGCCATTCACTTAAGGATTACCGCATGAGCACCCTCACTTACGAAGCATACCTGGACGAGGTCACCACCGTCCTGACGGAACTGTACGACCTCGACGACGACGCCGCCATCAAGCTGGTCGTGGCGGCGCAGGACGCCGAATTTTTTGTTCCGCACGATGCGCATGAGGAAATGCGTACCCTGGAACAAGCCAAGAAAGATGCGGTCACCCTGTTCGAGCGCAAGCAGAACCGCCAGCAGACGCAGGAAAAGCAGCAACAGCGCGTACGCCAGCAAAAGAAATAAGGACGGCCGCCAGGCCGTGGGCAGCATGGGCTTCGGTGCAACACCGTGGCCTTGCCATTTGATGCGGCGCAAACGCGTCATGGCGCGCTGGCGATATGGTGAGCGATGTCGTCACGCGTTTCAGCTATTTGTGGCGGGCTCTACAATTAGCGCGACGCTGTTTTCCGCCAGCAGGAGCGAGCCATGCGAGCTACGAATCACCCCAGCAAGGAACAGGTGCGCGCCTATATGCGCCGCCGCGAACATGCGCGGCAGCCGCCGCCGCCGCCCGATGAAATTCGCCGGCAACTGGCCTGGTGCCGCGTGGATAGCGCGCCGGGCACTTGCCTGCTTGCCACCCCGGCCGGCGTGGCCGTGCAAGGCTGGCATTTATCTACGGAAATAGCCCGCCTGGGCGCGCTCATGGCGATTGCCTGGCTGATGCGCAGCGGCGTTCCTCATTGTAAAAATTGATGACTTGCAGCAAATTTTTCCGATTTGGGTTATCCTCTAGCACATTCCAAGTGCGTCAATTCTCTTCAATTATCACAATTTTGCTTTAAGTTACGCAAAAATCAACAATAGCGTGTATTATATTGTTTGCGGCGTAAAAGCCGCATAAGTGATGGCGCTTTTTAGTGTGTTTACCCTGAATTATTGCAAAAGAGGCATTCGGTTTCTTTTTGCACTAATACAACAAGTACGGATTTTTGATCATGTCTCTCAAACAAATTACCTCTTTGCCTACCTACAACCCGAATCGCGTCCTCGATGCGATCATCGACAAGCTGCAGCTGAAAAATGATGCCGCCTTGTCGCGAGCTCTGGAAGTGGCGCCACCTGTTATCAGCAAGATTCGTCACAACACCTTGCCGATCGGCGCCACGATCCTCATCCGCATGCATGAAATCAGCGATTTCAGCATCCGTGAACTGCGCGAGTTGATGGCTGCCTAAGAGCGCCTGACAGACGGCAAACTGAGAGGTGCCGTCTGGGTAAGTCAGGCTTGCCGCGTGCGGCAGCCACATCTGTTTTCCGCTTTTCTATTGCGGGTCGCGGTTCAGTACCGGACGATCGACATAGAAACGCCCCATCTCCAGGCCGGTCGTGGACGACTTGACCACCGCAGCGGCCAGTGTGGCAGGCGCGCTGGAAAATGCGGTGCTGGCAGCGCCCGTCGCGCGGCCCGAATATGCCGTCGCCTGCACGGCCGCACTGGAAAACGCCGTCTGCACGGCCCGGCCCGAGTAGGCGGTGGCCTGTACCGCGGCGCTGGAAAATGCTGTTTGTACCGCCCGTCCCGAATACGCCGCCTGTACCGCCCGTCCCGAATACGCCGCCTGTACGGCACGCCCCGAATACGCCGTTTCCGCGCGGATATAATCTTCCCCGAACGTTTGCTCATACAGCTGTTTCATGCGCTCGCCCACGCGATGGTGCGCCGCTTCGTCGTCTTCGCCGCGCAGGCCGATGTACGGGAAATGATGCAGGAAGTAGCCGAAGACCTGTTCGCAGTCGGCCGCATATTTCAGGGTGTCGAGGATGTGGTAGTGCCAGAAGGTATCGACGTCCATCAGCGGCGCCGTTTCTTCTTCCGGAAACTGTTTCATCAGGATCAGGAAGCGGCGGTATTCGAATTCCACCGCATTCGCCTTCTCCAGACTCCATCCTTCGCCTGACTCCCGGTGCATCAGCTTGACCTTGATCGCGTCCAAATTCAAATCGGCAATTGCCTTGAAACTGTCGTTCGTATCCATGAATGTCCTTTTGTAAAGAGCGTTGTGGGAAATACGGTAAAACAAGGGAAAGCGCTGGGTATATACTCCTGGCAAGTAGTCGATGAATGCCTGGCCCATGGTGGGCAGGGGTTTAGTTGTTCTACATCAATATTGCATCTAATTACGAAATATGCAAGCTGAGCTTGCTTCATGCGGTCCGCCTGTCAGGCGCTGGTCCGGCTGTCTTCCTGGTAGGGAAACGCGGTGGCGTCCGCGCCCAGCGGTACGCTGACGTGCACGCTCATGCCGGCGCCGGGGCTGCTTTCGATGTAGAAAGTGCCTCCCAGCAACTTGATACGTTCCTCGATCCCCACCAGGCCAAACGAGCCCAGCTTGTTGCGCCCGTCGATGGCCGCGCCCACGCCGTTGTCGCTGATGCTCATCGACACCGTATCGCGGCACTTTTCCAGCTTGACCTGCACGCGGCTGGCGTTGGCATGCTGGGAAATATTGCTCAGTGACTCTTGCAGGATGCGGAACAGTGCCGTCGCGCACTGGTCGCTCAGGCAAATGTCGTCATGGCTTTCGCTCACTTCGCAAGCGATGCCCGTGCGCTGGCGAAATTGCGCCACCTGCCATTCGACGGCCGCATTCACGCCCAGGTCCAGCACGGTAGGGCGCAGGTCGTTGATGATCTGCCGCACGCTCTTGATGGTGGCGTCGATCTGTTCCAGGGTTGAGCGGGCGCGGGCGTTCAGGCGCGGGTGGCGGCGCTGCGTGCGCGAGGCCAGCATGTCGGCATCGATGCGCAGCACCAGCAGGTTCTGTCCCAGGTCGTCGTGGATTTCGCGCGCGATGCGCTTGCGCTCTTCTTCCTTGATCTGGTCGGCATGGGCCGCCAGGCGGCGCAGTTTCTGGTGCGACAGCTGCAGGCGGATCTGGCTGGCGCGCAACTCCTCCGTCATGCCCGTCGCCATCTGGATGGCGCGCCGGCGCGACGACGCCAGCGTGTGGAACAGGATGTACAGCAGCATGGTGCTGGCAAAGCCGATCAGCAGGGCCAGCCACGGCAAAAAGGCGTCGAAGCGCGTATACAGGTCGCTCTTGCGCACGCTGAACAGCGCTTGCCACATGCGGCCATTATGTTCGATCAGGATCGTGCTGCTCAGATAGCGGCCCGAGTTGCCTGGCAGCCACCATGGCGCGTGCATGCCCGCCGTCGTGCTGTCGAAAATGGGGCGCATGTCGTGCGGCAGTTGCAGCGGCGCGCGCGCCTGCGGGCCGATATCGAACAAGGTCAGGCGCACGTTGCGTACCGGCATGTCGGCCAGCGCGCTGCGCATCATCGTCACCAGGTCGTAGCCGATGCCGACGGAACCCTGGTAAGCCGCGCGCCTTTGCTCCACCGTGTCGATCGGCATGCCGAAGCGGTACACGGGCAGGCGCATGGCCATGCCCGTCATCTGCGGCCGCCCTTCCATGGGCACGGGCACGCCGGAATTGCTGATCTGCCCGGAATCGCGCGACTGCGCCAGCGCTTCGGCGATCAGGGGGCGCTCGGCGATGTCATAACCATACTTTTCCGGGGCGCTGGCAACCGGCTCGATGTACACCAGCACGGAATACTGGGCGCGCGGGGCGGGCGGATGGATGGCGAACGCCGGATAGCCGTCGCGCCCGGGCGGGTAGTCGCGCCGCATGGCCGCTTCGAAGGCGCTGCGCTGCGACTCGTCGAGTTCCTGGCTGTAATTGAGGTTCATCACGCCCGGATAGTTGTGCTGTAAGGCGATGTTTTCCACGTAGCGGTGGAATTGGTCGCGGCTCACGTGTTCGTTGGCGCGGAACAGGCTGGCCGTGCCGCGCAGCAGGTTGGCATACGAGCGGACGCGCGATTCGATATTTTTCTGGGTATTGCGCGCCAGATTGTCGAACAGGTCGCTGGCATCGTTCTCGACCGACAGCGCGGCGGCCATGTAGAACAGCAGGCCCACCATCATCGACATCGCAAAGCCAAGCAGCCAGAGCGGCCTTTTTTCAGCAGATAAGGGGTGTTCGCCAGCAGTAGAAGACATCGCCATCCACATCAGGAATAGGAATCGGGTGCCGCCTCGGTGGCGGTGGCTAGACTGAGTTGTACAAGCACTATCGACATTGTAAATTGCTCAACAGGTGCATAATATACAAAACTATCGTGATTATAGTCAACAGGCAATATTTTTCTCTGAAACGAAAAAAAACCGCCGCAGCGGTTTTTTCGTGAGTGGTCCGGCGCCTTATTTGGCAGGCTGCCAGCTGTCTTTCAGGGTGACGATGCGGTTGAAGACGGGCTTGCCCGGCTGGCTGTCGACGCGGTCGGCCGCGAAGTAGCCGTGGCGCTCGAACTGGAAGCGCTGTTCCGGCTGGGCCAGTTCCGCGCCCGGTTCCAGCCACGCCTGCACCACTTCCTTGGCCAGCGGATTCAGGGCCAGCTTGAAGTCCTTGCCGCCCGCGTCCGGCTGCGGGTCCGTAAACAGGCGGTCGTACAGGCGTACTTCGGCGGCAATCGCCGTCGGCGCGCTGACCCAGTGCATATTGCCCTTGACCTTGTAGTTGGCGCTGCCTTCCGTGCCCGACTTGCTGTCCGGGAAATAGTTGCAATGCACGGCGATGACCTTGCCGTCCGCATCCTTGTCAAAGCCCGTGCACTCGATCACGTAGCCGTAGCGCAGGCGAACCTTGCTGCCCGGCTTGTCGTCGATCGGCGGATACAGGCGGAAATAGCCCTTGTTCGGCACTTCCATGAAGTCGTCTTCCTCGATCCACAGCTCGCGCGAGATGGGGAAGGTGCGCAAGCCGCGCTCGGGGAAGTGCGGATGCACGGGTGCCGTGCATTCCACGCTCTCGCCTTCGGGGAAGTTGTCGATGATCAATTTCAACGGGCGCAGCACGGCCACCGTGCGCGGCGCCTTCGGGTCCAGGTCTTCGCGCAAACAGCCTTCGAGCACGCTGTAGTCGATCCAGCCGTCGGATTTCGTCACGCCCGTGCGTTCGCACATCAATTGGATCGCTTCCGGCGTGTAGCCGCGGCGGCGCATGCCCACCAGGGTCGGCATGCGGGGGTCGTCCCAGCCGTCGACGATTTTTTCTTCCACCAGCTGGCGCAGCTTGCGCTTGCTGGTGACGATGTAGGTCAGGTTCAGGCGCGAGAATTCGAACTGGTGCGGCACCGGTTGCTGGAAGAAGCCGCCGGCGGCCAGGGTTTCCAGCAGCCAGTCGTAGAACGGCCGGTGATCCTGGAATTCCAGCGTGCAGATCGAATGCGTGATGTTTTCCAGCGCGTCCGAGATCGGGTGCGTGTAGTCGTACATCGGATAGATGCACCAGGCGTCGCCCGTGCGGTGGTGGTGCGCGTGGCGGATGCGGTAGATGGCCGGGTCGCGCAAGTTCATGTTCGGCGAACTCATGGCGTCTTCGCTCATCTTCGCGCGCAGGATGTGTTCGCCATCCTTGAACTGGCCCGCCTTCATGGCGCGGAACAGGGCCAGCGATTCCTCGCGCGGACGGTCGCGGAACGGCGAATTCTTGCCGGCCTGGCCGAAATTGCCCCGGTTGGCGGCCATGTCTTCGGCGCTCTGGCTGTCCACGTAGGCAAAGCCGGCCGTGATCAGGTATTCGGCCATCGCGTACAGCTGGTCGAAATAGTCGCTGGCGTAGTGAAGGTGGCTCTGGCCATCGGCATGTTTCGGTTCCCAGTCAAAGCCCAGCCATTTCACGCTGTCCATGATGGTGTCGACGTATTCCTGCTCTTCCTTGGCCGGATTGGTGTCGTCGAAGCGCAGGTTGCACTGGCCGGCGTAATCGCGCGCCAGGCCGAAGTTGACGCAGATCGACTTGGCGTGGCCCACGTGCAGATAGCCGTTCGGCTCCGGCGGGAAACGCGTGATCACCTGGGGCAGGCCGGGACGCACGTGGGCGCCGGCAGCCAGGTCGGCTTCGATGATGTTACGCAAGAAATTGGGCGCCAGCGCTGGCGCGGCGGTATTCGGTTTATCGTTGCTCATTGATCAATGCGGAAGAGTGACAGTAAAAAGCATTTTACCGTACCGCAAGCGCTTTATAAGCACGTATTTGGCCCCATTTCCCAGCATGCAAGCGACGCGGGCGCCGTTCTATAGGATAATTCGCCTTTAATTAGCAAACAAAACGTGACCCCGGAGCCATTTATGGAAAATTTGTATAACGTCCTCGGTGTCGCGCCCAATGCCAGCGACGATGAAATCAAGAAAGTTTACCGTTCGCTGGCCATGCGCTTCCACCCCGACCGCAACCAGGCCCCCGGCGCCGAGGCGCGCTTCAAGAGCGTCACCAAGGCGTATGAAATCCTGGCCGACCCGGCCAAGCGCGCCGAATACGACCAGAGCGTGAACCACCGCATCATCATCGATCCGGAAGCGGAAGCCTATGCCCTGTGGTGCGGCGTGTTCCGCCTTCACGGCACGGTCCTTCCTGCGGACTGAGGGCGTCTCACATAACCTACTGCGCGTCGTGATTTGCGGCCTGCGATGCTCACCGTACTAAAGTACGGTTGCGCTTCTTAGCCACAACTCACTGCCGCTCGCTACGGTTCTGTGAGACGCGGTACAGTTGGGATGATTTAAAAAACAACAAACAATGGTGCTTTTGCCTTTATGTAAAAGTACCAAGCATCACATTGGAAAGCACAGCATGAGAAGAGTACACCCTGAATTCGCGTACCAGTCGCGCGAGCTGGACGGCCAGATCGAAGGCATCCTCGGCGACCCGCCGAACCGCAAGAACTACAAGAGCATGGTCGACGCGCTGGTCGGCGAGTATGCCAGCGGCGGCGGCATCGAAGACGTGAATATGCTGGCCTTCGCGCTGGTCGACCACATCACCTTCAGCGACCCGAAAGGCTTGCTGGCCGAAAGTGAAGACTACGAGTTCGGCGACCCGGCCCGCGTGTTTTCCATGGCTGCCTGCGCCGCGCCGGAAGCGGCGAAGATGTACGCCGCCATCGAAGAGAGCTTCCCCGACCTGGCGCGCCAGGCCATCATCACGGCCTTCCTGCACAAGAATCCGCGCCTGTGGGACGACGACGACCAGTCGCTCGACCAGCTGGCCGCCAATGACGACGGCGACGACGAGATTGATGAAGACGAAGCCACCGACGATTTCGCCCAGATGTTTGACCAGGATGGAGATGACCATGGCCGATAACAAGGATCAAAATGCGGATCAAAAAAGCAATCTGCCCGCGCTGACGAAACAGGTCACGGAATTGGTGCTGTCCGGTTCGCTGGGCCACGCCGAGCAGGCGTTTGCCGATGCGGCCGACCAGTACGGTGATCTTGCCGTGGTGGAAGTGCTGAGCGCCATCCCGCCGCAAGTGACGGCCCTGCACCTGGCCGGCTTCGACGGCGGCAAGATGTCGCTGGCGACCCTGCTGGTGCCGCCCAAGGCCTGGGCCGACAGCCTGGCCTTCATCGCCGCCACCTGGAGCGACGACCAGATCGAGGACGATCCGGAGCGCATCGCCGAGTCGCTGTTCGCGCATATCCACGGCGTGGTGTTTTCCACCGACGACGCAGAGCGCCGCCGCGAGCTGCTGCTGGAAGCATCCGCCACCGACTGGGGCGCCACGGCGTTCGCCATTTTGTTCTCGATGGCGCCGAAGGAAATCCTCGAAGTGGCGGGCGAGATCGTCATCAAGGGACCGTACGTGACGGGCGTGACCTCGTCCGACAACGACGTCGTGCCGCTGGCCATTGAGCTGGCGCAAGCGAATGAAGACGGCTGGGACCGCTCGCTGTTCGAGCTGTTCCCCGACTTCCGCCACAGCGCCGACCTGGCCGACGCGGAATACTCGGACGACCCGGACGAAGAACCGACCATGTTGCAGCGCAGTACCAAGGAATTGCTGTACCGCCTGCGCAAGCAAGTGCCGAGCACGCGCAGCGCGCCGCGTTCCAGCACGCGCCGCAGCCTGGGCACGGGCATCTTCTCGTAATGAAAGCAGGGAATCACTAATGCTGCCAGCAATTGTTGTAGAGAATCTTCCGCGCCTGGTGCGCGCCATCAAGCTGTTGCCGGGTGACCCGCGCGAGGATGCGGCGCTGAACCTGGCCGACGAATTGACGGGCATCACGGCCATGGTGGCCGAGAAGTTCACGAATGAACGCACGGCCGACGGCATCCAGAAGGCGCTGTACCTGACGGTGGGCGGCGTGTCCTTGGGCCTGGAGCAGGCCGTCACGCATGAGGGCGATCAGGCCGCGCTCGACTTCCTCGTCGAGCACGGCGCCGAGCACGCGTTCCAGGTGGGTTTTCGCCTGATCAAGGACCTGTCGCAGCTGCCGGAAGACGCCCTCGTCGGCGAATACGACCAGGACCCCGTCTACCTTGCACGCCGTTTGCGCGAGCTGTTCATCGATATTTGCCAGGCCGACCCGAACCAGAACTGGGCCGGCTATGAAAAGTATGCGTTGCAGTTGCAACAGCGCAAGGAAGTGCAAGCCGTCGTGCGCCTGGCCGGCTGGCTGCGCCGCCACCACGACAACGGCCCCGTCAGCGACAGCGACTTGAATGCCGAGGGCGTCATCGCGCTGGCCATCATTTTCGCCATCGAAGGCGGCGGGCGCATCATCGCGCGCACGGGTCAAAAGGAGTTCGAGCGTTTCGTGCGTTCCGTGCGCAAGAACAAGCCGGACTTCGAGGAAGGCTGGGCCGCCCTGGTGGCCAAGGTGCCCGTGCAGCATCA
Source organism: Janthinobacterium sp. BHSEK (assembly GCF_056174685.1). Taxonomy (NCBI): domain Bacteria; kingdom Pseudomonadati; phylum Pseudomonadota; class Betaproteobacteria; order Burkholderiales; family Oxalobacteraceae; genus Janthinobacterium; species Janthinobacterium sp. BHSEK. The sequence continues at coordinate 66,674 of NZ_JBWBYV010000004.1, forward strand.
CCCCGTGCTGCTCGACCGCATCGCCGCCTACCGCCGCAGCTGCACCGTGGTGCAGAAAATCCTCACGCGGGCCAGCATGAAGAGCCTGTTCGAGGACCTGGAGAATTACGCGGGTTCCGAGCTGGACGCGGATTATTCGTGACCGCTGGTGTCGGATTACGCCCTCCGGGCCTCGGCGGCCCCGCTAATCCGACCTACGACCTACGATGGCGTGTTCCGTAGGTCGGCTTAGCTGCGGCCCA